>NZ_JTLD01000004.1:0-300000 GCF_000798815.1 Alistipes sp. ZOR0009 | reverse complement strand
TTCATCTACTGTGAAGATGAGCGCGGAAGCTGCTTTCAAAAGTATGATATCAACAAAAGTTAGTTTTGAAGAAGTAAAATCGCAATATTCTGAATTCAAGAATTCTACATTAAAAATTAATTGTACATCAGGGGGGCCTATTCTTAATTTTACTGATAATATAGGTGGTGTTAGTGATATAATAAATAAAGCAATTGCAGATGTTGATCAAAATAAAAATCTTACAAGAATTTTAAATAGATATACTTTTTATAAAGATATAATAAATGATTATCCTTTTGTAAATACAACAGAGTTTTTAGAACTTAAGAATCAATGGGTATTTTATAGGTCTAATCTTATAAATGTTGAACCATGTTTTATACCTAATTCAGATAAACATACTGAAATAGTTAAAAAAATTATTGATTGCAATAATAATCTTACTAAAATATCAAAACTGGAAACTGTTAATCCTCCTGCAAATGATGCAAAACGAACATGCCTAATGCCTTGTGATCGAAATTTGAAAGTTTTGGGGAATTTATCTGGAAATTTTAAAATATCAGATACAAATATTCCATATAAAAATTTATTTGAGAGAGATGTGTATATTTTTTCAAATTCAGATATTTTCCCAGATCAGTTAGTCCCATTATATGCAGTTTCAAATAAGAATAAATACATTTATTCAACAAGTTCTAATCATGAAGGATGTGAAGTTAATCTAGTTGGATATATTTTTAGATCATATCATGAAGGGGCAATTCCTTTAGTAGAGCGTGAATTTGATTTTACAAAAACTAAACTAGGGAAGGTCGTTGGATTTCCTTCATATCGAGATGAAAATTTCACTATATCAGGAAATAGCCCCATTGAAAAAGGGATATTAGGTTATGTTGTTGAGAATCCTAATCTTTTATTAGACATCTAGACAGATTCAAAAATAGAAAAGGGACAGCATTAATGCTGTCCCTTTTCTATTAATGCTCAACATGAAATAAAATATTAAGAGGGAGTGTGTGAAAAAAATCATAATTCTATTATAGGATATTTATTGGAAGCATTGATCGAAAGATGAATAGAAATCTTTAGTTGATTTTTGTAATACTTTCCCCTTCCCCTGCTCCTCCATTTTTTAAACCAAACTCTAATCCCCATCCTCCCATCCCTATTTCCCGGCAGCAAGCACCTCTATGCAGGCCCCATATCCGTAGCAAATGGCAAAAAAGCAACAGCCATGGCAGGTAGCGCCATGGCTGTTTGTCAACCCCAATAAAATAGCACGCTCTAGCTAAGCTGAAGCCGCTCTAACTTAATTTCTAGCTTTATATGGCTGTTATCCGACACCACCAGCTTGGCAGCGGTCGCTTTACAGCCAATTTTGGTTACCATCACGTCATAAATATCGTAGTCCAGCTCCGAAATCCGCAGCTCGCCATTCTTTCCAGTCTTGCGCTCCACCACCGTTAGCGGTTTTCCATTTTCCATCCTTGTTGTCGAAATTATGGCCACCTTAGCCTCCCTTACAGGTTCGCCCGTCTCGCTATCGTACACTTTTATCTGCGTTATGCCGTTGATGTTCTCCTTTTCTTTCCGAATGGCGATATACATCTTGTAAAGTTCAGGTTGCTGCATTCGAAACGTTTCCATAAAGACGTCAACCTGTTCTATGTACGTTCGGCTTTGTTTTAGGTACTGCTCCAGCTGCATATTCTTATGCTTTCGATTTTGCTGGAAGTCATCCAGCTCTGCAAGCGTACGCTTCAGCTCCGTAAGGTCGTTGCCGTAATCTACCAGCATCTGCTCATCAATTCGGTACGATTTAAGCTGCTCAAGCAGGCGTAATGCCTCTACTTCTATCATCTTCCCATAATTATACGTTGCGTTGCAGCCTGCTCGGTTGATTTGCGTGTAGTTGGTGTGGATACGCTTTGCCAAAAACGGATCCTTCCTATCAATCGCGTAACTTTCTACTGCTTTGCCAATCGGGTACCCATTTTTGGAGATATTCTTTACCAAAAGGTTTACTTTATCCTGTAGGTAGCTCGAGTCCTGTTGCAGCTCCTCGTAAATGGGCGCTATCGCCGCGCTGTTGGCAACCATATTGCTAAGAATCGTTTTTGCTGCCGGGTAGCTCTGTATATCTGGCGAACTTTTAATAAAACGAATAATGTTGTTTAATGCCCTGTAAAAGTTAATGGTAGTTGATTTCATTTCTGTTGGTTTTTTAAGTTCTGAAAATAAATTTCGGGAATAGCCAATAATTTTTCCACTTTTTTAACCCCTTTTTACTAACAAAATGCAATTTATATTAAATCTAAATAACACACACAGACAAAAGCCGCATTCCCGAAGCCATTCTGCTTACCTTAAGCGCAATATGGCCTATTTTAGGGGCTACTTTAGCTATTCATGGCCACCTCATCTAAATGCATCTTTTAGTAGGTGCATGGCTGGCGCCATTTGCTCCTTTTCGCGGGCTGACTCCCCGTTTGCTAGGCGAGGGTAGGGGAGCATATGCACCAGCTTCTTAAAGTAGGCAGCGTATTGTGAAAAAACATGCGGCCACTTAGCTGCTACACGCTACCACTCTTCTACAAAAAAGGGAAGCTCCTCCAAAACATGGAGAAGCTCCTTTATTTTATGCAGGCATTTATTTGTCCCAAGCTGGCACTCTTCCGCTACACGGCGCCACTTACCCATTACCAAACCCCCATTCCTTTATAACCACACCTCAACTTACCGTTACCACACTCCAACTTACCATTACCACACCTCAACTTACCGTTACCAAACAGCCAACTTACCATTACCACACCGCAACTTATGGTTACCAAACCCCAACTTATCATTACCAGACCTCAACTTATGGTTACCACTCCGCTAATTTACCATTACAAACTTACTATCTTATCACTACTTACCGCCTCAACCACATTTTTCCGCTTCTTATGGCAAAATATGGCATTAAACGTTGATTGCCAGCTGGCCTTCAAGCACATTTCTTCGCTCTGCTTCTTTACTCAACCAAGCAAGAAACCCCAACTCTTCACCGCTTCCATTCACATTTTGGGTGAAGGGTTTTCTATAAACCTTAACGCAGTCGGGAACACCCTAACTGCCTACATACAAAGTTTATGTGTTGGTTTAACCAGCCGCAAACCATTTGGGTTGGTAGTAACTATTTTTTAATCACTCATATTATTCTACTGATTCAAGTTTAAGCCTTAGTTCACCGTATAACTCCCTAAGCAACATATATGTAAAAAGGTCTTGTTTTATTATCTTATTATAAGCAAAAGGCGTCTGTACCAATGCCGCCTTTATTAAATCAATCGTTTGGTTTCTAATTAACCCCAACGCCATCCCATTCTGCTTCACGGCCTCCATAAGAATTTCTTCATTTTGGAATTCGGCATACCTTAACGCGAAACCGTTCTGCTTCACTGCCTCTAAGCATATTTCTCTACTCTGTACCCTAACGCATTCAAGAACTAACCCGTCAACCCTTACCGCGGCCATACACAACTCTGGTGTTTGCTTTATTCTCAACCTTATCACATAAGGAAAATGTTTAACTACCTCCATCAACTTAGCATGACCCATGTTTATGTAATCTTGTTCCGTAAACTCTCTGTATTGTCCCATATTGTTGTTTTTATTATAGCCCAAATTTAACCAAGAGAAAAAAGCATCGACCATTATAACAGCCTATTTTTTTATAATATCAGCAACTGATATTATAAATGGGGTATTATTAACAATTCTAATAGCCCTCATATCTCTCCAACTTATGGTTACCACACCCTCACTTATGCATTACAAACCTCCAAACCTTCATTTCACAGGGGCACTTTTTCGCTCCTTCAAGGCGGTTACCCCATTCTACAAGGCGTATATCCATGTTTTTACGTAGTTGCCGCATTGTACAGCGGCTTTGTTCCGCTGCATGGGGCCTTTTTTTGTTTTGCACACCCAAGTTTACTTTAGCTTCGGCCTATTCTTTTTAGCTCCATTCAACTTCTTTGTAATCAATTAGCTCCTGCTGCGCTTTACGGTGCGCCTAATGTTATTTTGTGCTATAATTTTAGTTAAAATCGGAGGGTGTTAAGGGGATAACAGGCCAACATGCCTGATATTTCATCGTTTATACCCTTAAAAAAGGTGTTAACTGCTTAACAGCGTTGGTTGAACAATTTCCCGAAGGGCTATTGGAAAACGAAATTAAGCCTTTACTTTTGCCGCATTCTAAAAGCCAAAATAAACAAGATTATTAATTACTAAACTTTTGCGAATGCAAAAAGCAAAGCTTGGCTACGATTTGGCACCCCCCGTTTAGACGCTCGGCGTCAGGCTGTAAGCCTATTTTGTTGGCAACAATAGCGTGCTAGCGGTAGCCCCTATTGTGTTAACCGAAGAATGACTTATTAAATCAATATACTACTAAAACAGGTAATTAGTATGGGAAGTGTTTCACTCCTACTGCTAATGTTTTGCGGAATTTTCTTCGCTGCATTGGCTATTGGGCTTGGTAACGCCATGTCGGTGAGCAAGACCAATGAAGTAAAGGGAGAAGCTTACGAGTGTGGTATCCAAACAGAGGGTACCACCTGGGTTCAATTCCACGTAGGTTACTACCTTTTTGCCCTCGTATTCCTGCTTTTCGACGTCGAAATCGCCTTCATGTACCCTTGGGCCGCGGCCTTCAAGACGGTAGGCGTTACGGCATTTGTCGAAATGCTATTTTTCGTTATCGTATTGTTCCTTGGGCTTCTTTATGCCTATAAAAAGAAAGCGTTACAATGGATTTAACTCAGAAACCAGATTTTCCGGGCGAGGTATTTGCCGACGAAACCGGCAAAACCAACTTTTTGGTTACCTCAGTTGATGCGCTAGCCAACTGGGCACGCAGCAACTCCCTGTGGCCGCTAACTTTCGGAACAAGCTGCTGCGCTATCGAGATGATGTCAGCCGCCTCGGCTAAGTACGACTGGTCTCGCTTTGGTTTCGAGGTTGCCCGCGCAACCCCTCGTCAGGCCGACTTAATCATTGTGGCCGGTACCATCACCTACAAGATGGCCCCCGTGCTCAAGAGGCTTTACGACCAAATGCCAGAGCCCAAGTTCGTAATCGCCATGGGCGCTTGCGCCGTTTCCGGTGGCCCTTTCTTCTACAACTCTTACTCGGTGGTTAAGGGCGTAGACAACGTAATCCCCGTGGATGTATACATCCCAGGATGCCCTCCTCGTCCCGAAGCGCTGCTCGAGGGAATGATGGCCCTCCAAGCTAAGATTAAAAAGATGCGGGCTTACGTTATTGATAAACCTAAAAAGGTACAAGAGGATGAATAGAGAAGAATTGAAGGGATATTTGGAAACCACATTCCCTCAGTACACCGTAGAGGATACGTTCGACTTCCCCCTACTTTGGGTTCCTGCTGCCGAGCTGCTACAGGTGCTAACTGCGCTTAAGCAGGGCGACAAAACCAAGTTTAACTTCCTATTCTGCGAAACAGCTGTCGACCGAAACACCCACTTCGAGGTGGTTTACCACATCCACTCGTACGACTTTAAGCACGACATGGTGGTAAAGGTAAAGCTCGACGATCGCGACAACGCCGTGGTCGATTCGGTATTCCCCCTGTGGGCCGGCGCAGAATTCATGGAGAACGAGATGTACGACCTCTTTGGAATCCGCTTCAACGGGCATCCAAACCTTCGCCGCTTTATGCTAGGCGACGAGTGGCCTGGCCACCCGCTTCGTAAGGATTATGTAGATGAAAATATGATTTCGTTGTAACCTAAGACATGGAAATAAAAAATATTAGCAACGAACCGGGCGAAGACCAAAGCTTTATCATAAACATTGGTCCGCAGCACCCTTCAACCCACGGTGTGCTTCACCTAAAAATGAAGCTCGACGGGGAAACGGTAATGGATGTCGAGCCTCACCTTGGCTACATTCACCGCGGTATCGAAAAGATGAACGAGGCGCTTACCTACAAGCAGTGCGTTCACCTTACTAGCCGTATGGACTACCTATCGGCGCATATGAACAACCAGGCGGTTGCTTTAGCCGTAGAAAAGGGGCTTGGAATACAGGCACCTCCTCGCGCTCAGGCCATCCGTATAATTATGGCCGAGCTACAGCGCCTTGCCTCGCACCAGCTGTGGTGGGGATGCTTGGGATTGGACATGGGAGCCGTTACTCCTTTCTTCCTCGGATTCCGCGAGCGCGAAACCATTCTCGAAATTTTCGAAGAATCTACCGGAAACCGCCTTACCATGAGCTACATTACCCCTGGTGGCGTAATGCAGGACGTGCATCCTAACTTCGTAGCCGATGTTAAGAAGTGGTTGGTGCAGTTCAAAAAGAACCTTCCCGAGTTCGACCAGCTCTACACCGGTAACGTAATCGTACAGCACCGTCTTAAAGGTATCGGACATCTTTCTATGGAGGATGTAATCAACTTCGGCGCCTGCGGTCCTGTTGGTCGCGCCTCCGGACTAGCCTGCGACGTGCGTAAACGATTCCCCTACGATGGATACGATAAGCTAGACTTCAAGGAAATCATCTACACCGAGGGCGATAACTTCGCTCGCTACATGGTGCGCATGGATGAAATGCTGGAGTCTATCAAAATCATCGAGCAGCTCATCGATAACCTTCCCGAAGGTCCCTACCGCGAGAAGATTAAAGGTGTGCTAAAAGTTCCTGCAGGCGAATACTACCAGCGCGTAGAAACCGCACGCGGCGAGCTTGGCGTTTACCTGGTTAGCGATGGCGGTGCAAAACCTTACAGGTTGAAGTACCGTACACCAAACTTCGCCAACCTTGGGGCACTTCGCCAAATGTTCGTGGGACAAAAGATTGCCGACATGGTCGCAATCATGTCTACGCTCGATTTAATTATCCCAGATATTGATAGGTAGATGTTTCAGAAGAGAGATATGAGAAGTGAGATATGAAATAAGAGATGCGCGATAAGAGATGTGAGATTTTAGAAGAAAGATCATTAATCTCCTACCGCAAATAACGTATCGCATATCACAAGTCACAAATCGCATATCGCTGTACAAAAAAACAATAAGATGTTACTAACAATTACATTGTCAGATATTATCAAAACGATTGACGGTTGGCTCCACCAAACCTTCTCGCCCAACCTCGCGTTGGCAGCCGAGCTGGTTCTTGGCGGTGTTGCCATCATCGGGCTGGTAATTGTAATGGCCATTTTGATGGTTTACGCCGAGCGTAAGGTGGCAGGCTTTATGCAGATGCGCTACGGCCCAAACCGCGTAGGAAAGTGGGGTACGTTACAGGCTGTTGCCGACGTGCTCAAGCTATTCATGAAGGAATGCCTTACTCCAAAGAATGCCGATAAGCTCATGTTCTCCTTGGCACCTTTTATGGTGACTGCCGTGAGCTTCGCAACCTTTACTCCCATGTCATTTGCCCCTGGCGTACAGTTCTGGGACATCAACATCGGGGTATTCTTCGTTAGCGCCGTAAGCTCGCTTGCGGTAATCGGTATCCTTATGGCCGGATGGTCGTCCAACAACAAGTACTCGCTTCTCGGATCGATGCGTAGCGGTGCGCAGATTGTCAGCTACGAGCTTTCATCTGGCCTCTCGCTCATCACCATCGTTCTCATGGTGGGTAGCCTTAGCATCAAGGATATCATCGAGAGCCAAGGCGACATGTGGTGGATCTTCAAGGGACATATCCCTGCCATCATCGCCTTCGTTACCTATATCATTGCCTCTACTGCCGAGCTTAACCGTGCTCCATTCGACTTAGCCGAGGCAGAGCAGGAGCTTACCGCAGGTTTCCACACCGAATATTCGGGTATGCAGTTCGCCATGTTCTTCCTTTCGGAGTACACCAACATGCTCGTGCTTTCGATGCTTGCCGTTACCGTATTCCTTGGCGGATGGCAGCCTTTCCACATCATCGGTCTCGATAGCTTCAACCATTTCATGGACTATATCCCTGGCGTGGTGTGGTTCTTCGGTAAGACCTTCGGAATTATATTCCTAATTATGTGGTTCCGCTGGACATTCCCTCGCCTTCGTATCGACCAGCTCCTAAAGCTAGAGTGGAAATATCTGCTACCAATTAGCATTGTTAACATGATGATTGCCGCACTTATTACCCTTATGGGCTGGCACTTATAATCCGTATCCCGATGAAGTATTTATATAACTATTTCAAGACCATTTTCCTTGCCTTCCGTTCGCTTTGGCAAGGGATGAAGCTTACGGGCTACTACTTCACGCACCCTAAGGAGATGCTTACCCAGCCTTATCCTGAGAACCGTGATTCGCTAGTAATCCCAAGCCGTTTTAAGGGTGAGCTTATCCTTACTCACGACGAGAACAACGAGCACGCTTGTACCGCATGTACCATCTGCGAAATGAACTGCCCTAACGGCTCTATCAAAATCATTTCTAAGCAGGAGGAGCAGGAAGACGGAAAGAAGAAGAAGGTACTCGACAAGTGGCAATACCACATGGGCCTTTGCACCTTCTGCGGCCTTTGCGTAGACTCTTGCCCTAGCGATGCCATCACCTTCGTAAACACCTTCGAGCATAGCGCCTACAAGAGCACTACGCTTAACAAGGTGCTAAATAAACCAGGTTCGAAACTTAAAGCAAAATAGTATGAGCGCAGAAGCAGTAATATTCTACATCTTGGCGCTAATGGCGGTTGCTTTTGGTGCCCTAACCGTTTTCTCTCGCATGATTTTCCGTTCGGCGGTATACCTGCTGTTTACTATGGTAAGCATCGCCGGTATCTACTTCCTCATGAACATGGAGTTCGTTGCGGGTCTACAAATCTTGATCTACGTGGGTGGTATCGTGGTGCTCATCATCTTCTCGATATTCCTTACCCACCAATCGGGTAAAAAACTTCCTCCCGCTAAGCGTAAAAACGCTATTATAGGTGGAATTCTTGCTCTAGCTGGGCTGATATTTACATCAACCATCCTGCTGCAGCATGCCTTTACCCCAACTACGCAAGCTGCTGTTGATAGCTCTGTTAAGAATATCGGTGTGCAGATGCTCGATTACCAAAACCACGGCTACGCGCTACCTTTCGAGGTGATAAGCTTCCTGCTTCTTGCCGCGCTTGTAGGTAGTATCGCCATCGCCATGAAAGAAAAAAAGGAGTAGACTATGGAACAGATACCATTGACCCACTTTTTGGTGCTTAGCACCATGCTGTTTTTCCTAGGCGTATACGGTTTCTTTACCCGTCGTAACATGATTACGATGCTTATGTCTACCGAGTTAATTCTAAACAGCGTTAACATCAACTTTATTGCGTTTAACAAGTATCTCTACCCACATCAGCTCGAGGGGATCTTCTTTACCCTCTTCGTAATTGCCATTGCGGCAGCCGAGGTTACGGTGGCCATCGCCATCATCATCAACCTCTACCGCAAGTTCAATACGGTTGATATGGACGAAGCAGATAACCTAAAATACTAAGCTATGAATTTGGATATTGCAACTATTCTCATCCCCCTGCTACCGCTGCTAAGCTTCGTGATTATCGGGCTTGCTGGTAAGCGTATGGGGAATAAGATGGGCGGTGTTATTGCAACCACCGCAATCCTTGCTTCGTTAGCTTTGGCGCTTTTTGTAGCAAAGGGTTACTTCTTCGACTTTGGAAAGGTAAACGGAGCCTACGCTCCACACATTGCCTTCGACGTAAAATGGCTCGTATTCAACTCTGCGCTTAGCATCAACTTCGGGGCTATCCTCGATCCTATTTCGGTAATGATGCTCATCGTGGTTACGGCCATCTCTTCTATGGTGCATATCTTCAGCGTGCAGTACATGCATGGCGAGGAGCGCTATAAGAACTACTACTCGTACCTATCGCTATTCACCTTCTCCATGCTGGGATTGGTGCTTTCGATAAACATCTTCCAAATGTACATCTTCTGGGAGTTGGTGGGCGTGTCGTCGTTCCTTCTTATTGGCTACTACTTTACCAAGCAATCAGCTATTGCTGCGGCTAAAAAAGCGTTCATTGTTACTCGCTTTGCCGACTTAGGCTTCCTTATTGGTATCCTTGTTCTTGGTTTTGGTGCCGATTCTTTTAGCATTGCCGACATCAACTCTCGCCTAACCGAGGCTGGTTCGCTGCAAATGTTGGGTATGAAGTCCGTAACCTTCCTTGGCCTATCGTCATTAAGCTGGGGGGCGCTACTTGTATTTATGGGAGCTGCTGGTAAGTCGGCTATGTTCCCGCTACACATTTGGCTACCCGATGCAATGGAAGGTCCAACTCCTGTTTCGGCCCTTATCCACGCTGCAACAATGGTAGTTGCTGGGGTTTACTTGGTGGCTCGTCTATTCCCTGTTTACTCTATCTCCGCTCCCGATGTGCTTCACTTTATTGGCTATGTGGGTGTGTTTACCGCTATCTTTGCGGCTATTATCGCCACCACACAAACCGATATCAAGCGCGTACTTGCTTTCTCTACGCTATCGCAAATTGGTTTCATGATGTTCTCAATTGGCGTTGCTGGTTGGGGAGCAGAGCAAAGCGAAGGATTTACCGGTTCGATGTTCCACCTTTTCACCCACGCGTTCTTTAAGGCGCTTCTATTCTTGGGTGCAGGTGTGGTAATTCATGCTGTTCATAGCAACGACATGAAGGATATGGGAGGCTTGCGTAAGGCTCTTCCAATTACCAACATCACCTTCCTTATTGCATGTTTGGCTATCGCAGGGGTTCCTCCGTTTGCCGGATTCTTTAGTAAGGAAACCATTCTTAGCTCGGCATACCATGCCAACACAACCATCTTTGTGCTAGGAATCATCGCAAGCTGCTTAACGGCTTTCTACATGTTCCGTCTTTACTTTAACATCTTCTGGAGCAAGCCTGCTACCGATCACCATAACCACGAAAAGGGCAGCGGATTTATGACTATTCCGCTCATCATCTTGGCTATTGGCTCTGTTTTGGCCGGTTTTATTCCTTTCGGAGACTTTGTTACTGCCGACGGTAAGCCAATTGAAATAGTATTCCATGCTAGCTTCTCTATCCTTCCTGTTTCGGTAGGATTGTTGGGCATCATCATTGCCTACGTGCTTTACTTTAAGAAAAACGATAAGGCCGATAACCTCGCCAAATCGCTTGGTGGTATTTATACAACCGTTCTTAATAAGTTCTACATCGACGAGGTTTACCTCTTTATTACTAAGAAAATTATCTTCCCATTCATGGGCCGTCCTGCCGCTTGGTTCGACCGTAACGTTGTTGACGGAACCATCCAAGATTCGGGCATTCAAACAGAGAAGTTGTCTTATGGTATTAAAGGCGTGCAGTCGGGTAAGCTTCAAGGCTACACTATGTGGTTCCTTGGCGGTGTGATTGTGCTTGCAGCACTCCTAATCTTTAAATTCTTGTAATTATGAGCTTGCTAGTAATACTACTCCTCATACCAACGGTAACATCGCTGCTGCTTCTTTTCCCTAAAAAGGGCGAGCAGGTTAAGCAGATTGCTCTTACAGGTAGCATTATCCAACTTGGGTTTGCCACTTGGCTAACCACCCACTATATGGCGCTTCGCGCAGCGGGCGAAAAGGCTCAAATGCTATTTACAACTACCTACACTTGGTTTGCTCCGCTTAAAATCAACTTCGCAGTTGGTGTAGACGGAATTGCTTTGGCAATGGTAATGCTTACTGCAATGGTGGTTGTGGCTGGTGTATTGGTTTCGTGGAAGATTGAAAGCCGTGTAAAGGAGTTCTTCTTCCTGCTAACCTTCCTTAGCGTTGGAGCCTACGGCTTCTTCGTTTCGTTAGACCTATTTATGCTGTTCTTCTTCCTAGAGCTGGCCGTAATACCTAAATACCTTCTTATCGGAATTTGGGGTAGCGGACAAAAGGAGAAGAATGCCATGAAGCTAGCCCTTATGCTTATGGGTGGTTCGGCTCTAGTATTCCTAGGTTTGATTGGTCTTTACTTAGCTTCTGGCTGGTACTATGGCCACAACACATGGAACCTTATCGAACTTTCGAAGATGAGCTTCCCAATGGTTGTTCAGGCTCCAATTTACCTGTTGACATTCATCGGTTTCGGAATCTTTACCGCCATGTTCCCATTCCACACTTGGGCTCCAGACGGTCACTCGTCGGCACCAACGGCTGCTTCTATGTTCCTTGCAGGTATCTCTATGAAGCTGGGTGGATATGGTGCGCTTCGCGTGGCAACTTACCTGATGCCTAACGCGGCTGTCGATCTTTCTTGGATCTTCATCATCCTTGCAACAATAGCAATCTTCTACGGCGCGTTTGCCACTCTTATGCAGCGCGACCTGAAGTATATGAACGCATACTCTTCCGTTTCGCACTGTGGGTTTGTGGTACTTGGTATTGCCGTTGTTACCCAAACGGGGATGACGGGTGCTGTAATGCAAATGGTATCTCACGGTATCATGACAGCCCTCTTCTTTGCCGCTATCGGTATGATATACGAGCGCACGCACACGCGTAACGCCGATGAGCTGGGTGGAGTATTTACTCAAATGCCATTTATTGGTACCGCGTTTATCATTGCAGGTCTTTGCTCGCTTGGTCTTCCCGGATTCAGCGGCTTTGTTTCTGAAATGACCGTTTTTGTGGGTGCTTGGGAACGTGCTGGTATCTACTATAAGATTGCAACCATTCTTGCTGCATCTTCAATCGTGGTAACAGCAGTTTATATCCTTCGTGCGGTGGGTACTGCCATTTGGGGAACCATAAAGAACGCCGAGTTCAAGCAGCTTGTTGATGCTACTTGGAATGAGCGCGCTGCGGTAATCCTGTTGGTAGCAGGCATCGTGTTTATTGGTACTATGCCTTTCTGGTTGACAGATTTGATTAGCACCGATGTTCAGGAGATTGCTAAACGCCTAGTTATTTAACCCGTAAATTGAACGAAATGCTTCTTCAATATTTTACCCTAATGCGCTTTGAGTGGATAATGTCCCTTATCATCATCGCGCTGTTTATCTTCAACCTTTCTGGTTTCGATAAGAAGGAGAAATGCTTTCTTAATACCGTAAACTGGCTTTTGGGGATAAACTTTGTAGCTGGTTTTATTCCTATGATAAGCGGAACGCTCTTTACGGGCTTCTTTAACACCACTCCGCTAATTGTTTTCGAGAAGAATATCCTAAACCTAGGCCTACTTCTTATCTCGTTGGCATCGCGTAGCTGGTTGCTTACCCTAGGCAAGCGTACCGAGTTTTATATTTTGATGCTCTCCAGCATCCTTGGTATGTTTGTTATGCTTTCGAGTGGACACATCCTTCCTCTTTACATTGGATTGGAGCTTTCTACAATTCCAATTGCTGCTTTAGCTGCTATTCAAATCAACAGCAAGGCATCGTCTGAGGCTGGTATTAAGCTTATCATGTCGTCAGCTTTCTCAACTGGTATTACTCTTTTTGGTATATCGCTTCTTTATGGTGCGGTTGGTAGCCTTAGCTTCGAGAATATCATCGCAAACATCCATGTAACGCCACTTTTGCTTTTTGCATTTGTGCTTATTCTTAGTGGTTTTGCGTTCAAGATGTCTATCGTTCCTTTCCACCTATGGACTGCCGACGTTTATGAAGGTGCTCCAACGCCTGTAACCAACTACCTTTCGGTACTTTCTAAGGGTGCGGTGGTTTTTATCTTCATTACCGTTCTTTACCGCGTATTTGGTTCGCTTAGGGACGAGTGGCTTTACGCCATCAGCATCCTATCAGCGTTGAGTATGACTGTTGGTAACCTATTTGCCATGCGTCAAACCAACCTTAAGCGCTTTTTGGCATTCTCTTCAATTACTCAAGTTGGTTTTATCCTAGTGGGTATTGCTGGTGCTTCGCAAACTGGTATAGATACTGCTGTATACTTTATCATTATCTACCTGTTTAGCAACATTGCGCTATTTGGTATTATTGGCGCTATTGCCGATAAAACTGGCAAGGAGGATATTGAGAGCTACAGAGGATTGTTTAAAACGAATCCGTTCTATACGCTTATCTTTGCTATTGCGCTATTCTCTTTGGCTGGTGTTCCACCAACCGCCGGATTCTTTGGTAAGCTATTCCTGTTAACTTCTGGTTTAGGCTCTAAGGTGTACATCCTTTTAGGTATTGCTACGCTTAACTTGGTGCTATCTCTTTACAACTACCTACGTATTGTAAGAGCAATTGCTATTAGCCAGCCAGGAGAGGAGACCGTTCCAACAGTTAAAGGTTCGTTGGCCACCAACGCAGTGCTTATTATCTGCGTTATTGCGCTTATCGGACTTGGTTTTGTTGGTTCGCTTTACGGTTTTATCGATAAAATTAGCTCAGCACTATAAACGAATACAGCTATGGCAATAAATGCAAATCATACCGTTGAGGTGTTAAATGGCACCGCTTGTTCGATTGTAGAAAAGTCGGCTACTCCCGAGCGCGCTAAGCATATTACCGATATTCTTAAGGCAAACGGGTACGAGGTTATCTCCATCGAAGAGGAGGGAAAGGTTAAGGTTGGAGTTTCTGACATTCTTTTCTGCCCCGTAATGGCTGTTTACAACCGCAACCTAAAAACCACAGAAGGTAAGGTGGTAACTCCTGCAATTTGGTACCATAACGACCCAAGTTACAAGGGACTTTACTGGCTTCGTAACCGCTAAAAAAAGGTAAGGGCTGATTTTACCCTTACAAGATATAGTTAACCCCTGCTAGAGTAATCTGGCAGGGGGTTTTATTTGTTTGTAATCCTCTTTATGGCTTATTGAGATTTAAAGAGCCTCAATGCGGAGGCTATTCGGGGGGATATCTCCTGAAATATCTTTGTATGATAAAAAGAGGAGGATACGTATACTTTATCCTCCTCTCTTTTGCTTCTTTATGGTAAAAATTTATAGTCGGGGTAAATTGTAGAGAAAGGTTTGTAGCTTTTTCCGAGTATTCCAAAGTCTCCTTTTTCGTAAATATTTCCTAACTTATTAAATTCGGCTATTGCATGATCAAGGCTTAAGTTAAAGTCCATTTTAGGAAAGGTTGTGCTCCTGTTAACAACAGTTTGAGTTTCCTTTAGATACCTGCTAGCTGCTGTAAATTTGTCCCAAGTTGTTTTTCCCATAAGAACTTGGCGTAATCCAGCAATCGTTTCTAGTATTACAGCATCCTTACCGCTCTTCACATCAAAATTTGTAATGGTAATATTGGCTCCTGCAAAGTTGCCAAGTGTCATCGAGTTGACATATGAATTTCCATAGTTATTGTAAAATTGCTCTGGGGTTAGTTTAATCTCGCTTTTCTGTACATTTTGAACAAGCGACGTTTTGTAGGTTAGCAGCTCATTAATTTTCTCGTTTTGTAGGTTTAAAGAAACAGTTCCGAATCGTTTATATAGTATAAAACGGATGTAAAGCGTTGGATTTTTAGAAGTTGAATAATGAGAAAAATTGGAGATAAAGCTTTTATCCAACTTCAATCCTTTTTGGATAATTGAGTCTTCTAGATAATCTGTTCTATTAAGTTCCCAAGATGCAATAATTTGGGTGGAAAAGTATTCGTCCAATGATGTTTCTATGATGGGGCTTAAGGAAGGATTAGGATTGAAAATGGAAATTTTAGTTTCTTCTGCAATGCCATTTGTGCCTACTCCTAAATTATTTAGAAGGTTATTATCAAAGGTTAAGTTGTTAGAGTTTTCTTTCGTGAAATAATGAGTATTAGGGGTTACATCCTCTATTACGTAGGCTATTTTATCCTCTACTGTTGGAGTTAAATCCTCCTCTTTCGAGCTGCATGAGGCTAAGAATAATCCTATACCAATAATTAGGATTTGGTTGATTGTTTTCATTGTTAAACTATAATGTAAGTAATTAGGATAATCTAGATGTCCTGTTTATTCTGCAAAAATAGTAAAATAGGATCAATTCCAACGGAAGGAAAATTCTTCGGTTATTCCTATTCCATCTGTATGTTTTCATGTGCGTCGAAGGATAAAAAGGCTGTCCTAAACGTATTGCGACACAGGTATCATGTATCACGAGTTGCAACCACAACTTGCTACAACGTGGGGCAGCCTGTTGTGATGCGCATATCGAGATACGTGATACCTGCTTTTAGATAGCTCCTTTACATTGGAGATTAGTTAACCGCAATATCTAGCATTGTACTTTCCGACTCTACCACAAGGGAGACATTTTGAGATGTTGCAATGGTTGCGGCGGAGTAGAATACATGTCCTCCTTTGGTTTCGACTCCCATTACAGGCTGGTAGTTGGCTAAAAGGGTTACCAGTAGCGTTCCGTTGCAGATGGTAACCTCTCCAATAAATGGCTCTCCCTTGCGTAGCATATCCCAGCGCTGAAGCTCTTGGGTTTTATCGATCGTATGGTCGCAAAGAAGCATGTTAAACGACTCCATAAAGTCGTGATCGACCCCAAAGGTTTGAAGAAACTTCCCATTTGCCCACTCCAGATTCCCTTTTAGGTCGAATTCGGCAAGCAGAAAGGCCGCCCCAAAGGCATCCATGGTTCGTTTATGTACGGCTAGGCGCTCTAGGTAGTTGGCGCGCTCCCTATTTGCTTCGGCGCGTTCCTGCTCCATTTGTTCTTGGAAGAGGTGCATCTGCTCGCGCATTTCGTCCTCCCGTACCATAAGCGACTCCTGAGTGGCGTGCAGCTCTTCTAGGTTTTGACGCAGCTCCTCCTCCTGTGCAGCCATCTCCTGCGCTTGAAGTTTGGTTTGTTCGAGTAGCTTGGAGGTTGCAACGCTCGTTCTTAGCCCAAGTAGGCGTGCCGCAAGTATTCCTACCGAGCGCTCAAAGAATTCAATCTCGATTCTTTCAAATACTTTGAAGCTGGCCATCTCTATTACTCCGATGGCAATGTTATCTACCAGCAGCGGAAGTATTATCACGCATTTTGGGCTTGCTTCCCCTAAGGCCGACGATATGGAGCTGTAATCTTTAGGAACATCGGTAATGTATATCATTTCCTTTTCCCAAAAGCACATCCCCGCAAGGCCGTCGCCTATTTCCACCCTTTTTTGGTAGAATTTTCGGCGGTTAAAGGCGTAAGTTGCTACCATTTTTAGGTAGGGATTTTCGTCTTCGTCTACCTCTTCGAGCATGATGCCTGCCTGATTGAGGCCGGCGTACTTTACCACTCCGGTAATAAACTCGTAGCAGAGCTCCTCTATGTCGTCCTTCCCTTTGTTTACGATGTCGTTAACCAGCGTAATCCCCTCGTTGATCCATAGGCGCTTCTGGTTTTCTTCGGCTTGCACCGTGCGCTCCACGGCAACCTGCGAGAGCTTTTTGCGCATTTCCTGCAGGCTTTCGCCAACTTCGCCCGAGTTGCTAAACACGTTGATATCTGCCTCAAAGTTCCCGTTTCCTACCTCGATGGCAAAGTCGCGGGTGTTGCGTAGCGCTGTTATCAGCTCGTTAAGCGAATCCTCCATCTGCGCAACCTCGTCTTTACCCATAACGGTTATTTTCTCGGGCAATTCGCCCTTACCCAACCGCAGTATGTAGTTTTGCAGCTTTTTTATCGACTTTAGAATGTGGTTGGAGGAGACGTATAGAACGATGATAACCAATCCAGAAAGCAGAATGATGACCGCAAATAGAACAAAAAGCGACTCGTTGGTGCTGCTTTGCTCCTTATCTTTTACAACAGCCCGTGCGCTATTTAGCGCCGACTCAAAGGCGGCCGAATTTCTGGTTACGGCTGCATTTACGCCGCTATTTTCGTTTAATCCGATCTTTTGGTCTAGCGTTACGTACTCCTCGAAGTACTTTTTGTAGGTATACAGCAGGCTAATCATGGTTGGCGAGGTAACTTTGGATAGCATCGTGCCCATCTGCCCATCAAACTTGGAGATGTAGGCGGTATCCTTGCGGAGCATGTAGTCTTTTTCGTGGCGGCGCAGCATTAGCATCTCGCTGATGAGCTCAAAGCTGCTTTCGGTGTTGAGCTCGTTTTCCACCTCGTGAATGGCGCCGCGCATTTTGCCTATAACGCCTTCGTCCTTAAAGCCCAGCTCGCGGTGCAGCGCCACCAGCTCCTTAAAGGCCTTCCCATATCCATTTAGGCCAGTCTCCATTTGGGTTAAGTTACCCTGCAGCTCGTCGGTGCTAAACACATTGTTGCGCTTAAGGCCTTCGAGCAGCTTTTTGGTTCGCAAAAAGGTGCTGTCGAACTGTACCGTGCTGCGGCTTTGTCCCGATAGGAAGAACTGCGGGCTTTTAGTGTCGAGCATCACAAAATCTTTCTCGTTTTTTTTGAGCCTCAGCGCGCATTCGGTAAGCTCATCCATCTGGCTTAGGGTGGTGTAGTTGCTGATGGAACTTTTAATCGAGAAGTTGGTGGTGAGTAAGATGGCTAGGAGTACGGCAACAACGCCAAAAGAGGAAAAAAGGAGTAGCTTCTTGAGCGATAATCTGTAAAGAACCATAATTGCTTATACGTTATTTGATGTCTAAAGCTAAAAACATAGCCGATAGGCTGCGCAAAGCCTCCGTTATCTTTAGGTTAAGAATAAATATTGTTGGGGTAATATTCATTTAAAATATAATGCTGATATTTATGGGGCAATAGAGAACTAATGAAGAGCATGCTAGTAGATTTACACTCCCATACGACTTTTTCCGATGGGCACAGCAGCCATACCGAGATGTACCAGGCTGCCCAGGATAAAGGAATCGCCATCTACGGAATTACCGACCACCTCTGCTTTCACGACAACTTCTGGACCACCCCCAAGCACCGATTCCCCGAGATGAGGAACATTTTTCGGGAGATGAAGCTGCACGCCAACGGCACTAAGCTGCTTTTTGGAATGGAGGTAGACTACGTGCTGGGCTGCGAGCAGGAGGTTGTTCGCCTAAAGGAGGAAAATCAGTGGGACTACATAATCGGGTCGGTGCATTACATTGGCGATTGGAATATCGACAGCAACGCCGAAGATTGGGTGGGAAAGGATGTGAATGCCACCTACGCTCAGTACTACAATTTGCTCGAAAAAATGGTGGAAAGCCGCCTTTACCATATTGTAGGGCACTTCGATTTGCCCAAGAAGTACGGTTTTCATGCTACGGAGGATTTTACACCCAAGGTGGAGGCCATTGGTAGAAAGATAAAGGAGGCCAATATGGCCTACGAGATAAACACCGCAGGCAGGATAAAGGTGTGCAACGAGCTATATCCGACCCCAAGCATCGTTAGGCAGCTTTTTGAGTTGGGGGTAGACGTTACCTTAGGCTCCGATGCGCACCATCGCGATAACGTGGGGCAGTTTTTCGACGAGGCGCTTAGCTTGCTGCACGAGGTGGGCTACCGGCGAGTTTGCTACTTCGAAAAAGGGGAGAAGCGGTACCTTGATATTTAGGCGCAGCAGCGTTTGCTGTTCGGGTTATCGGGTCGCTCAGGAGTAGTAGGCCGTAACCAGGCTCACTGATGGTCTTAGCCTTTTCTGGGCTCTGTTTTCTATCTTTTCACCTCGATTTCTCTATCCAAAAGCTCTACTTTCCGATCGAAAAGCTCAACTTTTTGATTCAAAAGTCCAACTTTTCGATTCAAAAGCTCAACTTTTCGATTGAAAAGCTCAGGTTTTCGATTCAAAAGCTCAGCTTTTTGATCCGAAAGCTCAGCTTTTCGATTCAAAAGTCCGACTTTTTGATTCAAAAGCTCAACTTTTCAATTGAAAAGCTCAGCTTTTGCATCGCGAGGAAGGCCTTTTTGATTGAAATAGCCTGTGTCTAAAAGGGGAGATAGCCCTGCTGTGGGGTGCTGTAGGCCCTTTTTTTCAGAAACCACCCCCGTTCTTCTCCAGTAATGCCGTTAGCGGTACTCCACCAGCCCGCGGAAGGCTGTAGCGCCGCTTGCTTGGTTGATTCCCTCAAAGGCGAAGGAGCCATCGTCTGCTTTGCCCCTGCAAATGGCAACCGTATCACCCAGCATTGTCTCCTTTAGGTAGTTGATGGTTAGCTTGGCGGGGTAGGCGGTCAGCAGGAAGTCGGTAGGTAGCGTATCCACCATCCAATCGATATACCGGGTGGAGGTTACGTGGCGGTTGAGGTCGATATCGAAGAAGGTTGGGGTAACAATGCCCTGCTGCGATAGCTCGCAGGCTGCCGCCGATAGCTTAATGGGGGCGTAGGGCAGCGCATTCTTCTCCTTTAGCTTGGTAAAGTAGAGCATCTGCTCGCTGTTGAAGCGCTTGGGGCGCTTGGTGGCAAAATCGATGGCTAGCCATCCGGAGGTTGCTCTTGCTACCACCTGTTTTTCCGAGTCGCGTACCACAAAATCGCGGAGGTAGAGTACTCCCTCTATGTTTTTGGGCCAAGTTTCCACCTCTACCACCTCGCTCCACTTTATGGGGCGGTAAATTTCGACGGTAAGGTTGCGCAGCACCCAAAAGAGCTGCAGCTCGCGCAGGTTGCTAAAGCCAAAACCGAGGTTATCGGCCGACGATATGGCCGATTGGATCAAAAAGTTGACAATACCGCCCAACCGTAGGCGCGACTCCATGTCGGTATCGGCCGATGTGGTATTGTATGAGGTAAAAAGCGTTAGCTGCTGTTCTGTTAGCTCCATTATTTTGCTGTTAGATGGCCAGTAGGGTCATTTTCAAACCAAAATTAAACAAAAAAGGGGTTCGTCGAACCCCTTTTGCTGCTTTATGGTACACTTGCGGCGGCCATTGGTAGAGATGGTGCCGCAGGCTTTCTTTTTTACATTTTGTAAACCACCGCGTTGATGCTCATTCCGGCTCCAACCGAAGCTAGAACAACGGTATCGCCCTTTTCGATGGCATGTCCCTCCATTCTCGATTTCAGGATAAGGTCGAGTAGCGTTGGTACGGTGGCAACCGACGAGTTGCCGAGCTTGGCAATGGTCATCGGCATTATATCTTCGGGAACCTCATCAATTCCGTACAGGGTGAAAAGCCTTTTAAGGATCGCATCGTCCATCTTTCCATTGGCCTGGTGTATGAGCACCTTCTTAATGTCGCTAAATGGGGTGTTGCTCTTTTCGATGCACTCCTTTACGGTTGTCGGAACCGTATCTAGGGCGTACTGGTACAGGCGACGGCCATTCATTTTTATAAACGTATCGCCTCCTTCCTTTAGCTCGGGATTGTACGATGGGCCAACATGTAGCATCTGCGAGTAGAGGAGCGAATCGGTGCGGGTTTTGTGGGCAAGAATTCCGATAGGAGTATCGCTTTCTTTTCCCTCAAAGATGGTGGCTCCAGCGCCATCGGCATACAGCATGCTATCCCTATCGTGCGGATCGCTAACGCGCGATAGCACATCTACGCCAACAACAAGCACGCGCTTGGCGTCGCCCGATTTGATGAAGTAGTCGGCTTGTATGACCGCTTGAACCCAGCCTGGACATCCAAAGATGATATCGTAGGCAACCGTATTTGGATTTTTTATTTTAAGGAGGTGCTTTACGCGGGCGCCAAGACTTGGTACCATATCAACCCGATTACTGCCAGCGGCCACATCACCAAAGTTGTGGGCTACAATAATGTAGTCGAGCGTTTCTCGGTCTACTCCCGACGACTCGATGGCATCAAGCGCGGCTAGGTGGGCAATATCCGATGCCTTGAGGTTATCGGTTACGTACCTGCGCTCTTCGATGGTCGTAATCTCTAAAAACTTGTCGATAATATTGCGATTCGAACTATCAAGTAACTTCCCGTCACTTCCGTAGAAGGAGTTGCCAATAAAATCTTCGTTTGCCACGCGATTGGATGGGATATAGCTCCCAGTTCCTGCAATTACGCTGTAAATTTTGCTCATAGGTGTGAATAACTAGTTTGATTTACTTCACAACCGTTTCCCTATTGGCAGCAAATAGAATAGCCTGCCTTACAACCTTTTCAAATATGGTTTCTCAACCATTTGACTTTAGCAAAGATAAATGAAAAGATGAGAAATGGTGATTGAACGAGGGCTTTTATGTGTTATTAAATGTTTTGGATGACTTGCCCCGCAATATACGCTTTTTGTTTGGGCTAAATTAGCTCACTTGAAGCGCCGCTTCGGCCTATATTCTTTTATTTTGTTGGCACCTCTACATCAGGTATTGTAAGTAACCATTAGCTAGCAACGAACTCAGATAAAATGTTTGAATTCCCAGAGCCAGCGCGCAGCGTCCATCAACACGATGTGATTAAGCTGGCGTGCGAACCCATTGAGACGGTTAGAATTGCCTTTATTGGGCTAGGAAAAAGGGGAAAGGAATCGTTTAACCACTACTTGCATATTCCCAACGTGCAGGTGGTAGCCGTGTGCGATGTTAATCAGTCCAACTTGGCTTTTGCGGTCAACCTACTTAGCGAGCATGGCCTTCCGGCCGCTTGCACCTACAGTCAGCCCGATGATTGGAAGGCGGTATGCGAGCGTACGGATGTCGATTTGGTTTACGTTTGCACGCACTGGCTGCTCCATACCCCTATTGCCGTTTATGCCATGCAGCAGGGAAAGCACGTGGCGCTCGAAGTTCCTGCCGCGCTTACCGTGGCCGACTGCTGGGCGCTTGTTGATGCTGCAGAGCTTACCAGAAGGCACTGCCTTATGCTCGAAAACTGCTGCTACGGCAGGTTTGAGCTGGCGGTGCTCAACATGGTGCAGCAAAACGTGCTTGGCGAGGTTGTTCATTGCGAGGGAGCTTACATCCACGACCTCCGAGGCTTAGATTTTGAGACCAAACCCGACTATTTGGCTACTTGGAAAATGCACGGAAACCCATATCCAACTCATGGTTTGGGACCGCTGTGCCAAATCCTGAATATTCATCGTGGCGATAGGCTGGAGATGCTCGTATCCATGTCTAGCGGACAGTTTTGCGCCCCAAGTGCAGCCACATTTGAGAAGGGGGAAGCGGTTTTGGGTAATATGAACACCTCCATAATACGTACAAACCAAGGTAAGACAATTGTGCTGCAGCACGACATTAGCAGCCCGCGTCCCTACTCGCGGAGCTACCTGGTTAGCGGAACAAAAGGCTTTGCCGATAGGCGTGCAGCACCGGGTATTGCGCTGGAGGAGGCGTCCTGTACCTATCTACCCGATTCGGAAATGGAAAAGTTTCTACAAAAGTACGATCATCCTTTTTATGGGGAGCTGGGCGAGCAGGCCGTCAGGGTAGGTGCGCATGGCGGGATGGATTTTATAATGGATTACCGCCTAATTCACTGTCTCCGAAATGGGCTGCCGCTTGATATGGACGTGTACGATGCCGCCGAGTGGTCGTGCATGGTGGAGCTAACGCGCCAGTCGGTGCTGCTGGGATCGGTACCAGTAAAAATCCCCGATTTTACTCGGGGAGCGTGGCGTAAGCTGGATGGACTAGCGTTTGCTAGGTAGCCTAGTACATCTCTATAAACTCGTAGGAATTTCCTTGGTGCTCCAAAAAACGAACCAGATCGTCTTTTTTAATGATGAGCGAAGCGGTATTTACAAGAGGATGAAAGCTGAGCCTTTCGGCGTTCTGTAGGTTCTGGTCGATAAAGACGTGCACGTGCCTATCCTTATCGTTGATAAGACCGAATGGCGTTACCGATCCGGGTTTTACGCCGAGGTATTTAGCCATTCTTTCTGGCGACGCGAAGCTTATTTTTCCCTGCTTCAGGCGCTTTTCCAAATCGTGAATATCCAGCGCCTGCGAGCACTCCAGCAAAACGAGGTAGTGCTTGTTTCCTTTGTGGTTTCGGAAGAAGAGGTTTTTACAGTGGGTGGAGTCAAGGCCATCCCAGTACTGCATGGCAATTTCGATGGTTGGTGCCTCGGGGTGCTCGTGATACTCAAAGCCGATGTTTAGCAGCTCTAAAATCTTATAAAGTTCTGGACTTCCATTCATGACAATCTACGCTTATGTTGTAGCTACACTTTTTTTGGTGCAAATGTAATCATTTGATAATGTCATGCTTCTGAGCGCTAGAAACGCGAAGTGTTAAATTTGTGTTTGTTAAATCAGAATGCTACTTTTGCGCCATCAATTTATGCTTGACAAATGATTGTAATTTACAACCTGCTGCTGCGAATTTATTACATTTTGGTATTGATCGCCTCGGCATCCAATGGTAAGGCCAAGAAGTGGATAGATGGTAGGCGAAGGTTGTTTATGCGATTGAGGGAGGATATTCCTGCCGACGCCAGTATCGTTTGGTTTCATTGTGCGTCGTTAGGGGAGTTCGAGCAGGGGCGTCCGGTGATAGAGGCCTACAAGAAGGAGCATCCTTCGGTAAAAATTCTTCTGACATTCTTCTCCCCATCGGGCTACGAGGTTCGAAAAAATTACGACGGTGCCGATTTTGTTTACTACCTTCCTTTAGACACCTACTTCAACGCTAAGCGCTTCATCAGCATCGTTCGTCCCCAAGCAGCCATCTTTGTCAAGTACGAGTTCTGGTACCACTACCTTCAAGCCCTCCACAAAAACAGCATACCTACCTACGTTATATCGGCCATCTTTCGTCCCAACCAAATATTTTTCAAGTGGTATGGCGGAATGTTTCGTCGGATACTTAAAACGTACCGCCAGATATTTGTGCAAAACCAGCAGTCGTGCGATTTGCTGAAGTCGATCAACGTTACCAACGTTACCATCTCGGGAGATACCCGCTTTGATAGGGTTGCCGCCATTGCAAAGGGCGTAAAGGAGCTTCCTATTGTAGAAAGCTTTGCCAACGGGCACTTTACTATTGTTGCTGGGAGTACTTGGCCCGACGATGAGACCATTTTGGCAAAGTACGTGGCCGAGAATCCCTCGTTAAAGATGGTGATTGCGCCCCACGAGATTGGCGAGAGCCACATCCAGGATATACTGGCTAAGCTCGAAGGGGTAAAAGTAGAGCGCTATACCCAAACGTCAGCAGAAAAGGCAGCAGACGCTCAAGTGCTGCTGGTTGATACCATTGGAATTCTGTCTTCGGTGTACCACTACGGAAAAATCGCCTACATAGGTGGTGGTTTTGGTGTTGGAATTCACAATACGCTCGAAGCAGCCACTTTTGGCATGCCTATTCTGTTTGGACCAAACTACCATAAATTTCAAGAGGCAAAGGATTTAATTGAAGATAAAGCCGCTTTCTCGATAGAAAGCTATGAACAGTTAAGGGAAAAGTTTAACGACTTAGTGATTGATGAGAACGTGTTGAAAACTAGTTCAGAACAGGCTAAATTATATGTTTTATCAAAAGTTGGTGCTACCGAAAGTATTCTTGGGGGAATGAAATAGAGAAAATTTCGTGTTAAAGCGAAGAAAATTCTTGTTTTTATCTGGAGATTAACATAAATTTACAATCTCTAGCACTATTTGTATTCGTGTTATCCACAGGGAGTAGCTTAAACTTAATGCAACGTTAATGTCAGGCTGCCTTTTAGGGCAGTATTTACCGATATTTTTGCAAAGGAAACATAAGTTAATTTAAACGGTTCATAACATGAGAATTTCAATCAAAAGGCTACTGCTTACCTTAGCAGTCGCGATGATCACGACGTTTGCCTTTGGGCAGGGGGCCACTACGTCAGCCTTTAATGGGAAAATTTATGATGCGAAAGGAGTTTCCCTTCCAGGAGCAACAGTTCAGTTTACTCACCTTCCAACAGGAACCAAGTATGGTACAGTTACCAACGCCAATGGGGCTTATTTTGTGCCAAACGTTAAGTCGGGTGGCCCTTACTTGTTGACCGTAACTTTTGTTGGTTTTAGCGAATTTCAAAAAAATGACATTCAAGCAGAATTAGGCGAAAATGTGCAGGTTAATGCAAGTTTATCCGATAAGGATGTCAAAATTCAAGAGGTAGTAATCACAGGAACACTGAATAAGGTATTTAATTCGTCAAGAACAGGAGCGTCTACTAATGTTTCCACTAAGGACATGACCTCGATGCCTACTATTTCTCGTTCAGTTGCGGATTTTGCTAAACTTTCTCCTCAGGTATCTACATCAAATAACGGAATTTCAATAGCAGGTACTAACAATCGCTATAACAATTTCCAAATTGACGGAACTGTTAATAATGACGTTTTTGGTCTTTCAAGTTCAGGAACTAATGGAGGACAGGCCGGAACTACCCCTATTTCAGTAGATGCAATTGAAGAGATAAGCATCGTTGTTGCTCCATTTGATGTTCGTCAAAGTGGATTTACAGGAGGAGGTATTAATGCAATTACTAAAGGCGGAACTAATATGATAAAGGGAACTGCCTATATTCTTGGAAACAACGAGTCTCTTGTAGGTAAGTATAGTGTTGCTCAAAAGAAAGATGTGAAAGTTGGTAACTACGATGACAAAACCTACGGTGTAAGCATTGGCGGTCCAATAATTAAGAATAAGCTTTTCTTATTTGTTAATGGTGAATTTTCAAAAAAGTCGGTTCCTTCATCGTTTAACATTGATGGTGGATCATTAATTTCGAAGGCACAGGCACAGTCTGTTCTTGAAGAATTAGAGAAAAAGGGAATTATGGGCCATGGAGGTTATTCTTCTTTCAATACTAATACCGAATCAAAAAAACTGTTTACTCGTTTAGATTACAACATTTCTGAAAAGCATAAGCTTGTTTTAAGGTACAACTATGTTGATGCATTTGATGATAAGCTAAGTAGAAGCGACAAGAGTTTGACTTTCAATAATGGTGGATATAAGTTTAATAATAAAACCCATGGTTTGGTTGCGGAATTAAACTCTAGATTCAACCCTATTTTATCGAACGAATTTCGATTTGGGTATACGCGAATTAGAGATTCACGAGTTGGGATGGGCGGTCGAATTCCAAATATTACCATTGAAAATTATACATCAGGAGATGGGTTAAAGTTTTATGCAGGTTCTGAGCCATTTTCTACCGCCAACTCTTTAAATCAGGATATTTATACCCTAACGGATAACTTTAATGTTTTCTTAGGAAAGCATACCTTTACTATAGGTACGCATAACGAGCTGTATAAGTTCAAGAATATATTCATAAGAGATAACACTGGATCGTATGTGTTTTCAACATTTAATGATTTTGTAAACCTTAAGGCGAAGAGTTACAACTACTCATTTGCAGATCCTAATACTACAAATGGTGATAAAAGTTGGGGACCAACTTTCACCGCAATGCAGCTGGGCTTTTACGCACAAGATGAATTTAAGCCTTATGATAACTTAAAGTTAACGCTAGGTGTTCGTGCTGATATTCCAATATTTATGGATAAACCATCTTTGAACGCCCGCTTTGACACGCTTAGCGTTGCTGTTGCCAATGGTGTTAGCACTAATAAGTTACCAAAGTCAAGAGTTTTATGGTCTCCTCGATTTGGATTTAATTGGGATGTATTCAGTGACAAGACGACTCAGGTTAGAGGTGGTGCAGGCGTATTTACCGGAAGAGTTCCATTTGTATGGGTGTCAAATCAATTCTCGAATACAGGAAACGAATACGTTCGTGTTAGCTACGGTGGATCTAGCCCATTTCCTTCTGATTTCGCATTTAATAGCGATGCAGAGCAGCAGTATTATCCAGCAGCAGCTTTGACAGATCCAAAATTTAAATCTTCAGAAGTTGATGTTACTAGTAGAGATTTCCGCTATCCACAGGTATTTAGATTAAGCTTAGGTGTTGACCAAAAGCTACCTTATGACATTCAATTTACTGGAGATGTATTGTATTCAAAGACTTTGAATAATATTCTCTATAAAAATATTAAGTATACCGAAACTTCTACTACTATTAAAGAAGGTGGTTTAAGCGAACGTGTGCTCTATACTCAAGCGTATCCTTCGTCTATCTCTAACTTTACAGATATTATCTTGCTTGATAATACAAACAAGGGCTATTCGTATACAATTTCAGGTCAGCTATCTAAAAAATTCAACTTCGGTTTGAATACTATGGTTGCTTACACCTACGGAAAATCTAAATCGGTAAACGACGGAACATCAAGTCAGGCATTGTCAAACTGGAAATATAACTATGTATACACCAAATCGAATAGTCCAGAGTTGAGCTATTCTCAATTTGATGTGCGTAATAGGGTAATTGCAAGTGTTGGTTATACCCACAACTGGGGTAAAATAACATCAACTACAGTTTCATTATTCTATACAGGTTTTTCAGGAAATCCTTACTCATTAAACTACGGCTACTCAAGCAACGTTTCTGGAGTAGTTCGTGCAAATGCAAGTATCAACGGAGACTTCCAAACAGGGAACGATCAGATGTATATCCCTACAGATGCTGAAATCGATGCGATGAAGGCGAATAATCAGTTCCAAGCGATAGGTACTAGTGTTACTGTTGATGCAATGGTAGATGCTTATAAGAAGTTTTTGGCAACTGATGATTACACCAAAAACAATAGAGGTAAGTATGCTGAAAGAAATGGAGCGCGTACTCCTTGGGAAAATAGAATCGATTTGCATCTTGCTCAAGATTTCTACTTCACAATTGCCCAAAAAAAGCAAACCATTCAGGTTACTTTTGACGTTCTTAACTTTGCAAATATGCTAAATAAAGACTGGGGAGTATCTTATGTTACCAACTATAATGTACCAACGATTAGTTTCGTAGGATTTAGACCGACTACAACAGGAGGATCAACACCAGATTATACTAAACCTGTATTCCAGTTTAATCCAACTGCATTTAAAACTAACCAGACTTATACCCAACATGATTTCTTTTCTCGTTGGAGAGGTCAAATTGGTATCCGTTACATCTTCTAGTATTTGCTAGATTATAAAATAGAAAGAGGATGTCTAAAAAGACATCCTCTTTTATTTATGGAAGCTCTATCATTATCTCTTTCGATAAAACTCCGAGCCAGCCTTCCATTTTGGAAAAATACGGCTATTCGCCAGCTTATTTCCCAGACGGTAGAAAAGGATGGCATCCTCATAAACGCCGTCGATTTTGCTTCTTCCCACAATAAACCGATCGGTAGGCTTGTGGTATACTGTTTTCCAGTATTCAGCGTTGGTTAGCGCGGTATTTTCCTTTCCTAGGTCGATTGCCTCGACGTATCCTTTGGCAAATAGGGCTGGTACGCCAGCTTTAAGGAATGGCTGTTGGTCCGAACGGTAAAACATCCCGTTTTCGGGGGTTGGATCGGCCGTTACGTAGCGTCCTTGCGTGGCGGCAGCTTCGGTTAGCATTTCGTCGAGCTGAGAGTGACCAAGTCCTGTAACCGTAACATCCTTAAACTTGCCAAGAAAAACGAAGACATCGGTATTGAAGATGGCAACGGTTTTGCTCATTGGGAACCGAGGGTGCTTAACGTAGTATTCGCTACCTAGTAAGCCAGATTCTTCGGCTGTAGGCGACAGAAAAAGAATAGAGCGTTCGGGTGCGGGACCAGTTTTAAATGCCTTTGCAATTCCAAACATCCAAGATATGGCAGAGGCGTTGTCTGATGCTCCGTGGCAGATAGAGTCTCCTTCAATAGGGGTGGTAATGCCAAGGTGATCCCAGTGTCCAGTGTATACAATAACCTCGTTGGGGTATTTGCGTCCCTTTATGTAGCCCGCTACGTTCATCGATTTACATCGCTTAAACTCATTTTTGATGCTGATTGAGATTGTCGATTTAAGATCGATGGGAGAGAAGCTACGCTTAGCGGCGGCATCCTTTAACTGCGAAAGCTGGTAGCCGGCTTGAGCTAGCAGCTCATTGGCAGCTTGCTCTGTAATCCAGCCGTTAACCATGCATTGGCGTTTTGCCAAGGTGGGCTCGTCTATGTAAAATTCTGTACCGTTTGTGTGCTTATCTACAACGCTCCAAGGATAGCCTGCGCCAGATTCGTTGTGAATGATTAGGCAGGCTGCAGCACCTCTTCTTTCTGCCTCCTCAAACTTGTAGCGCCAGCGGCCGTAGTAGGTCATCGCCTTTCCTTTAAAGAGGGTGGTATCGTGGTTGTAGAATCCGGGATCGTTTACCAGCACGACAATCGTTTTCCCTTTTACGTCCATCTTTTTAAAGTCGTTCCATTGGCTTTCGGGTGCATTTACGCCAAATCCAACAAATATAAGCGGAGAGTTCTTTAGGTTGATCGAATGCTTTTTAGTAGGACTCCAAGCGGTGTAGTCTAGACCAGCACGAAGCGAAAATTCGCCACCCTTGGTGCTAACCTTAACGGTATTGGGGAGTAGGCTGCGTATGGAAACTAGCGGAACTGCCTGCGTGTAGCTTTTTCCAAAGGCAGGCAAAAGCCCAATTTCCTTCATTCGCGATTTTAGGTACGCGATGGTGCGTGTCTCGCCAATGGTGCAGGGTTCGCGCCCCTGTAGCGAGTCGGCTGAGAGGGTAAGGATATCCTTAACCATTTGCTGCGGGTTGATTGCCTTTTCGCCTCGCTGTGCTGAGGCAAAGGAGGTGATACAAGCTAGCGCAGCAACCATTATTTTTCGTTGCATAGTGCGGTTTTATTAAAGGAACAAAGCTACACTATTGTATAAAAGGGCAAAACTTTTTGAGGAAATCTTTCTTTTTTAACGCTGTTCGTTAGCTGTATGTTCTAGGTGGTTGCTCCTACACTTTTCACAATAGTAATCAGCGTTGATGAGCTTTTAAGTAGGAGAAAGGATGCTGTTGTTTCATTTTTTTGAAGGCTACTTACCTGATAGGGACGGAGAAGTTGTAGACGTTGTCTTAATGGATTCGGAAGCAGGTTGTGTTATGTCTAGAAAAGGAGCAGAAAGCAGGGGAATAATCGTATTCCCCTGCGGTTTTTATTGCTGATAAATTTTACCTCGTAGTTAAGCGAAAAGAGGCAAGTCCCGCTTTATGGTCGGTTGGCCATACGCCTGCGGGAATATCAAAAACATCCTCTGACGTTTCGACGATTCGCTGATTTTTGGCAACTGATCCTTTGGGTCCTACAATCGTTACTCCCTTTAGCCTTAATCGGGAGTCGGGGTGGTAAAAAATAAAGTCTATTCGATCTCTATCGTCTGCTTTAGGCGACCAGGCAAGTTTTTGAATGGCCACAGCAGGATTGTCGGCAGGGAAGGTGAAGCCCGGATGGGTTAGCGGATTGGGATATTGCTTTCTAAAGGCATCCACAAAGCCATTTTTCGAGAGTTCGAGCGTGTTTCTCCACGGCATAACCACTCCGCGATGATCGTATAGGTTTTTGGTTGCTTCCACCCAATCCTGATGGGAGGGTTCGTTAAAGTCACCCCCAAGCATTACGATTCTTCCCTTTGATCTTTCGATCTTTGCATCGGCAATGAAGGCGTCAATGGCTTCGTCGCGCTGCGACTTTAGGTTATCTTCTGCTATTGTAGCAGTATTGGTTATTGGTGCTGGGAGTTCGTCCCAAGTGGAGCCGTCGTATCCTCGGGGAAGGTATAGGCTGCAGTTTCTGTAGTCGAGATGCGCGCTATAGAGGGCTACCATTGTTCCCTTTACATCAATAAGCGCTTTGGTGATGGAGCCTCGGTCGTCCTTAACAGGGAAAAAGGCCCATTGCTGTACTATGGGATATCGAGAGAGAATTCCAGAGTCTTCGCTTCGCTCTGAGTAAAAGGTGTAACCTTTAGCTTTTAGCGCCTCTACCAGCCGTTTGTCTAGGCTGGTTCCGTTGTAGTTTCGAACCTCGCTTAGCGTAATGAGATCTGCCTTGGTGCGGATTATTTCGTCAATAATGGCGTCAAAACCACCTGCAACGATGGTTCCCTCTTGCCATATATTGAATTGAAGAACTTTTAGAGAAAGTTCTTTAGAGGAAGTCTTCTTGTTAGTTTGCGCCATACTGCTTAAACAGAGCCCTAGCAAGGCAATGAGGGTGGTTACCCGCCTGATGTGTTGTGCTACTTTCTTTACCGAATACATTGGTTCTTGATTTTTGTGGTTTAAAATAGAGGTTGTGTATAACGGTTACAAATATGTTCTATTTTGGCTGTGCAATTTTCGGTTTAACGAAAATAAATAGCTAAAAGTGACAAATATATGGCGTTTTGCAGACCAGTAGGCTGTTGTTTTTTAAGGATGTAGCCATTCTCAGTTGCTTTTTCGTATATCTTTAGCGCATCTTAATCTAAACTACCAACCATGAGAAGACACTTACTAGTAGCGCTGTTATGTTGCTTTGCCGGGGGGGCAGGTGCTCAGTCAATACCTGCTGAGCTGCAGACTCCGCAAGTTGTTGAAGTGAATAGGCAACCTATGAGAGCCTCGAGCTTTGCTTTCGAAAACGAAATGCTGGCAAAAAATCTAAAGAAGGAGAGCTCTTCCCGATTTCTTTCGCTAAACGGCAGCTGGAAATTTTGCTGGGTAAAGAACCCTAATGATCGTCCTAAGGATTTTTACCTTCCTGATTTCGATGATTCGAAATGGGATAACTTTAAGGTACCAGCCAACTGGGAGGTTAATGGCTATGGAATTCCAATTTATACCAACCATGCCTACGAGTTTACCGGGAAGGCAAAGATGGGGGGACGGTTAGATCCTCCGTTTGATATTCCCGAAAATTATAATCCAGTAGGTTCCTATCGTAAGACTTTTGAACTTCCCGAGGGATGGAAAGATCAGCAGGTGTTTATCCATTTAGGTGCGGTTAAGTCTGCCTTTTTTATCTACGTAAATGGGAAAAAGGTTGGCTACAGCGAGGATAGCAAGCTGGCAGCCGAATTTGATATAACCAAATGGGTAAAGCCTGGTAAGAATCTCGTAGCCCTTCAGGTGTACCGATGGAGCGATGGCTCGTATCTCGAGTGCCAAGATATGTTCCGTATCTCGGGTATCGAAAGGGAGGTGTACCTATTTGCTACTCCTCAGGTTGCTATTCGCGACTTTAAGCTGAAGTCTGAGCTTACCAATGGCTATACAGATGGGGCTTTTAAGCTCGATGCCAATGTTGCAAGCTACGTAGTTGATAAGAATACGCTTCATAGTAAGCCTCAGCCGTTTTTTGTATCGGCACGAATTGTAGATGCAGATGGGAAGGAGGTATTTCGCCAGCGGACAAATAAGAGCGAGGTGCTGGGTCAGTACCATAAAATGGTTTCGGTATCGGGAACTATTCCAAATGTGAAACCATGGTCGGCAGAGATCCCTAACCTATATACGCTTTACATTACGCTAGAGAATGAAAAAGGAGAGGTGCAGGAGGTAATCCCTCAGCGTATTGGATTTAGAACAATAGAGGTTAAGGGTGTTGATGTGCTTGTTAACGGGAAGCGAGTATTTTTTAAAGGGGTTAACCGCCACGAGGTAAGTCTTCGTAATGGGCATACCCTAACTCACGACGAGATGCGCAAGGATATCGAGATGATGAAAAAGCTTAATGTGAATGCTGTTCGTTGCTCTCACTATCCTCCCGATCCTTACTTTTTTGACTTATGCGACGAGTATGGCATTTATGTGATTGATGAGGCCAACATCGAATCGCATGGTCGTTACTACGATCTGGAGTACACGCTTGGTAACGATAAGGCTTGGTACAATCCGCACATGCAGCGTATTCTTCGGATGTACGAGCGCGATAAGAACCGTACATGCGTTCTTTTTTGGTCGTTGGGTAACGAAGCTGGCAATGGCTGTAACTTCTATGCAGGTTACGACTGGTTAAAGGCTAACGATAGTCGTCCTGTTCAGTACGAGCGTGCCGAGGATGACTATAATACCGATATTATTTGTCCTCAATATCCCGATCCTAACTGGATGGTTCAATATTCGAAAGAAAATCCAACACGTCCGTTGATTATGTCGGAGTATGCCCACATAATGGGGAATAGCCTTGGTAACTTTAAGGAGTACTGGGATGTTATTGAGCGCTATTCTTCGTTGCAGGGCGGATTTATCTGGGAATGGATAGACCAGGGGATTGACACGGTGAAAAATGGGAAGCGAATACTTGCTTACGGAGGTGATTTTCCTCTAGAAGGACCCGTTAACGAGCATTTTTCTGATAATAACTTCTGCGTAAAAGGGGTTGTAACAGGGGATAGGGGCTATACGCCAATGGCTCGCGAGGTAAAAAAGGTATACGAGCATATCAAAACAAAATCAGACGATCCTAAATCAGGGAAGATTATGGTAACCAACGGCTACTTCTTCCGCGACCTCTCTAACTTTCAGCTAAACTGGAGTATTCTAGAAGATGGGGTTGTAAAGGAGAAGGGAATTATTGCTGATATTAATACCGCTCCTCAAACATCTAAAAATATCACCATTCCTTTTAATACAAAGTTGAGGTCTGATAAGGAGTACTTCTTAAACATCAGCTATGTATTAAAAAAGGAGGAGCCATTTTTGCCAGCAGGCTATGAGCAAACCTACGAGCAGTTGGTACTTCAAGCAAAGGCTCCTCAGGTGGATGTTGCTCCTGTCAAAGGTAAGCTAACCATTGTGGAGAACGGGAAAAATATTGCCGTTAGCGGTGGATCTTTCGAAGTTAACTTCAACTTTGAAACAGGCGTACTGGTTTCTTACAAAGTAGGTAAGGAAACTGTTATTGGAGATGGTCCAAAGCCAAACTTCTGGCGCGCTCCAACCGATAATGATATGGGAGCTGGTTTTAATAGAAACTTCCGTATGTGGCGTAACGCTTACGATGGAGGAAAGGTTACTGCCGCTACTGTAAAGGATAACGGAAACGGTACGGTAGTAGTGAGTATCACAAAAAGTATTTTAAATGGCGATGCTAGCACCGAGCAGGTGTTTACCATTGATACGAAGGGAAATGTAAAGGTTAAAAACTCCTTTAATGCCATTAAGGGAGCCTATAAGGGAATGCTTCGTGTTGGAAATGCGATGAGCTTAAATAAAGCGTATAGCAATATAAGCTGGTATGGACGTGGTCCATGGGAGAGCTACTGGGATAGAAAGGCATCGGCAATAGTCGGTATTTACAAGGAGAATGTGAAGGATTCCTACTTCCCTTATGCCCGTCCTCAGGAGAGTGGAAATAAGTCTGATGTTCGCTGGTTGACGATGACTAATGCCAAGGGAAAAGGAATCAAAATAGAAGGGGAAACCTTGCTTAATGTTGGCGCTCTTCCTTACTCTGTAGACGACCTAGACCCTGAAATGGATAAGAAGCAGTACCATTCGGGTGAGCTTCAGCCAGCCCCATTTATCAACTTTAATGTCGATTTTGAGCAAATGGGGGTACAAGGAATTGACAGCTGGGGTTCATGGCCTTTGGATCAGTATCAGCTTAAGTTTAAGAGCTACAGCTACACCTACTGGATTAAGCCAATTTAGCAGTTTGTAAAAATAGGTTTTGAAAAACAACGGAAGGGACGTAACCCATATTGGGAGCGTCCCTTTTTTTATTTCTTTATAGATACATTTTTATTTAATAAGTTAGATTTTGTATTAAAAACAATTAAATTTGCAGCAATTGTGAATAAAACTATATCTTAATTATGAAATCATTGATGCGAGGGCTTCTTTTTGCAGCTATTCTATGCTCGGTTGGATGTGGAAAAGATTTGTCTGTTGATAATTGTGCGAAGGTTTATGTTGATCAATCTTCCTATTCTTTTGAAGACATGAGATTTGTTTCAACTAACAATTTGTTTAGTATCTCAAATAACATCAATAGCGGTATGGATCTTGATATCGTTCTAGATGGGGAAAAAATAGGAGATTATACAATGGGTTACTGGAATCGTGTTTCTTTCTCCATAGGGAGTGACTACTATACTTCTGTTTCGGGTGTAATTACTACTACTCTTTTCGAGAGTAATGTTATTAAAGGGTCTTTTGAAGGTGTTTTTGCTAAAAATGGAAAAGCAACTCAGCAGTATCGCGCTTCAGGTACTTTTAAGGCGTTTTATGCTGCTCCCAAATAAATCTAAAAAACGTTTAACTATATATTTTAATTAATGAAAAAAATACTCTTTTTCTCAATGCTAATATCTATTAGCATGTCCGTGTTTTCTCAATCGGTTGATTTAGACAGATTTCATGCAAAGTTTAACTATCGATCGCTTGCTAAGAAACCGCTACCCAAAGATCAACGCACGTTTTCTGTAAAAGCCAACTTTAGCGATGTCGTTAGCGCTGCTTATAGCAGGAGCGAATACGAGCAAAATGCAATAAAAATTGAAGGGCTTAAGAAAGTTGATGCAGATGCTGGTTTGAAAGTTGTCTATTCTTTTTCGCCTATCAATGTTTCTGAAATTAACGTTTTGGAAATTAAGCATGAAGATAAGGATAAGGATGGGAATGTAACTAAGGTATATTATACCTATGCGGGTATAATGAAGTATCGTCTGCAAAGTTCTGTTCAATTCTTGGATAAGTCTGGAACGGAGATTTTTGTGCAACCACTCAATTCTTCATCTAGTGAAAAAGTTTACCAAAGCCAAGATTACAAGGAATATAAAGAAGCTGCTACTTATATTAAATTGAATAAGGATATGCTTGTTGATAAGTTGACAGTTCAGTTTATAGCCAACGATAATAAGGAAGTAAATGCAACCGCTAATGAGTTGTTTGGTTATAAAGCATATTCTGATAATATGTTATTCTGGTATTTAGGTTCGGAAAAACATCCTGAATTTAAGGCGCACTCTGATAACTTTGCTCAGGTAAAAGCTATTATTGAAAAAATGACAGCTGATGGAGGTGTTGGCGAAGCTCGTGATTTGGCTAAGCCATTAATTAGCTACTTAGAGGATGTGAAAGCACGTTACACAGAGGACAACAAGAAGCATAAGAAGATGCGTTACGCTTCATTTTTTAACTTGGCTCAAATTTACTATTTAACTGATCAGCCAGATGAGGTTATTAAACAGGCTGAGGGCCTAATTGCAAATGATTATGACTCTGGCGATGGTAAAACCTTTATTAAGAAAGCCAACGAATTAAAGCAACTGTTACAAAATAATGGGGTTGAAAGTAGGCACTTTCAACTTGATTAGAAGAAATAAAAAAGAGGCAGCCTTGGCTGCCTCTTTTGCTTTTCGGATGAGCTTATTCGATTACTTTCCTTTAGCCTCAATGCTTAAAGTGGCGTGTGGAACAGCCCTTAGGCGTTCCTTCGGAATCAACTTTCCCGTTTCACGACATATTCCGTAAGATTTATTCTCGATACGAATAAGGGCAGCCTCAAGATGCTGGATAAACTTAGACTGGCGTTGAGCCAACCTTCCAGATTCTTCCTTCGAAAGAGTTGCCGCTCCTTCCTCCAACGTTTTAAAGGTTGGCGAGGTATCTTGCGTGTCGTTGCTTTCGCTGTAGTTGATAGCCGACTTAAGCAAGTCATAGTCCCGTTTAGCCTTTTCGAGCTTCTCTAGGATTAACTCTTTAAATTCGGCTAGCTCCTCATCCGAGTAGCGTGTTCTTTCCTTTTCTGACATACGCTTAAGTTTTAGCTAAAGTTAGTAAATTATTAGTTATACTATGGCTTTTTGAACATCGATTTTTAGAATAAGTTCGTTATCCAAATCGATTTCTACTCCATTGTTTACAGTTTCTGCTAGAATTATATCTGTAGCCAAGGTTTGTCCAGCGATATAATCCTTAAAGTTGGCAATTGCGGCATCAATCTCCGCATGCTTTTGAAGGGTGATAACCACCTTGTCGGTTACGTCGAAGTTGCTATCCTTACGGATATTTTGAATACGGTTGATTAGCTCGCGGGCAATACCTTCCTGACGTAACTCGTCGGTAATGGTGATATCCAGCGCAATAGTTAGCTTACCTTCCGATGCTACCAGCCATCCTGGAATATCCTCAGAGGTGATTTCCACGTCCTCGATGGTCATCTCAACCACGCCTGAGGCTAGGTTAAGGGTATACTTTTGCTCACGTTCAATTTGGGCAATATCCTCTTGGGTAAACGCTCCTACTGCAGCCGAAATTTCCTTCATCTGCTTGCCGTAGCGTGGACCTAGTGTCTTAAAGTTTGGCTTTATCTTCTTAACAAGGATCCCGGTTGTTTCGTGCAGATACTCCAGCTCTTTTACGTTTACTTCGCCAAGAATAAGCTGCTCTACCGCCTCTATTTGAGATTGTAGCTGCGCATCGAGCACCGGAATCATGATTTTGGTAAGCGGTTGACGCACCTTGATGTTTACCTTGCGGCGCAGCGCTAGTACCATCGAAGAGGCTAGCTGTGCGATATCCATTTGCTCCTCTAGGTTCTTGTCGATGTGCTGCTCGTTAGCCTCGGGGAATCGGGCAAGGTGAACACTCTTTTCGTTGTTACGCTTGCTGATTGCGTTAAGGTCGGTGAAGAGCCTATCCATATAGAATGGAGCAATTGGAGCACCTAGCTGGGCAACTGTTTCCAAACAGGTGTATAGGGTTTGGTAAGCGGCGATTTTATCTTTCGAGTATTCGCCACCCCAGAAACGCTTACGGTTTAGGCGAACGTACCAGTTCGATAGGTTTTCGGTTACAAAATTTTGGATGGCACGGCCAGCACGGGTTGCCTCGTAGCTATCGTATGCCTCTTCGCACTCTTTTACAAGCGAGTTTAGAAGCGAGATTATCCAACGGTCGATCTCAGGACGCTCCTCTACAGGAACTTCTGCCTCGCTGAAGGTAAATCCATCAACGTTGGCGTAGAGGGCAAAGAACGAGTAGGTGTTGTAAAGCGTTCCGAAGAACTTTCTACGTACCTCGTCAACGCCAGCGATATCGAACTTTAGGTTGTCCCAAGGCGACGAGTTGGTTACCATGTACCAGCGAAGCGGATCGGAGCCATACTCCTCAATTACTTGGAATGGTTCAACGGCATTACCAAGGCGCTTGCTCATCTTATTTCCGTTCTTATCGAGCACCAGACCGTTCGATATTACGTTTTTAAACGATACGCTATCGAATAGCATTGAAGCGATGGCATGAAGCGTAAAGAACCAGCCACGAGTTTGGTCTACCCCTTCGGCAATAAAGTCGGCTGGATAAACCTTTTCGAACTCCTCCTTGCTGATGGCAAAAGGATAGTGAACCTGCGCGTATGGCATGGCTCCAGAGTCGAACCAAACGTCGATAAGGTCTGTTTCGCGGGTCATCTTTTCGCCCTTGCTCGATACGAGTACAATGTTGTCCACATGAGGACGGTGAAGGTCAAACGACTCGTAGTTATCTTTAGTGTAGTCGCCATCCGTATAGCCAGCAAATGGGTTGCTGGTCATAAATCCTGCGGCAATAGACTTTTCAATTTCTGCTTTGAGCTCAGATACCGATCCGATGCACTTAATTTCACTATAGTCCTCGTTAGCCCAAACGGGTAGCGGGGTCCCCCAGTAGCGCGAGCGCGAAAGGTTCCAGTCCACCAAATTCTCTAGCCACTTTCCAAAGCGACCAGTTCCTGTTGACGCTGGTTTCCAGTTGATGGTGTCGTTTAGCTCGATCATCTTTTCGCGGATAGCGGTGGTTTTGATAAACCAAGAATCGAGCGGATAGTAAAGCACTGGCTTGTCGGTACGCCAGCAGTGTGGGTAGCTGTGCTCGTACTTTTCAATCTTGAATGCCTTATTTTCAGCCTTCAGCTTAACAGCAATGTCAACGTCAACCGAGTCGGTTCCCTCTACGTAGTTAGGGTCGTACTCGTTTTTCACGTAGCGACCGCTAAATTCGCCGCAGCCGTCGATGAACTTACCCGATTTATCTACCAAGGTAAGCGAGCCAATGCCGTTTTGCTTCGCTACGCGGAAGTCATCGGCACCAAAGCTAGGCGCTATGTGAACAATACCGGTACCATCTTCGGTAGATACGAAGTCGCCGCAAAGTACGCGGAACGCATCGCCATCTTCGGGTTGGTGGTAAGGCATTAGCTGCTCGTAGCGTAGCCCTTCAATATCTTTCCCCTTAAACTCTTTAAGAATTACGTATGGGATATTCTTATCGCCAGCTTTGTAATCTTCTAGCTTAAGCTCCTTATTTTTTTCGGAGAAATATTTTGCAAATAGCGGCTTTGCAAGAATCAGCACCACTGGAATGCCCGTGTATGGGTTAAAGGTGCGAACGCTTACATAGTCGATCTTTTCGCCAACGGCAAGTGCCGTGTTGGATGGTAAGGTCCAAGGGGTGGTAGTCCAAGCCATAAAGAACATCTCCTCTTCAACTCCTTCGAAAAGGAAGGCCGAGCGATCGTTCTTTACCACCTTAAACTGAGCCACAACGGTGGTGTCCTTCACATCGCGGTAGCAGCCAGGCTGGTTTAGCTCGTGGGTACTTAATCCGGTACCCGCAGCAGGCGAGTAGGGTTGTATGGTGTATCCCTTGTATAGTAAACCTTTTTGGTGAAGTTCCTTAAGCAGGTACCATAGCGTTTCGATGTAGCGGTTGTCGTAGGTGATGTATGGATCTTCCATGTTCACCCAGTAGCCCATTTTATGGGTAAGGTCTTGCCAAGCGCCGGTGTACTTCATTACCTCCTTGCGGCAGGTGTTGTTGTACTCTTCTACGGTAATCGACTTGCCGATGTCGTCTTTGGTGATGCCTAGCATCTTTTCAACACCAAGCTCTACGGGTAGCCCGTGGGTATCCCAGCCTGCTTTACGGTGTACTAGGTAGCCTTTTTGAGTTTTGTAACGGCAAAATGAGTCCTTAATGGTACGTGCCATTACGTGGTGAATGCCAGGCATTCCGTTTGCAGATGGTGGTCCCTCGTAAAACACGAATGTTGGATGACCTGCTCTTGTTTCGATACTTTGTTTAAAAGTATCGTCTTTGTCCCACGTTTTAAGAACGTCCTTGTTGACTTGTGAAAGGTCTAAGCCTTTGTATTCAGGAAATTTCGAACTCATTTTTTTTACCTCGTTTTCTCAAAATTCCCCAAAAATAGAATTCGCTTTTATTATATGCAACTTTTAGGCGGAATAGGAAACGTCTATATTGCTTCTGGCAGCTAAAAGAAGCTAGCGTTCTATAATAAAGTAGCTTTATTACCCCTAAATTTTGCCAGTAGCGACTTTGGAGTGCTTTTTCATGGAGCGTTGCTTAGACGGTTAATGCAGGGTGCCGCAACGTAAAAGGCGGAGGGGAATTTGGGTGATGATGTTTTTACATGCAAAGAGGCTCCTTCGATTGCCATCAAAGGAGCCCCCTCTATTTTTTGCTTATACTTAAATCGTCGGATTCATGGTTAGCGATTCGGAGCGGTTAATGCGCTGCGCATCGACGGCGGCAATGGTTGCCATGTTAACGATGTCTCGAACGTTGCTATCTAGCGGTACCACATGGATCGACTTAGGCATGCCTAGTAGGATTGGCCCAATAACTTCGAAGCCTGCAAGGTCTTGCATTAGCTTGTAGCCAATGTTGCTCGAAGCAAAGTTGGGGAATATGAGGGTATTTACCTCCATATCCTTAAGCTTGCTAAAAGGATACTGCGCCATGCGCTTTTTGGAGTTCAGGGCAAATGGAACCTGCATTTCTCCATCAACAATTACCTCGGGATAGTGCTCGTGTAGCAGCTGCACCGCCTCGTGTACAACGGCAGGGCTACCTTCTGCAACGGCTCCAAAGTTGGAGTTGGAGAGTAGCGCAATGCGGGGCTCCACGCCGTACGAGCGAACCTCGTCGGCCACCAAAAGCGTGGTGTTTACCAGATCTTGGGGCGTTGGATTCATGTTCATGGTGCTCGAATCGGCAAAGAAGATAGGGCCGCGCTTGGTCATAACGATGTACATACCGGCCAGCTTGCTGCCCTGCTTGGTCATACCGTAGTACTCTAGCGCAGGGGCAATGGTATAGGCGTAGCGCTTGGCGTAGCCCGAGATAAAGGCATCGGCATCGCCTGCTTCCACCATCATCGTACCGAAGTAGTCGCGGGTGTACATGCGCTCGATGGCCTCGGAGTAGATAATTCCGTTGCGCTCTAGCCTGCGGTGGTAAATCTTGGCGTAGCTTTCGCGGCGTTCGCGCTCCTCCTCGCCAAAAAATTCGATGATTTCGGCACCGGTAAGCTCCAGGTTATTCTCCTTAATGGTTTGGCGAATCTTCTCCTTGCTTCCCAACAGGATGGGGATACCGATTTTCTCGGTAAGCACGTTTTGTGCGGCGCGTAGGATGTTGATGTTGCCTCCCTCGGCGAATACGATGCGCTTAGGGTTATTTTTGGCCTTATTGCGTAGGCTGCGGGTTAGGCGGTTGTCGTAACCCATTCTGCGTTCTAGATCGAAGGAGTAGGTTTCCCAGTCGGTAATAACGCTGCGCGCCACGCCAGACTCGATAGCAGCCTTGGCTACCGCCACCGATATGGTGGAGATAAGGCGAGGATCTAGCGGCTTGGGGATAAGGTATTCGCGGCCGTAAACAATCGAGTTGTCGTTGTAGGCAATGGATACCACATCGGGTACTGGCTCTTTGGCCAGCGCGGCAAGGGCCCTAACGGCGGCCACCTTCATGGCCTCGTTGATGGTGGTTGCGCGCACGTCGAGCGCACCACGGAAAATGTAGGGGAATCCGAGCACGTTGTTTACCTGGTTGGGATAGTCCGAACGGCCCGTTGCAAAGATGATGTCGGGACGCGAGGCCTTAGCCAGGTCGTAGCTGATTTCGGGATCGGGGTTGGCCAAGGCAAAGATGATTGGATCTTTAGCCATGGAGCGAACCATTGCTTGGGTAAGCACATCGGCGGCCGATAGCCCAAGGAATACGTCGGCACCAACCAGCGCATCCTCTAAGGTGGTTACGTCCTTATCGGTGGCGAAGTAGGCCTTTGCGCCCGATAGGCCTTTGCGCGAGGTGGTGATGGCGCCCTTGCTGTCGCACATGATGATATTCTCCTTGCGTACGCCCAGCTCGATGTAGAGCTTGGTGGAGGCCACCGCCGAGGCACCAGCACCGTTCACCACGAGCTGTACCTCCTCGATCTTCTTACCCGCAATGTCGAGCGCGTTGAGCAGCGCTGCCGACGAGATGATGGCCGTGCCATGCTGGTCGTCGTGCATTACGGGGATGTTGAGCTCGTTCTTTAGGCGCTCTTCGATTTCGAAGCACTCGGGTGCCTTGATATCTTCGAGGTTAATCCCCCCAAAGGTGGGGGCAATGGCCTTAACGGCCTCAACAAACTTGTCCACATCGGGTTGGTCTACCTCAATGTCAAACACGTCAATATCGGCAAATATCTTAAACAGGAGCCCCTTGCCCTCCATTACGGGCTTGCTGGCGAGCGCTCCTATGTTCCCTAAACCTAGAACGGCGGTACCGTTGGAGATAACGGCCACTAAATTTCCTTTTGCGGTGTACTTGTAGGCATCCTCAGCATTCTCCTCGATGGCCAAACAGGGGGCGGCAACTCCAGGAGAGTAGGCCAGCGCCAAGTCGTGCTGCGTGCTGTAGGGTTTGGTCGGAACTACCTCTATCTTACCTGGTTTTCCTTGGGCGTGATAGCTTAACGCCTCTTCTTTTAACTTTTCCGATGACATTCCAATTAGTTTTAGAGCTGGCAATTTAGTAATGAATATCGAGATAACCTTTAAAAAAGCCGTTTGTTGGGTTGACGTGTGATAAATAGCACTAATTTCGTCCCATCAAAAAAATATGGAAAGATGGAATTCGATTTCTTTAATTCGATTGATGGTAGTATTACCGTAAGCGATACCGAAGGCAAGGTTCTTTACATGAACGAAAAGGCGGCCAGCGTTTTTGGCAGCATGGTTGGTAAGAACATGATGGGATGCCACAACCCCCGCTCTCAGGAGATCATCGCTAAGCTAATTGAGCAAAAGGAGACCAACGCCTACACCATCGAAAAGAATGGGGTAAAGAAAATCATCTACCAAACGCCCTGGTATAAGGATGGCGTGGTGGGTGGCCTGGTGGAATTCTCGTTTGTGATTCCGATGGAGATGCCCCACCACATACGTACCCCTAAGGCGGAGTAGCAGGCGGAGGGCCAAGCCCCCATTTGCACCAGCACCGCTGCCCCTAGGGCCATCCCGATACGGCCTGCCTCTTTGGCGCGCGCCCCTGTCGGCCTGTTAGCAACCGTTTAACCCCGCTATATCAACCATATGCTAGAGCTTATTCAACACCTTATCGACTTTATTCTGCACATCGATAAGCATCTTTTAGAGATTGTTACCGACTACCAAACGTGGACCTACCTGATCCTCTTCGCCATCATCTTTTGCGAAACGGGGCTGGTGGTTACCCCATTTCTTCCGGGCGACTCGCTGCTGTTTGCCGCTGGCGCCATTGCCGCCATGCCCGGGAATCCCATCGACGTAAACCTGCTGGTACCCATGCTGCTGCTTGCCGCCGTGCTGGGCGACAACACCAACTACTGGATTGGCCACTTTATTGGCGATCGGATTTACCACAAGGACTACAAGCTCATCAAGCGCAGCTATATCGATAAAACCCACTCGTTTTACGAGAAGCACGGGCGCATCACCCTTATTGTTGCCCGCTTTATGCCCATTATCCGCACCTTTGCGCCTTTTGTGGCGGGAGTTGGCCACATGAAGTACGTCCGCTTTTTCAGCTTTAGCCTTATCGGAAACGTGCTTTGGGTGTGCCTGTTTACCTATGCGGGTAACTTTTTTGGCAACATCCCGGTTATCAAGCAAAACTTTACGCTGGTGGTATTTGCCATCATCGGCATTTCGCTGGTTCCGCCGGTGTACACCTTTATCAAGGTAAAGTACTTTAGCCGCTAGGCGGATAGGCTCCTGTACGGGCGCTGCCACAACGGCTTTTTACGATACGATGCTAGCAGCCTCAACCCCTCACCTTAGGTGGGCGGTTGGGGCTGCTTTTTTTGGGGTTGATGGCACTTTTTTCGACCCTAAATTTTACGTTGGGCGGGTTAACCGGCCCCCTTCTTAGAACTCGAAGTGGTGATTAGTATAAAAAATGGGATTAAAGTTTTAATTATTAGGTTATATATGCGGATAGAAGGTTCTGAGTTTAATTTTGAAGAAGCGTGAGCAAAGTGTAGTTCTCTTTTTATCGAATAGGATTGAGGTTAAAACAATATTACTATCTTCCTGTTTGAACGATTTAAAATTCGAATTATGGTAAAAAAAATAGTATCGGTAGTGGCAGCGCTGCTTATCATCTACGGTTTTAGCCTACTGCATAGGGAAACCTACGGAATGGAGCGCACGGGAGGCATTCTAATTGGGGTAGGTTCGTTGTACTTTATTGTGCTGCTCTACCTGAGCAGCCGTAAGGGCGAGCAGAAGCAGTCAGACGAGGAGTAGTCCTTAAAACGAAGTGTCTATCTGAACTAGTTGAAATTCTTTTAGACGCATCATTTTGAATGATAGGCGATACCCCATTTAATTTGAAGATGACAGCTCTTCGATAAGCGAATGGTAGATATGGCTGTTTATGCGATAGGTGTATTTCAAGGTTCTTTTTTTGTAGAACGATGATGAATCTTTCACTCCCATTTTTGTGAAATAGTCGTAAAGTAGGTAGTTGTTATAAAAGTATGATCCATTGGACAGCGATTTGCGAGCGAACGCATGCATTTTTTCGTAATTACCTTCCAATTTTGCAACTGTACTTTTAAGCGCATCTGATAAAACTAGAAGTTCATTACTTTTACTAACATCACCTGCAATGTGTAATGGGGTGCTTTTTGTTCTTTTCGAAATAATTGCTTCTGTATTTTTTTTAAACTCATCTAATCCTCGTACCGCACCAATGATATTATATTCCCTGTCAATAATATAGGTAGTTGGAAAGCCAGGGGGAAATAGAGCCTGAGAAAGAAGCAAATTGTGATCGCTAAACTTGTAGTCTAGAGTAACTCTAGATGCGTTTAGCTTCTTGTCGATACTAACTTTACCAAGCTCGTGGCATAGGAGACAATCACTTGTGCCAATGGTCACAACTGCATAACGGTTATTTTTTAACAGGCTATCCAGAAGCAACTTCCCAAAATCAGATCGGCTGGTATACCAACCTTTTACTACTTGCTGCTCTAAATTTTTGGGAGTTACTGCCATTTTTGTATTTGTTTTTTGCTTGTTGTAGTATTTAATACCAACAAATGCAATAGTGACAATAAGGACAATACTCCATGCGGAGTAAATCAAAGATTTTGTAGTTTTTTTCATTGTAGAAATTTTTAAGAGGCAAATTTTTGCAATGTGTTTATTATTTTCTGTTATCTTAAGCAGCTACATCTATTATCGGGCCAATCACACGCCTTGATATTGCAGTTAAAAAATAGGCCTTCGGAACATTTTCCAACGATATACCCTCCTGGTACAAGGTAGTACCTAAAGGTAGTATAGAATACTTGTCTAACGCCACCATTAACACTATAAGCGTGGGTTATGGTCCCTGCGGGAGCTTGCCAGGCGTCATAATCATTTTTTGCGGCTTCTTTGTAATCTGAAGAGTTTTCAGAGTCTCCAACGTATGAAGACAGTGTAAATGCTAAAACAATTAATGTTAGCATGAAATTTACTTTGAAAAAAATTTTCATAATTGAGGTGTTTTAAAGTTTATTTTGCAAAAAATTGCCTCTAGTTGGTTTTGGTTTCGCTAGCAGAGTATCCGGTTATAGCAGCCTTATTTTGGGAGCCACGCACTGGTTTTACGTTAAATCGACCGAAGTTGTATTTGATACTAAGGAAGATGGGAGTTGCATTTCTTTCTATTCGTTCCACATATTCGAAATCGGCAGCATGCGTAGTGGAGGTGCGAGCCTTGCTCCAATCCAAAAGGCTACATTGCATAAGTAGCTCCCAAGTCGTTTTGTCTTTGATTACTACATTATATCTAGCGGACCAGATTAAATATACGGGTATAGAATTTCGGGTCTGCTGGTATCCCTTGCTCCATGTCTCGTAATAGTTGGTTATTAGCGAGGTACTGAAGTTTTTAGTAATGCGGACTCTACATGGCATAATGCAATGCATGCTAATACTCCTAGTTTGCTCTCCTGTAGATGTTTTGGAGCCTGTGAGATTTGTACCAGAAGTTAAATATAAGCTAGCGCTGTTCTTAGAGAGTATTGAAATTAGAGGGTATTCTATGGAAATGCTTTTATAGGAACCACCATTTTGCCAGCTGCTCACTATCTGCCCTTCCCTATTTAAATAGTTATAGGGCGTAATTTGGTTGTTAGAGAAAGAGTAGTTAACAGAAAAGCTGCTGTAGCGGGTGGAAATAGTATGCAGGAGCTGCGAGCGAAGATTTGGATTACCCTTTTGAATAAAATTTGGATTACCGGTACTGCTTAGCGTGCCCAACTGGCTAGGGCTGGGACGCGTTTGTGTAAAGGAGTATCCAAATGAAATTGTTATGCTTTTTGCCTCATTCACCAGATATTGAAAACTTAACGAGGGGGCTAAATTTAAGCCATTTTGGTGTATGTGGGTGGTGCCATTACTGGTGATGAACGTAAGCCCTCCTGCGTTTAGTAGGTAGTTAGCATTTGCTAAACCTGTAAATTGGAGTTTCTTGTAAATATTGCAAATAAAAACTGCAGTACCTTCCATCAACCGGTGGTTTTGGCTTAGCTGGTTGAGGGCATTTGCGTCCTCAATTTTGCTTCCTGTTTTGGTAAAAATGAATCGACGGTTGGTGTTGTCGAATGCGGTATTGGTAAAACCAGCAGATACATTCCACAAGATTTTTCTCGAGGAGTAGTTTTGGTAGCGGATCTGTAGCTTGTGGTTTGTTTGCTGAGCGTTGTACTGGCTTAAGCTGCTGCTGGGGTTGCTGCCATCTAATTCGTTAGAGGTTAGCCACTCATTTGTATTTTGGGGGTTGGCGCTAAATAGGTACGATAGGCTTAAGCTATTGGTGGGCTTACGAAGTTGCAGCTCTAGGGTAATGTTGGTGCTGAAGGAACTGTTTTCTTGCTGGCGCTTCAAGTCAGTAGCGTACTCGTTTACTACAATGCCATGTAGGCTCTCGCTAGAAAGGCTGCTTTGCCCAACATGAGCGCTCCTTTTGTTGTAGTTTACATCTACCAACAAGTACTGCTTGGGGCTAATGTCGTAGCTCATCATTAAATTCGATCCGTACTCTTTTCCCGAGCTCTTGTCCTTTTGTTGGGATGTAAGCAACGAATCGGAAGCAATGTAGCGCCTGCTGCGAAACACCCCAGCCCCGGGTGCGCTGGTATTGGTGAAATTTACCCCTGTAGAACCTCTTAGGTCGTTTTCAACGCTTCCAATTATGCCTACTTGAATTGGGGTAGATCCTTTTTGGATATTGTCTTCAAGCGTAGTACTGCCTATTGCTCCAGATACGAGGTTGCTCTTGTCTGTAATAATGTCTAGCAGGTAGTCTACCTTGCCATACTTCAATGGAGGGTTAGTAACTACGCACACCTTTGTAAATCCCATGGCCGACAGCCTATTCATTATTTGGGAGAGCGACAGCCTGCGCGTATCGAATAGCGCGTCGACTCTGCCGTTTCTCGTAATTACGTAGTTGCTGCTATTGGTTTCGCCCATCGTAATGTTTCCATCAATGTCTACCTTTATATGCGGCACTTTACCGAGAATTTGCAGCATGGTCGATTTTTCGCGTTCGGGATCGGCGGTAATGTTGTAAACTATCTCGCCAGCCGAAACTTCCACTAAGGGTTTTACAACCACCTCTTGGAGTTGTATTGGTGCAGGTGTTAGCTGTATATCGCCCAAATTTATGGTTGTATTTGAATCGGCACTTACCAATTTTTGGATGGGTTTGTAGCCAAGAGAAACAACATCAACCTTAAGTGCTTGATCTTGTGGTACGATAAGATGAAATTTACCATCGTCGGAAGAAAGGGTCCCTTTAAAGTGTTTTGCTTCTCCCATTTTTGTAGCAATAACGGAGACGTACTTAAGAGGCTTTCCTTGTTCATTGAGTATGCGGCCGGTGATGGTTTTTACGTTTTGGCCAGATAGGGATACAGCAAAGGCAACACCTAGGATTGTGTAGAGTATATTTTTCAAAATTGTAAGTGGTTAAATATTCTGGGCTAAAATACAATACTGTATTAAATAAGCAAAAAAAACATTAAAAACTGCGATTTTGATTTGTGCTAATATGTGATACTGGGAAGGATGTAATTTCGAAGTGGGCTGACGTCTTAAGTATAATATGTGCTATCATCCGATGGATGGGGTCAAAAATATTTGGGTAGATAGCAAATATTAGCGTAAAAGATGGTAGTTAGAAAAGTATCTGGATAGAATTTATTTTTAGAAGTTTTTTATAAAGGAATAACGGGAGGCATTCTAATTGGGGTAGGATCGTTGTACTTTATTGTGCTGCTCTACCTGAGCAGCCGTAAGAGCGAGCAGAAGCAGTCCGACGAAGAGTAGCCGGTAGGAAATTTATAGCCAAAAGGCCCCGCAGCATTGCAGGGCCTTTTGTATTGGATGGGGCTAGCCTATCCGCCTTATTTCGACGTGCGCCTTTAGGAATAGCAGCACAAACGCAGCGGAGGCCACAACGGATGCTACCAGTACTGCCATCCCGTTGTTTAGTACCGTTGTATCGTACCTGTCGATGTTGGGGATGCAGCAGATGGCGTTATTTATGAAGTGTAGTATCATGCCAGGGATGATGCTGCCCGTTTTGTAGAAAATCCAACCGAAAAGAAGGCCCATTAAAAACGCTCCGGGGATTTGTGCCGGATTGACGTGTATTAGGCCAAAAATAAGGGCAGAAAGGAAGATTGCCTTTGTAGGGGAGTACCTGTTGAGGAGTATTCGGGTAACAAAGCCTCGGAATAGGAGCTCCTCGCCTATGGGGGCAATAATTACCGCCATGATGATAAACGAAAAGGATGAGAGGTTGATGTTTTTAAGTACCAGGTCGGGGAGCGGGAAGAATGTATCAAAGGCGGTAAGCGGGATAGCCATGAGCAGGAAGAGCGCAAAGCTGTACAGGCTTACCTGCTTGGATACGGTTGAGAATAGCTCCCTTTTTAGCAGGCCCTCCTTGTTGGCTAGGTAAATGGCTCCTGCAAAAAAGAAAAGATCTACGAGGATGGCGCTAGCTGCATCAAGTACCGCTGCTGGTAAGCCTAGATGTTGGAGCCCGATCGTGATAATGGCGAGAGGGAATGCAAGAAAAATGGTCCAGAGAACCGGAAGTCCGATAATTTTTAAGATTTTACCCATAGATGTTTTATTAGAGAATAATTAATGGACCGAAAATAGTAAAAAACAAAAAAGCCTCGCATTTATGCGAGGCTTTTATTTTATGCGGTTACCGAGCTTACTCGGCAAGCTTAGCGCAAAGGAATTCGCGGTTTAGGCGAGCGATGTGAGAGATAGAGATACCCTTTGGACATTCTGCCTCGCAAGCACCGGTGTTGGTACATCCACCAAAACCAAGCTCATCCATCTTAGCTACCATGCTCTTAGCACGACGAGCACCTTCAACCTTACCTTGTGGAAGAAGGGCTAGCGACGATACGCGAGCCGAAACGAATAGCATAGCCGAACCGTTCTTACAAGTTGCAACGCAAGCGCCACAACCAATACAGCTGGCGGCATCCATACTTTCATCAGCTTTCTCCTTGCTAATTGGAATTGCGTTACCATCAGGTATACCACCTGTGTTTACGGTAACGAAACCACCAGCTTGAAGAATTTGATCGAAAGCTTGACGGTTAACCACCAAGTCCTTAATTACAGGGAATGCAGCCGAACGCCAAGGCTCGATGGTGATGGTATCGCCATCCTTAAACTTGCGCATATGCAGCTGGCAGGTGGTGATATCGTCATCTGGACCGTGTGCACGGCCATCGATGTATAGCGAGCACATTCCACAGATACCTTCGCGGCAGTCGTGATCGAATGCGATTGGCTCCTTGCCCTCGTGGATAAGGTTGTTGTTAACGATGTCCAACATTTCAAGGAACGAGCTGTCAGTTGAAATGTCGGTTACCTTATATGTTTCAAATCTTCCTTGGCTTGTTGCATCGGCTTGGCGCCATACTTTAAGCGTGAGATTTAGCTTGTTTTCCATAATTGTTCTCCTCCGATTACTCTTTATAGTTACGTTGAGCCACCTTAATAAACTCGAAGTTTAGTGGTTCTTTGTTAAGCTCTGGCTTTTGGCCTTCGCCCTTGTACTCCCAGCATGCTACGTAGGTGTACTCTTCGTCGTTACGCTTTGCTTCGCCTTCCTCAGTTTGGAACTCTTCGCGGAAGTGACCACCACAAGATTCGTTGCGGTTGTAAGCGTCGTAAGCCATTACTTCGCCAAGTTCTAGGAAGTCGGCCAAACGAAGTGCCTTTTCGATTTCTGGGTTGAATGAGTTGTTGGTTCCTGGAACGAAAACGTTCTTCCAGAACTCCTCGCGAAGTACCTTGATGCGCTCGATAGCCTGCTCAAGGCCTTTTTCGTTACGAGCCATACCAACTAGATCCCACATAATGTGGCCTAGCTCCTTGTGAAGCTCATCAACAGTCTTCTTACCCTTGATGCTGAATAGCTTTTCGATCTTAGCCTTAACTGCGTTTTCAGCCTCTTCGAACTCAGGAGTGTTGGTGTTGATCTTTGGAGTTGTAATCTCGTGAGATAGGTAATCTCCAATAGTGTATGGTAGGATGAAGTATCCGTCAGCTAGACCTTGCATAAGCGCAGAAGCTCCTAGGCGGTTTGCACCGTGGTCAGAGAAGTTTGCCTCACCGATAGCGTATAAACCTGGGATGTTGGTCATCAGGTTGTAGTCGCACCAAAGACCACCCATGGTGTAGTGAACCGCTGGGTAGATCATCATTGGCTCTTCGTATGGGTTTACGTCGGTAATCTTCTCGTACATTTGGAATAGGTTACCGTAGCGAGCTTCGATAGTCTTTTGTCCAAGGCGGTTGATGGCAGTAGAGAAATCTAGGAATACGGCCAAACCTGTTTCGTTAACACCGAAACCGGCATCGCAACGCTCCTTAGCAGCACGCGAAGCAACGTCACGTGGTACAAGGTTTCCGAATGCAGGGTAACGACGCTCTAGGTAGTAGTCGCGATCCTCTTCAGCGATAGAAGAAGCCTTGATTTGCTTCTTGCGAAGCTTCTCAACATCTTCCTTCTTCTTAGGAACCCAAATACGTCCGTCGTTACGTAGCGACTCAGACATAAGGGTTAGCTTAGACTGCTGGTCGCCGTGTACTGGAATACAGGTTGGGTGAATTTGAGTAAAGCAAGGGTTAGCAAACATAGCACCCTTCTTGTACACTTGCCAAGCAGCCGAACCGTTAGAGTTCATGGCGTTGGTAGAAAGGAAGAATACGTTACCGTATCCACCAGTTGCAAGAACAACTGCGTGTGCACCGTGACGCTCGATCTCTCCGGTAACAAGGTTGCGGGTGATAACACCACGAGCCTTACCATCAACGATAACTAGGTCTAGCATTTCGTGACGAACGTAAGACTTGATGTTTCCACGGGCGATACCCTTGTTAAGGGCTGCGTAAGCGCCAAGAAGCAGCTGTTGTCCAGTTTGTCCTTTAGCGTAGAAGGTACGAGATACCTGAGCACCACCGAATGAACGGTTGTCTAGAAGACCGCCGTAATCGCGAGCAAAAGGTACACCTTGGGCAACGCATTGGTCGATGATGGCACCGCTCACCTCTGCCAAACGGTAAACGTTGGCTTCACGAGCGCGGTAGTCTCCACCCTTGATGGTATCGTAGAATAAACGGTAAACAGAGTCGTTATCGTTTTGGTAGTTCTTAGCAGCGTTGATACCCCCTTGAGCGGCGATAGAGTGCGCACGACGAGGGCTATCAGAGATGCAGAAAACCTTTACGTTATAGCCAAGGTCGGCAAGAGAGGCAGCAGCAGAGGCTCCACCTAAACCAGTACCGATGATAATAACGTCTAGCTTTCTCTTATTAGCAGGGCTAACTACCTTGATGGCAGCCTTATGATTTTTCCATTTTTCCGCCAATGGGCCAGCAGGAATCTTAGAATCAAACTGTTTCATATCGTAATCTTTTTTCTTTTCTATTTAGTACGATTGCTCAACCAAATTAAGCGTCGAGGCCTAAAAGGAAGAATAGTGGAATGATGGCAAAGCCTACAGCAACGATAGTAGCGTAGATGTAAGCAACCGCTTTCCAACGTTTAATCCAAATTTGGTTGTTTAGACCGATGGTTTGGAATGCACTCCAGAAACCGTGAGTAAGGTGGAACCAAAGAGCAATCACCCAAATAACGTATACAACAGAGTAAATTGGGTTACGGAATAGCTCAACAACTAAGGCGTAGGCATTTTCCATTTGAACACCGTCTACATCTACCTCTGCAAGAAGTGGAGATCCTGTAAATTTGATTTTTACAAAGAAGTTAGCAAGGTGAATAGCCAAGAAGCCAAGAACAATCACTCCAAGAACGAACATGTTGCGAGAAGCAAATGTAGCGTTGCCCGATTGGTTGTTAACGGCATACTTTACAGGGCGAGCTTGCATGTTGCGAAGGGTCAAAACAAAGGCCCAAACGATGTGTAGCAAGAATCCAAGCGCCAAAACAGGCTCGAAAACCTTGATAAGAGGGTTGGTTGCCATAAAATGAGCGCCAAGGTTGAACAATCTTCCTGTGTTGTCGAACATCAGAAGAGAGTTAATTCCAAGGTGCACCAACAGAAATACAATTAGGAACAAACCGGATAGACTCATCACTAGCTTTTTCCCAATAGAAGAACTAAAAATGTTACTCATGTCGGAATTATTTGTTTAAATTTTAAGCTGTTCCAAATTTGCGATGTAAGTTATGAAAATAGAACTTCATGGCGCAAATGATTCGCAAAATTATCCCCTTGTTTACCAATTAACAAAAGAATTGCAGTTAATTTATAGGTTTTACAGCATAAATCGCCTAATTTAAACCGATTCTAGAATAACACCCGAAGCTATTTTTTACGGTTCGCTCTGTTTTTGAGCTATCTTTGCGCCAAAATACGGAGTATGGAAAAGTTTGTATTGTTTGGGGGAACTCCCATTTTTTACATCGATGAAGGGAAAGGGGCTCCAGTCGTTCTGCTTCATGGCTACTTGGAGTCGTCGTTAATTTGGGATGATTTTGCCAGCAACTTAAAGAAGACCAATCGGGTTATTCGCCTCGATCTTCCGGGGCATGGCCTCTCGGGCGTAAATGGAGAAGCGCATACCATGGAATATCTTGCAGATGCGGTTCACTACATATTGGATTTAGTAGGAGTTGAGAAGTGCACCCTTGTAGGGCATTCGATGGGCGGCTATGTGACGCTGGCTTTTGCCCAGAAGTACGCCAGCCGATTGAATAATTTTGTGCTTTTTCATTCGACACCTAACCCCGACACTGAGGAGAAAAGAGCAAATCGAGATCGCGAAATAGCGCTGGTTGAGGAGGATAAGATAGAGCTAATTGCTCGTACGAATGCTCCAATGGCATTCGCCCGCGATAATCGCAAGCGCTTTGCTAATGCGATAGAGGAATGCATCGAAATGTATGCCATTAATGAGAAGGAGGGAATTGTAGCGTTGCTAAATGGAATGAAGATTCGTCAGGATATGAACGAATTCTTGGCGTCAACTGCGCTGCCATTTATGTTTATTTTTGGGCGTAAAGACAACTACATAAGTAACGAGATGGCCGATTTGCTGATAGCGAAGTATCCACAGGCAGCGGTTTTGCTCCTTGAAAATTCAGGGCACATGGGCTTTATAGAAGAATCCAAGGTGTCGTTGGAAGCAATTCAGAAGTTTGTAGGATAGAGTCTTTAGTAAAAAATGCTTTTCTTTTGCGCAAAACCTGTTTGTGTTAGCTTAATTCCTGTGATTTTGTTTTTAATTATGTAAATAATAGTTAAATTTGCAGTGGAAATCTATTGAGATGTTTACCACTTTACTCTTTTTATTGTTTTAATCTACAGAAGGTTTGTAAGTTGTTTTAGTGCGAACCATTATGGACAGAGTTAATTTTAATATAAAGAGTGGCATGTGAGTTGATAAACCTTAATAAACTGCAGCTAGATGAGGAAAGTATTATTATTACTTGTGGGGTTTGTGATGTTGGGTTGTAGTGAGCAGGAAAAAGAGTTCTCAAAGGTAGAATTGCTTACGTTGACTCCAAATTCGGAATACACTTTAGGAAAAGGTGTGTTTTTGAAGACGAAGTACGTTATTGATATGCGTAAACCTATAGGTTCGAAGGTCGATTGGCGGGGGGATGCAAAGTTGCGCATTCAGCTCTATACTGGTAAGCGAACCGTTGATACTGTGATAGGAACCATATTTCCTAACGAGCTACTTCTCGATGGGTACCGTATAAGGTTAATGTCAATATATCCTTATCCGCAGCTAAATAAAACGAGGCATCAAAAGGATTACAGCATACGGGTTGCATGGGATAAAAGAAAGTAAGATAAATTAGCAGCATAAAAAAGGGAGCGAAAGCTCCCTTTTCTTTTTATGATTTCCCATTTAAGGGAGAATGGTAAGGTTCTTTTTGGATGTCTGTGTTGTCTCCCCACTTCTCGTTGATGCTATCGAGTACCACAAATAGCTCTTCTAAGGTAGCTAAGGTAACCAACTTCATTCTTGTTTCCTTAAAATTAGGAAGGCCTTTGAAGTAGCTGCTCAAATGACGTCGCATTTCAAGGATTCCTGTGCGCTCTCCTTTTATGTCAACCGATTTTTGTAAGTGGCGTTTGGCTATCTCTACGCGTTCGGGGACCGAAGGGGGGGCGAGAATTTCTCCAGTTTGTAGATGGTGCTTAATTTCTTTGAATATCCAAGGGCGGCCATAGGTGGCTCGTCCAATCATAATTGCATCTACCCCATAGCGATCAAACATTTCTTTTGCTTTCTCAGGCGACGTTATATCTCCATTTCCAACAATAGGAATGTTTATTCTCGGATTATTTTTGACATCGCCAATAAGCGTCCAGTCCGCCTCGCCTGTATACATTTGAGCACGTGTCCGTCCGTGGATTGTTAGCGCTTGAATTCCTACATCCTGTAGTCTTTCTGCAATTTCAACAATGTTTTTCATCGAGTCGTCGTAGCCTAGGCGGGTTTTGACAGTAACGGGCAGCTTTACGGCATTTACAATTTGGCGCGTCATCTCAACCATAAGGTCGGGTGTTCGCATCATTCCAGAGCCAGCGCCTCTGCCTGCAATTTTACGAACAGGGCAACCAAAGTTGATGTCGATAAGCTCGGGGCCAGCCGCTTCGGCAATTTTAGCGGCCTCTACCATGCTTTCAATAATATGACCGTATATCTGAATTCCAATAGGACGCTCGTAGTCGTAGATGTTTAGCTTTTCGACAGAGCCACGACCATCGCGGATCAGTCCGTCTGAAGAAATGAACTCGGTGTACATCATGTCTGCGCCAAATTCCTTGCAGATGAACCGGAATGACGGGTCGGTTACATCTTCCATTGGTGCGAGAAAAAGTGGCTGCTCACCAAGCTCAATTGTTCCAATTTTCATAACGTTCAATTTGAGCCACAAAAATAGAAAGAATTATTACAGTTTGCGTTAGGTACATTTTTGTAGATTTGCAGTAAATCTGAGCAAATGATAACAACCAAATCCGTCCTATTTAAGATCGTTATAAGCTTCTTGATCATTGCCCTTACAACGTTGGTAACGCTGCTATTAGGCGAAGCTATTTTTCCGAACTCTGCAAATGCAGTGGAGCTTCTGCTGAAGGATGGGGTAAAGCTTACGCCTCAGATACAGTCGCTATTGCTGCAAATGAAGCTGTCGCAAGGAGTACAAACCGTCGGAATATTTTTGATTCCAGCAGTGGTGGTTCTTTTTGTTTTCTATCGAAAAAGTGGGGTTCTTCTTCCATTGACTTCGAAAGTTGGGGGCTATGATGTTCTATATGTGCTCTTTCTTATCATTTTCTCGAACACGTTTCTTGCGGTTGTTGCTCAGTATTCTCAAATGCTGCCTTGGCCGAAGGAGTTTATAAGTGGTGCGGAGCATAACGAAACGTTGACAAAGCTTCTTTTGATAGGAACTGGATATGGAGATCTTGCGCTCAATCTTCTTATAGTTGCTGTTCTTCCAGCATTCTGCGAGGAATTTTTCTTTCGAGGTTTCTTGCAGCGGGTTTTAATGAAATGGATTAAAGATGTTCACCTATGTATTCTTATTGCAGCAGTTGTTTTCTCCGCGTTTCATTTTGACGCAGTTAATTTTCTGCCTCGTTTTCTTTTAGGGGCAATGCTTGGCTATCTATTCTATTGGACAGGTTCACTTTGGCTGCCCATTATTGCCCACTTTTTAAATAACGCCCAGTTTGTGGTGGGGATGTTTGTTATAAACAAATTAAAGGGTAGTTTAGGCATGGGGGATATTGATGCAAGCCTATCGGTAAGTTCCTTTCATCTTATATTATCCGTTGCTTTTATAGGGCTTTTGCTTTTATCCATTTATCGAAGATATATGAGCGTAAAGGATTATAGGTTGTTGGAATAATGATCTTTTTAATTCAAATTTTTAAGATAGACGAGGATATTCCCTTCATATTTTCACACCACATTGCCATATAATTCCTACTTTTGGTGAGTTAATCGCATAACACCCAAAAAAGGATTAGAGCTATGTACGGTAAAATTCAAGAACATCTTCAAAAGGAACTTGCCGCTATTGAGGAGGCTGGTTTATACAAGAAGGAACGAATTATAACAAGCCCACAAAAGGCTGATATTACAATTAATACTGGTCAGGAAGTTTTAAACTTCTGCGCTAACAACTACCTTGGCCTTTCGGATAACCTTCGTGTTGTTAAGGCTGCCAAAAAGGCAATGGAAAAGCGCGGTTATGGAATGTCTTCGGTTCGCTTTATTTGTGGAACGCAAGATATCCATAAAGAGTTGGAGCATGCTATTGCAGACTACTTTGGAACTGAAGATACCATTCTTTATGCAGCCTGTTTCGATGCAAATGGGGGCGTTTTTGAGCCGCTATTCACCGAGGAGGATGCCATTATCTCCGATTCCTTGAACCATGCTTCTATTATCGACGGTGTACGTCTTTGCAAGGCCGTAAGATACCGTTATGCAAATGCCGATATGGAGGATTTGGAAAATCAGCTAAAGCTGGCTCAAGCACAACGCTTCCGCATTATCGTTACTGATGGGGTTTTCTCGATGGACGGTAACGTGGCTCCAATGGATAAGATCTGCGCCTTGGCAGAGAAGTATGATGCGCTTGTAATGGTAGATGAGTGCCACTCTGCAGGTGTTGTAGGTAAAACCGGACGTGGAGTTACCGAGCTGTTTAACCAACGTGGAAAGGTTGATATCATTACAGGAACGCTAGGTAAGGCTTTCGGTGGTGCTATTGGAGGTTTCACAACAGGTAGAAAAGAGATCATAGATCTACTTCGTCAGCGTTCTCGTCCATACCTTTTCTCGAACTCTATTCCACCAGCAGTTGTTGGCGCGAGCTTAGAGGTATTTACTATGCTAGGCGAGTCGGATGAAATTCATGATAAGCTGGTTCGTAATGTAGAGTATTTCCGTACAAAAATGGTTGATGCAGGCTTCGATATCAAGCCAACCCAATCGGCAATATGTGCTGTAATGCTATACGATGCTAAGCTATCTCAAGATTTTGCAGCAAAGCTTCTTGAAGAGGGTATTTATGTTACCGGATTCTACTATCCTGTTGTTCCTAAGGGGCAAGCTCGTATTCGTGTACAAGTTTCAGCTGGACACGAAATGGAGCATCTTGAAAAGTGCGTAAATGCCTTTATCAAGGTAGGAAAGGAAATGGGAGTTCTTAAATAGAGCGTTTTTATTTCTCGATATGGAAGGAGGCTACCGTAAGGTGGCCTCCTTTGCTTTTGTACTAAGCGTAATTGGCGCGGTCTCTTGCCCTTTTATTGTTAACTTTGCAGCAAAGTTAATCGTAAACAAGAACCTCTATCGAGGGTTTTACTAATAAAAATTGCACTACATTATGTTACGATGGAAGGTTTTATCGCTCTTATTCATCTTATCTACTCCCTTTTTGTCTTTCTCGCAGCGTATTGTTGGCAAGGTGACCGACAATCAGGGGAACCCTGTTCCTTTTGCTACCATTTTTGTGAAGGAGATGAGCAAGGGGCTCTCTGCAAATGACAAGGGGCTATACCAGATATATGTTGAGCCAGGAACTTTTACCGTAAAGTTTCAGTCTATTGGTTTTAAGGCAAGCTTGCAGGAGATTAAGGTCGGAAATAAGGACGTAACTCTTAACGTGCAGCTCGAAGAGGCCGTGTACAACCTCTCTCAGGTTACTGTTTCGAGTAAGGATAATCCTGCCCTTTGGATTATACGGAAGTCGATAGCTCTGGGGCAGCAGTACAAGCGCTCTGTGGCTGCCTACAACTCCGATATATACATTAAGGGAAGCTTTAACGTGCGGAAGTACTCCCGTTTGCTGAAATACATGACTCCTAAAAGTATTGATATACCCAAAGAGGGAAAGACTTATTTTGCGGAGATGTTTACCAAGGTCAACTTTAATGCGCCCGACACCTATAGCCAGCGCATTGTCTCCTTTCGATCTACCTTACCAGGTGCCGATTCGAAGGATAACTTTCCTGGATTGGAGTTTTTAAATACAAGCATCTACGATAACTCCTTTAGCGATATCCCTTCGCCTCTTGGGCTTAACGCCTTTTCTTACTACAACTACAATTTGGTAGGATCTTCGTTGGAAAATAATGTTCCTGTATACAAAATTAAGGTTACCCCCAAGCGTCCATCTGGAAAGTTCTTTAAAGGCTTTCTTTACATTGCCGACAATACCTATGCGGTGAAGAATGCCGACCTTACCTTTGAAATGAGCTTTGGTATGGCAAACTTTAAGATCGCTTTCGATTTGATAGAGGAAAGTGCGGTGCTACCAACTAGCTACCAGCTCTTTGCTGATGGCGGTTTGCTAGGAAGCGCTGGTTGGGTAAAAAGTAGTGGATCGCTAAAGTATTCGAACGTATCAATTATTGGTCGTCGATCTAAACCAACTCCTAAGCCAGTTGCTGTAGATGCTAATGCGGCTCGCATTGCGCAGGAAAAGCGAGCTGCTGCTGAGCGAAAAAAGGAGGAGCAGCAAGCAAAGAGGCAGGCAAAGATTGATGCGCTTATGAATAAGACCGCAATGTCTAAGTCTGACATGAATAAGCTTGCTAAGCTGGTTAAAGCAGAGGAGGAGGCTAAGCGTCCGGATACGCTAAAAACCTTGGAGCTTCGAGGGCTGGATAAGGTCGATTTTTCTGATGACTTTAACCAGAAAGATTCGTCCTACTGGACAAACCTTCGTCCGATCCCGTTGGAAGAGGAGGAGAAAGAGGCATTTGTCAAGGTTGATAGCGTTAAATCATTTAAGGATAGAATTGCGGCTTTCGAGAACCTGACACGAACAGGCGAAAAGGTAACTCCTCTTGCGCTTGCAACCGGAGGTTACCTGTACCGAGGTAAGGGGCTTGACATTAAGACAAAGGGCTTTTTCAATCCAAACTATACCTACTTTAACCCCATTGATGGCTTTACCGTAGGCAACCGATTTGCCATTTTTAAAGATTTATCAGGAAGCCGCGAGCTGACAACCTACCTAATTCCGATGTACTCTTTCAACCGAAACCGGTTGATGGGAGTGGGGCATGCCAGTTATCTTCTTTTTCCAAGAAGGATGGCGTGGCTGACAGTTGGAGGAACCTACGCTTCGCGCGATCTTAATATCGATCAGCCGGTTCAGCCTTTGGTAAACTCGGTAACCTCGTTGCTGATGAAGGATAGCTATACCCGAGCAATGGATGTTCGTGGTGGCTATGTAAAGCTTACCTACGAGGTGGCAAACGGCCTTACTGCCGAAGGTATATTCTCGTACTACGATAGAAAGCTGGTGAGCAACAGCACCAACTTTTCGTTTCTTAAGCGTAGTAGCCAGTACGACGAAAACATTCCGGTAAACGAGTATCTCTCTACCCATCCGCTTACCGATCATAAGCAAGCATCGCTAGAGGCTTCGCTTACCTATACGCCAGTTCAGTATTACCGAATGGATGGGGAGCGTAAGCGTTACGTGAAATCGGACTATCCAACCTTTCAGCTCCTTTACCGTCGAGGTATACTCGATGAAAGCGCGAGCCAGTACACCCTGCTTAAGGCTGCGAGCTGGAAGAGATGGGATTTGGGCTTTCTTTCGGAGCTGTGGTACAAGGTGGAGGGTGGAACCTTTCTCAACTCGAAGAAGCTGCAGCTGCCCGACTTCTATTTCCCAAAAGTGGATTATACAATGGTTACCCTGCAGCCCACCAAGCAGTCTTTCCACTTAATCCCATTTTACCGTTTTGCTACGCCGGGCTGGTTTGTTGAGGGGCACATGCTTTACGAGGCCGACAACATCATTATTAAGCAGCTGCCCTTTTTTAAGGGAACCGTGTATACCGAAAATATCTACCTAAGCTACTTCAACAGCAAGCAGCTGCGTAACTATGTCGAGATTGGCTACGGCATAGATAAGATTTTTGTGCTAATGGAGATTAAGGGGATTGTCGGCTTTGAGGATGGCAAGTTCAGATCGGTTGGCTTGAGCATATCCTTTAACCGCGACTAGGATATATAGCAGCATATAGGGGCCGCAGGTTGGGTTGCACACCTATACCTGCGGCCTTTTCTGTTTTTGGAAGAGGCGGCGGGCGTTAGCTCGATGGCTGTAGCTTATTTGTAAGAGGCCAGTTTTATGGTTGATATATATGTCAATATCGGAACCCTAATCTTCAAATTTAGCAGTGGTATACGCTGTAAAGCTTTAGTAGCTTTTTCTAGTACATGTTTGTTAATTGGCGGATTCTTTCACGCAACCTCGTTTGGCTGCATTGTAGGAGTGTGTTTTGTTTTAAGTTGCTGTAATTCAATACAAAATAGATGGTTTTGTTTTGAAGTTTGCTGCTTTTGCTTTAGCAATTGGAGGTTTTGCTTCAACGAAATAAGATATTACTTCAACGAAATAAGGTTTTGCTCAAGCATTATGAGGTTTCCTTTAAACAAAACCTTATATCGTTGAAGCATTATAAGGTTTTGCTTAAGCAATATGTCATTTCCTTTAAGCGAAATAAGGTTTTGCTTAAGCATTTTGAGATTTTCCTTAAGCGTTATCTCTTTTTGCTTTTACAAATGTGCATGCTGCTAAAGTCAAACGATGTAGCTATTATGGGTTTAGGAAAGCGGGAGAAAGGTGCAGAGGTAAGGCTCAAGTTTATGCTGTTTAGGTTGCCGCTTTATGGGCTAAGCTCCATTCGTTGCAACCTACCTTGCTGATAATGGAGGGATTGGGAGATGCGTAAGGGGAATAATGTAGAGCTGCAGTAGTTTGGCCTGTTGCGAGATAGGCTTTTGCCATAAAAGTAGCCTAATAGGTAAAAACAAAAGAATCCCAAGCACAAGGTTGTTGGACTTGGAATTCTTTTAGAGGCTTATCGTACCCGAACAACTGCGGGTACCAGGTAAATGAGCGAGCAAATTAGAAGAAAGGCTCCCAGTGCGATCGAGCCGCCTGGGTATATAAACTCGGCAATCAGCCTAACAAAGAAGAAGATGGCAGATAGGAAAAGCACCGCTTTGCCAAGCCCAGAGTTAAGGATGTCGCGCTTAAAAAAGAGGAGCACGCACCCCAGGGCCAGCATCATTACAATAATCCCGATGTTCATCATCTGCATCAGGTTGCTGTTTACCAGATTCAATTTTAAAAGTTCGGTTTTCCAATCGAATATCAGCCAAAAGGACATGTGGAATAGGCCGAAGAATAGGAAGGTAATCCCCCCGATGGAGACCATTGTTTTTCTAAATTTTTCCATTGCGTATAAGTATTATAGTTTAACATAGATTTATTTATTAATGTGGCAAGGACGCTTGCCGTTAAGCCGCTAACCTTACTTATATATTTATACAGAAGCAACAACATTCCATCAGCACTAAACCATCCTCTGCATCTAAGGGGTGGGTATCTGCAGCCCAATCTGCTGTTAACCCACTAAAGATAGCAATTTGTCGGTCTCGTGATTCATCTCTCTTAAAATATTTTGACTTTTAGGTTTGCTATTAGCCGAATGCTGCTGCTTGTATTGGGGTTGCAAAGCGGAAGATTGCAGAGGGTGCCTAATGGCGGCCTCTACGATGTAGATTACGGCATAAAAAAATACCTAGCCATAAGTTGGCTAGGTATGTATCATTTGGGGTAACGATTAGTACATGTTATTATCGAGCGATGCGCCAAACTTTCGGTATCGGAATGCCAAATTTTCGGTGAGCACGCCCTCGCTGTTGTAGTATTTACGCTGCGAGATACGTCCCGAGTAGTAAACAATCTCCTCCTTGCCTAACATCTTTCCCATTTCGTCGTATCGGGTGGTAGATTCGAGCTTGCCTTCCTTATTGTAGGTGTAGGCGTAAAGGATGTTCTCCTTTTGCTTGTCGGCCTTTACGCTTTTGACCATCTTTTTGGCTACCCTGCCCAGCGAGTCGTAGGTGTAGGTGGTTTGGCGGCTAAAAGTGGAGTCGGCATCAAGGATAACCTTCATCGACGCCTTCATCTTAACCTCGTTGCCTTTAGCGTCGTACGAGTAGCTGAGGCTGGCAATAGACTTACCCTTGCCGTCGTACACCTTAATCTTCGAGGCGCGTCCGTTGGCATCGTTCGTAATCACATCCTTACGGGTTAGAACGGTGTCTGTTCCGTTTAGCTGGAAGTGCTCGCGTTGGGCCAAAAGGTTACTCTCAATTCGGTATAGGATTCTTCTATCGAGCTTCTCGTTGATGTAGCGTTCGAAGCGGTTGAGGCGCTTGTTGGCATCGTAGAAGTACCAGCGGTAGTTCTTGATGGCCAAGTTGGGCTGCTCCATGTCCAAATCGCGCGATACGTTCCAAAGGGTATCGGCCCATTTGAGGTTATAGATGGTAAAGTCGCTGGTGGGCTTTCCATCAACAATGTGTAACCGCGATGCGGTGATGGTGTACAGCGTGTCTCTTTTTGCCTTTTTGGCCTGCGCGTTTACGCCGGCAACGCCAATTAGCAGCAGTAGCAGAGATAGTAAGATTTTTTTCATGGCTGGTTAGATTTTACCGCAGTAAATGGCCTTCATCTCCCTTGCAGGAGCGTATCCCATCTTAATGGCCGTGTCGAAGTCGCTGCAAGCTCCCTGCATGTCGTTGATATTAACGCGCGAAATACCGCGGTTGTAGTATGCTTCGGCGTTTTTGGGGTTAAGCTTAATGGCGATGTTATAATCGGCAACTGCCTCCTTGTGCATTAGGAGAATACCCTTGCTTACGGCGCGGTTGTAGTAGGCATCTATATATTTAGGGTCTAGCTTAATGGCGGCGTCAAAGTCAGCAATCGAACCTTTGTAGTCTTTAGACATGGCCTTGGCGGTTCCGCGGCTATAGATGGCCTTCTTGAACTTAGGGTTCGCCTTGATGGCTTGGTTTAGGTCGGCGATGGCATTCTTAAAGTTGTTTTGGTACAGGTACTCCATGCCGCGGCTGTAGTAAACCTCGCTATACTTGGGGTTAAGGGTTAGCGCCTTGCTGTAGCAGCTCATGGCCTTTGCCAAACCCTTAGAGTTGGAGTAGGCGATACCCATTTCGTAGTACACCTGGGCATCTTGTCCGTTAATTTGGGCTGCCTTTTCAAGATCGGCAATTGCACCCTTGTAGTCCTTTAGCCCATTTTTGAAAAGTCCACGTTGCTTGTAGGCATCGAAGCTTTCTTTTCCGTTTCCTAGGAGCTTATCGTAGTCGCCAACGGCGTTCTTAAAGTCGTTAATGTTAACAAGGGAGTTGGCCCGGCTGTAGTAGGCCTCCATGTTGGTTCCATCTAGCTTAATAGACTTGGTGTAATCGGCAATGGCACCGTTGTAGTCGTGCTTAGAGGCTTTAATAAGGCCACGGTTGAAGTATGCCTTAGAGTTAAGAGAGTCTAGGGCAAGCGCCTTGTCCACGCTTTGAAGCGCGCCGTCGAAGTTGTTAAGCTTGCGTTGTGTTCCGGCTAGGTTAGACCAGTAGGCGGCTACAGCATCGTCCTTGTCAACCGCTTTTTGGAAATCGGCAAGCGCCTCATTGTCCATTTTTTGTGCCTCGTAGGCTAAACCTCGTTGGTTGTAGTACTCTGCCTTGCCGTTCCAGAAAATGGCCGATCCGTACATCTCAACCGCTTCGCTGTATTTCTTCTGCTTGTAAAGCTCTTCTGCCTGCTCAAACTTACTTGCTGCAATACGTGGTTTTACCACAAAAAACGCGATAGCAAGCACTACCACAAGCCCAATTCCAACAACAACTTTTTTCATCTTTGGTCGCTATCTAAAAATTCTATTTTAACTAACTAAGTTTTAGAAGCTCAAAGTAAAAACATTCTTGTGATAGTTAAAAATATTTAAGGTTAAAGTCCCAATTAATTTGAGGTTACCAAATAGAAAACATCTTAGGGGCATTCTTATGCTCTCCTTTGGCAAACCGTTTGAATAAAAAGATATCCAGCAGGCTAAATAGTAGAACGCCGAGCGATATTACGATAATGGTTTGCTGGTTTATGACGGAGCTTAGACCTAGCTGCTTGAGTAGCGTGCTTACTTGTGCGTAAATGGGCTCTAAGCTGACAGTAAGCGAAAGGATCGGCAACAGTATAGCCAGAAAAACGATTAGGCTGGGTATCTCCACCTTTGAACTTTGTGTTGCTTTTTGTGTCGCTACCTTACCTAGCACCTTGCTGGTAAAGTTTGCAGATGGCTGTTCGATGCCGTTGGCAAGTATCTCCTTTAAAAATTTATCCTGATCCATGGTTTAGAGTAAGTTTTTGGTTTCACCTTTTAGGAGCTTTTCGAGCTCCTCGTGCAGCTTTTTGCGAGCTCGATAGATTTTAACCTTTACGTTGGAGTCGGAGTATCCCGTTATTTGCGCTATCTCCTCCATCGACTTGCCATCGTAGTAGAACAGTATCAGCAGCAGGTTGTCGTCGCTATCGAGGCGCTCCATCGCTTTTTTGAGGAAGCGCTTCCGATCGTCCTGCTCTAAATCGCCAAACGCCTTGGCCTGCTGCTCGAACGACTCGGTTGCAACCACCTCTTCCTCGTAGGCTTTGGCGCGCTTCTGTTCGCGGGTTCGCGAGATTGCCGTGTTGTAGGCAATGCGGTATAGCCACGATGAGAAGCTGCTGTCCATTCGGAACAGGTTGAGCTTTGTAAATGCCTTGACAAAGACATCTTGTGCCACCTCTTCGGCTTCCTCCTTATTCTTCAGTATGTTTAGGGCAATGGTATACACCATTCCCTTGTAGCGGTTGATTAGCTCAGCCACTGCAGGGGAATGGTTCTCTTTGGCCCTTTGAATTAGAATAAGGTCAGAAGTCGCTTCCTGGGTGGTTACGCTCATGCCTAGAATAAATTAGGTAAAAAATAATCAGACCTAGTCCTCCAAATAGCATTGTAAAAGAGAAGTAGGCTGTAACTTCGTTAATCGAAGTTGTTTCGCTAACAATTCCTGCAACGAGTAGACCTACGGCTACTCCAATAAGGAAAAGTCCATTCTTTAATGAGGCATGCCTAGATATTTTCCTATTTGCATACACCTCCTCTGGTGTTGCCCCTCTTTCTATTAGCGCCATTCGTTCGCGGTTTCGCGATTTTATGGCGAAGTAGGCAATTCCAAATGCAAGCGCATTGCCAAAAACGATGGCGCAAATTGGAATTAGCATTGCCAATACTTTAGTTACCATGATTTAAAATTTTTAGTTCTTATCAGATAGACGCACAAGCGGCTACTTGGTTACAAGTTATTATACTTTATTACTTAAAGGTAGCATTTTTATGCATCGCAAAAAGCAGTATGGAATTGCGTTGGTAACATTTTCTTAAATCTGGTTAGATGGCTATCTTTGCAACAAACTCATCGACAATGTGGAATAAGCTCATTTGCGGAACACGCACCGGGAAAGAACATGCTTCTAGCACAACAACGCCTACCATTGGACGTTCTCATTTTCAGCGCGACTATGATAGGCTCATTTTCTCGTCGGCCTTCCGTCGGATGCAGAATAAGACGCAGGTTTTTCCGCTACCTGGTGCCGTTTTTGTGCATAACCGTTTAACTCATTCGTTAGAGGTAGCCTCTGTTGGGCGTACGCTTGGCTCTCTTATTGCCGATGAGCTGGTAAGCTGCCATCCCGATCAGGCAGAGTCGATTCGAGAAATCCCTCATATTGTAGCGGCTGCTTGCCTAGCGCACGACATGGGAAATCCTCCATTTGGGCATGCCGGCGAAACGATCATCTCGGGATACTTTCGCGACAACCATTCCGATTTGCAGGGACAGCTTACTAAGGGGCAGTGGAACGATCTGGTTTTTTTTGATGGTAATGCCAACGCACTGAGGCTGCTTACGGCTAAAATGAACGGTCGTCGCGATGGCGGATTTGGCCTTAGCTATTCTACGTTGGCCTCCATTATAAAGTATCCCTACGAATCGTCGCTTACCAATAAGAATAAGTTTGGTTTTTTTCAGGCGGAGAAGGAGCTTGCCCATAATATCGCCACCACGCTTGGACTAAAGGAGATAAGCAGCGATCCTTTGAAATTCGAACGCTATCCGCTGACCTTTTTGGTGGAGGCGGCCGATGATATTTGCTACCTGCTGATGGATTTGGAGGATGCCCATAAGCTCGGAATCCTCTCAAGCGATGAGGTGTTTAATCTTCTTTATCCGCTAGCCTACGATCCGAATAACGAGGGGGAGCTAACCGAGAATCTGAACATTGTTACCGACCCCAACGAGCGCATAGCGTATCTTCGAGCAGTGGCTATTAGCCGACTTATACAGCAATGTGCTGCTGCTTACATTGCGCATATTGGCGAAATTGAAACGGGGAATTTCCACACGCCGCTCATTAAGCTGCTGCCCCAGTCTTTTCTCGATGCCGCCGACCGTATTGTAGATATTTCGGTTAAGAAGATATACAACCATCACTCGGTTGTGGAGATTGAGATTGCGGGTTATCGTATTTTATCCACCCTCTGTAACGAGTTTACCGAGGCGATGCTTCACCCAGAGCGTAACCTTTCCAAGAAGCTCATAACCCGTATTCCTGTACAGTATAACACCCAATGCAAGGAGCCTTACGACCGCCTGATGACGGTTGTTGACTTTATTTCGGGGATGACAGATGTGTATGCGCTCGAACTTTACCGTAATATCACCGGAATATCCATCCCCGGAATTGTAAAGTAAGCTTTACAGGTGCAGGGTTGGATATCCGTGATGTATGTTTGGCGCTGGTAAGCGTTTGGATTTCGCTTTAGTAGCGTAGGAACTTGGTGAAAGAGAGCTCCACGCTTCGGTAGTGCATTCTCGGTTGATCTTCCATCATACGCTTAAAGCCGTAGCAGCAGCGTAAGGCCACCTGATTGTTCATTCCAATACCCCCAACCATTACGCTTAAGCCATAGTCATTCTTGTCTTTGCTAGCCATTGGCATCTTATCGCCGCTAACATAACGTTGAAAGGAGTAGCTGTAGTAGGGGCCAATGCCGAAAAATCCACGGCTTGAATTGTATGGAGAGATCAGCATAAAGTGTACTGGAACAAATATGCTGGGCATTATAATATTTCCGATGGCCGAACGCGATGTCTTTGCCTTAAGCAGCACATCAGATTGTATGGCACTTCTTTTCCCAAGCTGAATTAGTGACGAAATTCCAGCATTGAAGGTTAGGGTTGACTTATTGTCAACGCCTCCGCTAGTAAGCCTAAAGTGGTTTAGTCCTCCACCAAAGGTAAAGCCAAGGGCAACTGTAGGGATTGGATTATGGAAAGTTACATTGGGTTGTTCTGCAATAACCTCTACCAACTTTTTTAAGTTGTCTACAACAAACGCCATTCCTTCATAGTCAAGCGTATTGGCATCATCTTCGGGCTTGTGGTAAAAACCTTTTAGACCCGTGTCAATATATAACGCTGGAATGTTTTTTCTGAAAAATGGACCAGTATCGGTTCTAAAAACCATGCTAGATGGGCTTTTAACCAGCTTAACTTCACGATTCTTTTCGGACGAGAATAGAGAGGGAGAGATGGTTATACCTTTAAGCGATCCAATACCCGAAAAAATAACCCCATTGATAAGATCGGCACGTCCAATCATATCTACGCTCATCATTGCCTTAATCTTATCTAACGGTATAGGCGAGTTTTTTACAAACTTGGTCGATCCAACAAGGCCAACCTCTTCCGCATCAAAGGCAACAATCAAAATACTTCGAGCTGGTCTTTGATTATTAGAAAGTAGCAACCTCGCCAGCTCTATTATTCCAGAAACACCCGACGCATTGTCGTCGGCACCATTATAAATAACGGTATCGCCATCAGCGGTATAGCCAACATGATCGTAGTGGGCTCCGATAACCAAAAATTCATCCTTCAGCTTTGCGTCGCTTCCCTCTATATATCCCACAATGTTGGTAACCTCCTGGTTTCCGTCAAGCTGTTCGTGCCAGCTTACCTTATGCTCAAAGCTATTGCCGTAAGGCTTAAGTCCAACCTTTTGAAAGTTCTCGATGATGTACTCTCTGGCGAGCTTTATCTCTTCCGACTTGTAGGCTCTCCCCTTAAGAGAGTCGGAAGCAAGCACCTCCACCACCTTTCGGAGATTCGACACCGAAGCCTTTTGCTGGGCAAAGACAGGTGTGGTGAGTAGCAGTAAAATGATAACTCTAAAATTCATATTACGATTGTTTTAGTTTATATGTGGCTATTTTCCATTATTTGCTGATGATCTTAGCACCGCTTAAAAGCAGCTTGCTCTTCTTTGACGCATACCTATAACGAAGGTTACAAAAATAGTGTTCTTGCAATATTAGTAGGGAGAAAAGGTCGCCAATATTTGTATCGCCATTTAGGCATGTAGCTTTTGAACAACGAACCTTTCCGCTATATTTAGCCCATAATAAATTATAAAAATCCATCGGTAACACCTTAACAGAATATATCGGGATCATGGGAAACACTACAAAGCCATCTACAGAACACATCAATAGCGTGATGAATGAATCGGTTGCCGAACAAAGGGCAAAGGCAACGATTGAAACAGTAAAAAAGGAATTTGAGGCAGATGACGCCCTCCGATACCTAAAGAATGACTCGTTTAGCGCTGGTCCAGCATCATTGCTAGGGAAAATATTTTACGAAAAGGAAGGTGAGCCTACCTTAAAACGTTGGGCCCTATCTATTACACCTAAAGTTGACGAAGCATCGGTTCTTAAGGAGCCTATTACTCGAATGGAGCTTATTGTGGAGAACAAGGTGGCTGCAAATATTGAGTTTCTCTCCTTTCTATCATCGAGCCTTAGTAGCGATGAGATTTACGAGGTAAAGGTAATAGACAATGCGGTTGTCCGTTTGGTGGATCATGGCGAAGAGTGGGAGAAGTGCCTTATTAGCTGGATGCAATCGCCCTTTAATCATGAAATAATCAACGACCCCAAGGTAAAATCTATAGGTATTGTAACAGGTGTTGTTCAGAAGTTTATCATATCCAAGAAATATAAAAAATTTGATGCTTCGGTAAAAGGCGGCGCATACGGAGTAAACGTGGGAGGCGAGCTGTATACGAGCACCACGGAGTATTCGTTCGATACGCGTTACGGTATAGATTTGGTGTACCTACCTGCGGTGAAGTCTGTTGCCGAATTTTCTGATGTGGTGAGCAAAGGTATTAAGGTTCAAAATAGTAACCAGCTTGCGGCCATTAACAGCATGCTGAAGGAGGCCGACGAGAAAGCCTTTTTTGAAAGCATCTATATTTCGTAGCAAGCAGGGATGTTGCTGAATGCCTCCATTTTATTTAAAGGGCATTGAACTAGGTTCTAGAATTGGTGTTTAGCATACCTAATTCGTAAAATAAGGCTTATGGCAGCTACAGAATCTAATATGATCCCACTGGGAACAAAAGCCCCCGACTTTGCTTTGTTGGAACCATCAACAGGGAAGGTGCGAGGGCTTTACGAACTCAAGTCTAGCAAGGCTACTTTGGTAATGTTTATCTGCAACCACTGCCCTTTTGTGAAGCATATTAATGAAGGGCTGGTTGCCTTGGCAAACGACTATATGGAGAAGGGTGTTAGCATTATTGCAATCAGTTCCAACGATGCAGAGGCATATCCCGACGACTCTCCAGAGAAGATGGCAGAGGTGGCCGATCTGCTGAAGTATCCCTTCCCGTACCTGTACGATCAAACGCAACAGGTTGCAAAGGCGTACGATGCTTCCTGTACCCCCGATTTCTTCCTTTTTGACGGGGAACTATCGTTGGTATATAGGGGACAGCTGGATAGCTCGCGTCCATCAAATGGCATTCCAGTTACAGGTGAGGATATTCGTGCAGCAATAGAGGCTGTGCTAAATGGGAATAAGCCCACGGCAAAACAAATTCCAAGTATCGGATGCAGCATTAAATGGAAGGGCTAGCACATTTTTATAATTATTCCCTATTTGGTAGTAGGGATTTCGAGTAAGAATGCTATATTGGCCCTTGGTTAACTTTATTTTATTAACAAATTTAAATAGCTATGGTTGATATGGGATTAGGCGTTTTGATCGCTATTGTCGTGTTTGTGCTACTTCTGATACTGATGACTATTAAGGTTGTTCCTCAGCAGACTGCCTATATTATCGAACGTCTCGGTAAGTTTCACGAAGTTCTTAAACCTGGTATAAACTTTATCATTCCTTTTTTTGATAAGGTTGCCTACCGTTACACTTTAAAAGAGCAAACCTTCGATATACCCGAGCAAGTTTGTATTACCCGCGACAACGTGCAGGTAATTGTAGACGGTGTGGTTTTCCTTCAGGTTGTTGAACCTCAAAAGGCGGCATACGGAATTAGCAACTACATCTTTTCGGTAACCCAGCTGGCGCAAACAACAATGCGTAGCGAAATGGGTAAAATAGAGCTAGATCGTACCTTCGAAGAGCGAACCACCATTAATCGTGCAGTTGTTGAAGCTATCGACGAGGCTTCTCAGCACTGGGGTGTAAAGGTGTTGCGCTACGAGATTAAGAATATTACTCCTCCACAATCAGTTCTTCATGCCATGGAGAAGCAGATGCAGGCCGAGCGTGAGAAACGCGCCCGTGTACTTCAGTCGGAAGGAGAAAAGCAGTCGGCTATTAACGTTGCCGAAGGACAGAAGCAGAAGGTGGTTCTGGAGTCGGAAGGTGTTAAGCTGCAACAAATAAACACAGCCGAAGGACAGGCTGCAGCAATTAGAGCTGTTGCTGTTGCAACTGCCGACGGTATAAAGGCTGTTGCCGCTTCTATTAAGGACGAAGGAGGCTTTGAAGCCATTCAGTTACGTGTTGCGGAGCAGCTTGTTGAGCAGTTTGGAAAGCTTGCTAAAACCAACAATACGCTTATCTTGCCTGCTAACTTTGGCGATATGGCATCAATTGTTTCTGGTGCCCTAACCGTTGTTAAGCAGCAGCTACCACAGAATTCGGGTAACCCAACTCCTATAAAGTAATGATGGACGTAATTAGCCATTCGCAGCTTTGGCTCATCATCGGCTTTTTAATGCTGGTGATTGAGATGTTCTCGCTCTCCTTTTTCGCCTTCTTTCTTGCTATGGGAGCATTGCTTACAGCGCTTCTTACCTTCTTTGGTATTTTGCCAACAATTACCTTACAGGTTGTTGTTTTCAGCGTAAGCTCCGTAGCGTTTTTACTCTTGCTTCGTAAATTTTTAAAACAAAAGTTCTCGCAGGCAAAAGATGGGGTAGGATACTCCGAGTTTTCTGGAGAAAAGGTAAAGGTGGTGCGTGAAATTCCCGAAAATGGGAGCGGTAGAGTTTTCTATCGAGGAGCCGAGTGGGAGGCTGTTAGCCACGATGGGGCTAGCATTCCTTTAAACGCAACTGTTACTATTGTAAGGATGGATGGAATCGTTGTTATTGTAAAAGAATAGCATTCCTCAAAAAATATCAGCCAGCATTTTCTCGAAATATGCTGGCTGTTTTTTATTCATAAGTGTGATTTAAAATCAGGTCGTGCATCTTTCAAGTTATTTCTATTTATTCTATTTTTAGCTAACTTGCGATGTGTCGATTAAGACTACTTAAAGGCAATATTGAACACCTTCCGACTTTACCCGTTACTTGGGTTGGATAGCGTTGGTGTTTATATCGTAGGATTCAACCTTAATAATAAATGTATTAGGATGAAATTAAAAATAGTTTTTTTGTTAGCAGCATCACTTTTCTTTTCGGCAGCAGGAGATGCGCAGGAGACTTGGACTCTTGAAAGGTGTATTGAATACGCGCTAAGTAATAATATAACCATTAAGCAGCAAGGGTTAAACGTATCCAACGCCGAAAATACATTAAGGCAGTCGCAATGGAGCCAAACACCCACCATCTCGGGAAGCGGAAGCCAGTCTCTTTCTTTTGGACGTTCGCGAGATAACTCCAACTTCTCGGCTGTAGATAAAAACTCTTGGAGTGGAAGCTTTGGGGTTGGTAGCCAAGTCGAACTTTTTGGCGGTTTGAATAAGCGGAATACCATTGCCAAGAATAAGCTCGATCTCCAATCGGCTCTGCTAGATGTTGAGAAAACACGGAATGATGTATCGCTAAATGTTGTTGCGTCCTACCTGCAGGTGTTATTTAATGAAGAGCAGGTGCTAATCTCGCAAAGGCAGGTGGAGCTAACCAAGAGTCAGGTTGAAAGAACTCAAAAGTTGGTGGATGCGGGCAACCTCTCCCAGAGTAATCTTTTGGAGATTCGTTCTCAGCAGGCCCAAGAGGAGGTGGCATTGGTAAATGCGCAGAACCAGCTCGATATTGCCTACCTAACGCTTAAGCAGCTGCTCGAACTTTCTGCTGATACCCAGTTTAAGATAGATCATCCTAGTAATATCCCCATGAACGAGCAGTATGTGCTTGCCTCTCCTGGCTCTCTATTCGAAAGCTCGCTTGGACTTCCACAGATTAAGTCGGCAGAGGTGAAGGTGGAGAGTGCCGAACGTGGAGTAAAGGTTGCTCAAAGCGGTTACTACCCTACGTTGTCCTTTTCTGCTCAGTATGGAACAAGCTTCTTTAACCAGGCGCAGGAGCTGAAGTCGATGACAACCGATGCCAGCGGAAATCCGGTTGCCATCTACGGAAAGCAGGCTATAAGCGATCAGCTACGAAAGAATCAGACAACAAACTTGGGGCTCAACCTAAGCATCCCAATATTCAGCAGCTTTAGAAATAAGTACTCGGTTAATAACGCTCGTATAGGATATACTGCCGCGCAGCTTAACCTTCAGCAGCAACGAAACGTACTATATAAGGAAATAGCGCAAGCTCATGCCGATGCGGTTGGCGCTTTGAAAAAGTTTCATGCAACCCAAAAGGCTCGCGATGCCTTTGCCGAGACTTTTACCAATGCCGATAAGAAATTCAACGTAGGAGCAGCAAACTCCCTCGACTATAATACTGCAAAGAACAACCTTTCGAAATCGGAATCGGACTTGCTACAGGCAAAGTACGAGTTCATCTTTAAGACAAAAATTCTCGATTTTTACAAGGGTATTCCTATAAAACTGTAAGGCAATGAAAAAGAAAAATCTTACGAGATACATCATTATTGGCGCGGTTGCGCTTGTTGTTTTGCTTATTGTTGGAAAGAAGGCCGGATGGTTTGGTAAAGATGCCGTTACCAAAGTTGCCGTAGAAAAGCCTTTAGAGCGACGAATTGTGGAAACCGTTTCTGCTAATGGGAAAATACATCCTGTAACAGAGGTAAAGATCAGTTCCGACGTTTCGGGTGAAATTGTGGAGCTTCCTGTAAAGGAAGGGCAGCGGGTAAATCGTGGAGACCTACTGTTTAAGGTAAAGCCAGATCTGTATATATCTCAACGAGACAGAGCTGCTGCAGGCCTAAATACAGCAAAGTCGCGAATTAACCAAGCTCAGGTGCAGCTGCAAAAAGACGAGCAGGCATACAACCGTAATAAATCGCTTTACGAGCAAAAGGTAATATCTAAGTCGGAGTTCGAAAACTTCGAAGCCGCCTATAAAAACTCAAAGAGCAGCCTTCAGGCAGCGCAATCCGACTACCAAAGTGCGGAAGCCTCATTGAAGGAGGCTAATGAAAGCCTTTCCAAAACGACCATCTACGCTCCAATGAGCGGTGTAATCTCTAAGCTGAATGTGGAGCTAGGCGAAAGAGTTGTAGGAACAATGCAGATGACCGGTACCGAGGTTATGCGTATTGCCAACTTAAACCAAATGGAGGTTTATGCCGACGTAAACGAAAATGACATCGTAAAGGTAAAGCTGCACGACACGGCTTTTGTCGAAATAGACGCCTATCTGGGAAAGAAGTTTAAGGGGATAGTAACCCAAATAGCCAATTCGGCCACCACTAACGCTTCGAGCACCGATCAGGTTATCAACTTCGAGGTGCGTGTGCTTCTTTTGGAAGAGTCCTACGCTAGCTTGGTAAAGCCTAATAGCCCAAGCCCATTCCGTCCAGGTATGTCGGCATCGGTCGAGATCGAAACAAATGCTATACCACATGCCCTTTCTATCCCAATACAGGCCGTAACCAACTATATCGACTCTGCTAAGATAAAGGCACAGAAGGATAAGAAGGAAGAGGTAAAAGACCAGGAGGAGGCGACTCCTATTGACGATTCTGTTCTTGAAAAGTCGGGAGGCGAGGAGGTTGTATTTGTTTACAAGCCTAAAGAGAAAACGGTTAAAAGGGTAAAGGTAAAAACAGGAATTCAGGATAATACCTACATCCAAATCCTTAGCGGATTAAAGAAAGACGATCAGGTTGTTGTAAGCCCCTTTAGCGCCATATCGCGTAAGCTAAAAGATGGAACAGCAGTCGAAGTTGTTGCTAAAGATAAGGTATTTGAATAGAGCGCAATATTTAAGTATCTTTGCCGCCACAAGCCAAATGAAGGCTTAACAGCAAGCAAAAGATACATGAGCATCATACTTTGTATTGAAACGGGAACGGAGGTATGCTCCGTTTCCCTTTCAAAAGATAATCAGGTTATAGCCATACGCGAAAGTTCGGAACCGCAAGCCCACGCGCATTCTCTGGCGGTATTTATCGACGAGCTACTAGCATCTAACAACCTTACAGCAGCCGATCTTTCGGTCGTTGCCGTTAGCGAGGGACCCGGATCCTACACCGGCCTGCGAATTGGCGTCTCTACAGCAAAAGGAATATGTTTTGGAAGTAAGCTCCCAATGATTGCCATCGGTAGCTTGGCTGCGCTTGTTCAAGGAGCCCTAGGTCAGGTAACGGACCAAGGAGCGCTATACTGCCCAATGATAGATGCCCGTAGAATGGAGGTTTACACCGCGCTTTATAACGCTAAAGGCGAGAAGCAAACCGATGTTGAGGCGCTTATTATCGACGAAAACTCCTTTGCTAGCGAGCTCGAGCGTAACGTTATCTACTTCTTTGGCAATGGCGCTGGTAAATGTGCCGATGTAATTACCCATCCCAATGCACGCTTTATCGATGTAAAGGCCTCTGCCGCCAATATGGTTCCTATTGCACTAAATATGCTTTCTGCAGAGGTATTTGTCGATGTTGCCTACTACGAACCTTTTTATTTAAAGGACTTTGTGGTTACTAAATCGAAGAAAAATTTGCTAGGACTGTAATTTAGTGCAACCATTTTTAAAATCAATGAATTATATTTGCAACAAAATAAACTTGTAAACCTTTTATGGCAACTACAGCAGATATCAAAAACGGACTTTGCATCGAAATGAACGGTAAGCCATTTACAGTTGTTGAATTCCAACACGTAAAACCAGGTAAAGGTGCCGCATTCGTTAGAACAAAGCTTAGAAATCTAGAGAACGGACGTGTAATCGAAAATACCTTCAACGCTGGCGTTAAGATCGACATTATCCGCGTTGAGCGTCGTCCATACCAATTCCTGTACGAGGACGAGACTGGATACAACTTCATGCACAACGAAACTTTCGAGCAAATTACCCTAGAAAAGGATATCGTTGAAAACGCAGACCTAATGAAGGAAGGTCAGTACGTTGAAATGATGGTACACGCCGATAAGGAAGAGGTGCTAACCTGCGAGCTTCCTCCTTTCGTAGACCTAGTGGTAACCTATACCGAGCCAGGTCTAAAGGGCGATACCGCTTCTTCGAATGCGCTTAAGCCAGCAACCTTGGAAACTGGTGCTGAAATCCGCGTTCCGCTATTTATCAACCAAGACGAAAAGATTAGAATTGATACCCGTACTCGCAGCTACTCTGAGCGCGTAAAGTCTTAATTCTACCTTAAGAAATAGAACGAGGGGCTGTCCAAATGGGCGGCCCCTTTTTTATTCTGTAGGCTCCCTGGGTGATGCGTAGCGTACGGATCGCTAGCCAAAAGAAAATTCCGCTTGGCCGTGTAATTTTAGGATAGAGGCCAAAGCGGTCAATCCCCTGCAGTAAAGATTGCCTTACGTTACAAGCTGCTGGTGCGGATTTATTTGGACCGGTAGAACCAACTTTTGGAGCGAATCATCTCTAATTAATAGTATATATGTTTCTGATTATGTGGGCATATCCCGCCTGACGGCTATTGATAGTCGAGATGATCTGCTTAACTTTGCTCAGGATGATTGATTGAGTATGTGAAAGAGGTTAAGCATTAGGGGCTGTTAAGGCAGCAGCCGAATGCTCCGAATTAGACGGATAGTTTGTATGTGAAACCCTTTAAAATTTAATTTTCTATCCATAATTAATACTTTAATATATCCAACGGCCAGAAAAGGAGTTCTATCGGTGTGACACTGGCGGAGCTCCTTTCCTTACGTAAAGAGCGAAGCTTTTAAACGCTGCTTTATAAAACGGCACAGCCGTAGCTGACGTTGATTAGGGAGGGTACATCTCCGCTTATTGAATGAATTAATAGTTAACCTGTATTCTAATATTCCCAACAGCTGAGAAGCTCTACCGATGCGATACCGGTGGAGCTTTTGTTTCTTGTGGTTTTCTCCTTTTGGCAAGGGAAATACGTCTATAAGTAGCGTTTTATTAATGGTTGATATTTTTTGTAATCGTATGGTAATAATTTATATATGTATACACGGTACTTTGTTTTGCGCTTTAGTAAATCTTCTTTAATTTTAATGATCATCTATATCAGTCCAAGGCTAGATTCTGTTTGGTAGGATTCCTCAAATTTTACCGATTTGCAAAACCAAAAGTGTAATTTTTAAATTCGTTTAATATGGATTCCAACATTAAAGGTAAAGCCTCTGTTGGTGTGGTTGTGTTTTGAATATGAGCATTTATTTTTATTTAATCATAGTCTTAGACTACGACTTAAATTAGAGGAGTTCAATTACAAATTCCGACGATTTTTACACTTCGACTTAAATTATGTCTAATGAAAGTTACAGATCAAATTTGATTTGATTTGATGTAAATATTCTAGTGGTTAATATTTTAATCGTTTTTGAATCGTAAAAACCTTTTATTGATTCAATTTTTTCTATAAAAGAACTAATCTCAGAATCATCTTTTATTATTAAGTATTTAATATCTTGAGGTGTGAATTTTAAACTATAATAATTGCAAATTTTTTCGTTGTATATATCTCGTGTTTTCGAGTCATTAAAAGTTTTTTTATCTATACTTAAAGGTATTTCATCATTTGCAATATTAGGAATCCATCTCCATTCTCTTTCATCATAAAATTTTGTGAGTTCATATTTTCCGTTCCTGTACATCTTCCCTTCATAAGGCTTTATATGCATGAGTAATTCTGAAGTTATAAGCTTTATATCATCAGAATCTTTTAATTCATTGTTATTTAAATACCAAGTGATTAAATTTTCTATTGCATTTGAAGTCTTGGTGTTTGGCCTTGAATAAATTAAAGGGGTTAAGTTGTTTTTAAAGCCCCAATCTTTACTAAGACCTATACCGTATTCACCATATGTAATAAGGTGTGATTTAATTTTTGATAGAGGAATATCACAAAAGCAAACCATAGGATATGCTTGTTCTGTATTACTATATCCTTTTATAGAAAAATAGGATGAATCTTCTAGGCAATATCTAGGACTAAAGTTGGTTTTCAATATATTGACTAAATGGTCTATACTAGAAGTAAAATGAAAAAGAGTTTCAGCGCTTAAGTTTTCAGCAATTTTAGACATTTGTTTTATTTGAAAATTGTGTTTGTAATTTAATTAACAAATGCGATTTTCAAAATGTATTATATATTGAAAATCGCATTTGTAGATTGTTATTTATTTTTGTTTATATCATCTAAAGTGTCAAATACTTCGAATAATTTTATTAAAATCTCATTTCTTATCAATTCATCGATAGGCATCATTACCTCTTGCTTCATTAACTGATTGTATCTAGTTGATAATATAACGAGTCTTTTTTTTGTTTCAATGTCTTTCAACAGATCTACGATTGTCAAGCCTATTTTTATTGCTTCTTGAAATTTACCTAACCGCAATTTGTCTTTTGCGTTTTTTATTTTTTGTTCAATAGTTTCTTCTTCTTTTTCTTCTTTTTCTTTAATTACTTGTGATTTGTAATTGTTAATAGCAAGAGATGCAACATCTGATATTAATTGTAACGCTTTAATATCATAACTTGTAAATGTTGATGTGCCAATTTTATTTTCCGCTTTTATTACACCAAGTATGTTGTTGTCTATTTTTAATGGAGTTCCTATTAAGTTTTTAAATTCCCATCCTTTCTCATAATGTCTGTCTCCTAATTTTTTTGCGATTCCTTCTTTTTCCAAATTTGACAATTCTTCTTTACTATTAATTATCCAAAGTTGTCGGCTATCTGCAATTGCTCCTGTCAAACCATAGTAATCTCCAAGTTTATATTTAACTTCTTTCCTCCCTATGACAGATTGAGCATATCCAGCGCCTGCAGCACATTCTAAATAACCATCTTTTTCTAAGTAGAGAAAACAAACTTCTGTATTAAGAAAGTTCATTGTTAGTTTGACAATGTCTTCTAGTAATGTTTCAAACTTATTGTCTTTCTTAAGAAGGTTGGGAATTCTTTGAATAATAGACTCAAATTGTTCTGATTTTTTCCATTTTTGGTAGAAATCAATTTGAGTAATTGATAAAGAAAGTAATTGTCCTGCAAATTTCATCGCGTTAAACTCTTCATCAGAAAAGAATTCATCATCTATTTTGTTCTCTACTTTTATTAGACCAATTGATTTTTCATTTTGAAGTAAAGGAATTGCTATTAAATTTCTAAAATGTCGATTCCCAGTCCAAAGTATATCATCATATTTACCACTTGTGTTTATTTTGTGTGTTTTTATTTTTTCTATTAACTCAGTTTTATTTTTTATATTAAAAGGTTCTTGAGTGCGTAAGATGAAGCCTGTAAAACCTTCATCTTTTCTATACTCCGCTTTATTTACGATATCGCCTGCGTACCCACTACCCGCAACGCACGAGAATACTTCGTTATCTTCTTCTTTTTCAAGAAAAATCGAAAATGCTTCAGCTTTAAAATAATCAGTAACTTTCTGCAGAACTTCTTTTAATAATAAAAGTTTATCAAAGCTTCTTTTATCTCGTACACTTCTGGTAACAGTTGAAGAGATCGAATTTAAAAAAGAGTTTGTGTTTTCCATTTTTGTTGTTTTTAGTAAAAGTAAATGTAAGTTAGTGTTTTGTGGTGTTGTAATTTCATTTCTTTATAATTCAAGGTCTCATTCTTGTGTGAACATGAATTTCTGAGTATTGTTTTTCTTAACCTACTCGTCTTCGTAACTCTAGTTCTATACATCTAGTTTTGGCAAATGTAGAAAGAGACTATGGAATAATGTAGGAATGGATATCCTTGCATTCATCTAAATAGAAGTTCTACCACACTTCGAAGACGGTTCAACTTGAAAGGCCTAATTTAAGTATCTGTAGTGTATAATTCGATTTAAATGATGGCTACTAAATTAGCGCTTATTTGTACTTATTGTTATTTTTTATCAAAAATAAGACTATTCAAATATATGTTTTGCAACATCCAATTCCTGACGAAGTATGTTTTAAGATATAGAGAATAGAAAGAGCATAACAGAGGATGTTAAATGTTGTATGGAATTTTGTAAATTTAAATCATTCTAACAGCGAATGTTTTAACCCTAATAAATCACGCTATGGCTAGTACTTCAGAGACAGGCAACGCCAAAAATGTCGACAACTTTGGTGTGCTAATAGCAGACATCATTTCGTTTGGCGCTAAGTACAATCCCTCCAACCCTTTTTTACTGGTAACGGCGTTAAAGGCAAAGGAAACCTCGGCTCGCGCGTCCATCAATGCGGTTAGCTCGGCCTCCGTTCTGTACTCCAACGTAAGCAACAGGCGCGAAAATGCCTTTAAGCCGCTCAACTCCATCGTTACCCGCGCGCTCAACTCGCTGCGCTCCTCCACATCTACCCAAAATACCGATGCTGCTATGGCTGCCATTGCGCGAAAAATTTATGGTACGCGCGCCGCATCGACCAAGGCTGCCGCCAGGAAGGCCGCTGCGGCCAACCCCGAGGCGAAGGCCGTAACCGTATCTGTATCGCAGCGCAGCTACGATAGCCTAACCGACAACCTCGACCGCTACGTTGAGGCGCTGGCCAGTACGCCCGAGTATAATCCCAACGAGGAGGAGCTAAAGATTGTATCGCTCAAAGCCTTTGCTGCCGAGCTTCGCGCGCTCAACAGCGAGTGCAACACCGCATCCTGTGCCCTCTATGGTGCCCGTACAGCGCGTAACACGGAGCTTTATGCGCCCAACACCGGGTTGGTCGATTTGGCCATTACCGCAAAGACCTACGTAAAATCGGCCTTTGGGGCTGCAAGTCCCGAGTATAAGCGCATTGCATCCATCAAGTTTAAAACCATAAAGCCCTAAGCGACGGACAAAGAATCTCCCTAAATGGGGGATGCGCATCATACCATCTACAATAGTAGCGGAGGTTGCCTAAAGCGTCACTTCCGCTTTCTCTTTATGCATAGTTGATACTGCACTCAGCACAGCTGCCGCTGCCTCAAGCATAACAGCCACTGAATTCTGCACAATTATTGCTGCAGCTAACACAAAGCGTACTGCATTAAGCACAATTACCATTGTGCTGACAGTTGCTACTACTGCATTGAGCACAATTAGTACTTCATCAAGCACAATAGCTACTGTATTAAGCACAATAGCTACTGCTTCAATAACAATAGCTACTGCGTTGAGCGCAATGCTTACTGCTACGAACCGCTTTGTTCTCTTCCATCAATAATTCAGGTCCCACTTGCTATTGCTAGCTCCTCCATTTCTTACTCATAGTCTTCAGCAGCGTCTTATCCTTATTTTTTACTATTTTATCATGATGCTAGCGTAAGCAAGCAGCAGGAGGGGCCACTCTTCTACCTTTCTGTACTTTCGTGTACACCTTATTGCTCCTTTTTTGCATGCTATCAAAATATCTCCTACATTTGCATACCAATCGTTCAGTATTTTTAGATGAGTGATACCAAAGAGTACATAGTTGATAAGTGTTACGACCTGTTTTTGGCCCATAGCTACGAGGCTGTTTCCATTAGCGATATCAGCAAGGCTATAGGGATGACCAAGGGGGCGCTGTACCACCATTTTGCCAGCAAGGAGGATTTGTTTAGAAGCGTTGTGGAGAAGCACTTGGTGCTGCCGGTGGCAAGCTGCGATTTGGCAACCATCTCCTTTAGCGACTTTTTAGAAAGTAACATCCAGGAGATGCGTACCCTTATCGATACCTACATGAACTACAGCCCGCAGTTTACGCCTCTTAACTACATATCCTTTATTATCGATGCTTCGAGGCACTACAAGGGTTTCTTGGATGATAAGGAGAAGTACGTAAAGGAAGAGACCGCTAAGACGGAGCTTGTTTTAAAAAATTCGATAGAGCGCGGGGAGATTCGAGATGATATCAGCGTTTCGGTTACGGCCTACATGTTTACCACCGTATTTATGGGCTTTGCCGGTAACCTGGTGATGAGCACGCAGGATACCGACGAGGCGTTTAACATGCTGAAGCAGCAAATTTGGGAGTACTACAGGTTGCTAAAGAAGGAGTAGCGTTGTACAATTGCGTACGACGTTTTTTAGATAGCGTTGCATACCGTTCGGTCGGTATTTTTTTGAGGAATAACACATACCAAACGTTTAGTATTTAAAGGCAGGTTTTATGAGATTACTAGTTATTGCTACCGTTGCCGTGTTTGTGCTAGCAGGTTGTAGCCACAAATCTAGCAGCACGAAGGGCGAAGAACAGGGAATTAGGGTTAACGTGGCTAGCGTTAAGGAGGTAATGGTAAATCAGGATTTGCGCTACAGCGGGACTGTAGAGCCGCAGCAATCCATTCCGTTAACCTTTCAGTCGATGGGGATTGTAACTCAGGTGCTGGTACAGGAGGGCGATGCCGTAAGGAAGGGGCAGCTGCTTGCCAGCGTAGATAAGAGCGACAACGAGTCGATGTACAACGCGGCCGTAGCCAAGTACCGTCAGGCAAAGGATGCCTACGACAGGCTAAAGAGCGTGTACGACAAGGGAAGCCTCCCCGAAATAAAGTGGGTGGAGATGGAAACTAACCTCCGACAGGCGGAGTCGCAAATGGAGCTCTCGAAGTCGAACCTTTCGAAGTCGTACCTACGCGCCCCCGTTGCGGGAATTATTGGCCGCAGGAACATAGAGCCCGGACAGCACACCACCTCGTCGTTTAATCCGCTAGAGATTGTCAAGATAGAGCGAATTCAGGTAAAGATTTCGGTGCCCGAGAATGAGATTGGCAAGATGCGTAAGGGGATGAAGGCTACGTTTAGCATCTCGGCCCTAAACGATAAAAAGTTTGATGGAGTTGTAACCAACATCGGGGTGGTTGCCGACCAGATATCGCGTACCTACGAGGTAAAGGTGGAGGCTGCTAATCCGCAGCTCGAAATGAAGCCGGGTATGGTTTGCGACGTGTTTATACATCCTACAACGCAGATTAAGGCGATGGTTGCCCCCTACCAGGCGGTGGATAGGGATGCTAGCGGCGCCAGCTTTGTTTATGTGGTTGATGGTGCATCGAAGAGGGTAAAGAAGCAGCTCGTAAAGACTGGGACGTATGACGAAAATGGCATTATAATCCTATCGGGATTAGCGGCCAGCTCGCTGGTGGTTACCGAGGGTAGGGATAAGCTGGTAGATAACGCCCAAATAGTTTACTAGCATGAGCAATAGACGAATTGGCCTGATAGAGGCCGCCATGAAATACCGCAACATCGTGTTTACGCTGGCTGCGCTTCTGCTACTTATTGGAGCTTGGGCGTTAAAGGAGATGCCGCGTAACGAGTTTCCAGAGTTTACCATCCGCCAGGGGCTGGTGGTAGGTATCTATCCTGGGGCAACCTCGGCCGAGGTGGAGGAGCAGCTTACCCGCGAGGTGGAGAACTACATTTTTGGCTACAAGGAGGTAAAGAAGGCTAAAACCTACTCGCTATCGCGCGATGGGGTAATGTACATATTTGTCGAGCTGAATGACGATGTGAAGGATGCCGATAGGTTTTGGTCTAAGCTACGCCACGGGCTAAACGAGCTTAAGGCCTCGTCGCTGCCGTCGGGGGTGCTGGCGCTTGTTGCCAACAACGACTTTGGCGATACGGCTGCGCTGCTTATTACCCTCTCGTCCGACAAGAAGTCGTACAAGGAGCTGGAGCAGGATCTAAAGCGCCTGGAGGCCGAGTGCCGGAAAATACCATCAGTATCTAAGATAAAGCACTACGGCATTCAGAAGGAGCAGATACATGTAAAGGTTCGCCCCGAGAAGCTGAACGAATACCATATTAAATCGCTATCGCTGCTATCGTCGTACCAGTCAAACGGCATGGTGAATAGCGCAGGGGTTTTAAAGGATGGTAAGAATGATCTTACGGTGCATTTCCCTGCCAACTTCGAGTCGGAGAAGGAGCTCTACGAGCAGATTATCTACTCCGATCCAGCCGGGAATGTTGTTAGGCTAAGGGATATTGCCACCCTAGAGCGCAAGTACGAAGATCCGGACAGCTACATTCGTCAGAATGGGAAGAAGACCATTCTGCTATCGTTGGAGATGCAGCCCGGCAATAACATCGTTCAGTTTGGTAAGGATGTCGATAAGGCAATAGATAAGTTTGGCTCGTACACCTCTAAGGATGTGGCGGTCGAGAAGATCTCTGAACTTCCGAAGTATGTCGACGAGTCGATCTCGCACTTCCTAGGGGAGTTTGGCATTGCCATCATCTCCGTAATATTTGTAACCATGCTGCTGCTGCCCCTAAGGGTTGCCTCGGTGGCTGGGATTACGGTTCCTATCTCGGTTCTTATAACCCTTGGCATTCTATATTTTCTGGGCTTTGAGCTTAACACCGTAACGTTGGCCGCCCTAATTGTGGTGCTAGGGATGATTGTTGATAACTCCATTGTTGTTATAGACAACCATGTGGAGAAACTGGATCATGGAATGAATCCGTGGAAGGCCGCCATTAAAAGCGCAAGAGAGCTGGTGGTGCCAATCATTGCGGCAACGCTGGCTATCATTTCGGCCTACTTTCCGTTGGATATTTTCCTTCCGGGCGTCTCTGGCGAGTTTGTATTCTCGTTTCCTTATACTATTGCCATTGCCCTTTTCGTGTCCATCCTTGTGGCACTATTTATTGTGCCCTACCTTAACTTTCACTTCATTAAAAAGGGGCTGCTGCACCACGATGTAGAGGCTGGAACCAGCAAAAAGGAGAAGGAGGGAAAGAGCTTTTTGGATAGGCTTCAGGGTTTCTTTGATAAGTCGTTGGAGAAGGCGTTTAGGCATCCTAAGATTACCATTTCGCTGGGTGTTGCCTCTGTGCTGCTATCGTTCCTGCTGTTTAGTCAGGTAAAGCAGCAGCTTTTTCCCGAGATGGATCGTAACCAGCTGGCAATAGAGGTTTATCTGCCAACAGGCACGGCGCTGGAGGGAACCAGCCAGGTGATTGATAGCGTGGAGAAGGTGCTGAAGAGGGATAGCCGGGTAACCAACGTAACCTGCTTTATTGGTACCAGCTCGCCTCGATTCCATACGGTATATGCGCCTAATATGCCCTCGCATAACTACGGGCAAATACTGGTGAATACGACCTCAAACGAGGCTACCAAGGAGATATTTAACGACTACTCCTCTAAGCTGATGAATGCCTACCCCAATGCGCACGTCAAGTTTAAGATTCTATCGCTGTTGGCAACCAAGGCGCCTATCGAAATACGCCTTTCGGGCGATTCCATCTCCGATTTGCGTGCTGCCGAAAAGCAGGTAAACGCAATTCTGGCTAAAACACAGCATATCGATTGGGTTAGGACAGATTGGGATCAGTATCAGCAGAATATCCGTGTCGAGATGGATAAGGATAAGGCCAACAGAATGGGATATTCGAAGGGGTTGGTGGCTACATCGCTGCTGGCATCGCTCAATGGGCTTCCGCTGACAACCATTTGGGAGAACGACTATCCCGTGGCTGTAAAGCTCTACAAGGATAGCAACGCCCCTAAGAGCATAAAGACGCTTCAGGACGAGTATATAACCTCTCCTGCCACAATGTCGGGAATTCCGTTGCGCTCCTTTACCAAGCTAACGCCCGAGTGGACCGAAGGTACCATCGTACGACGTAATGGAGTAAGAACGCTTACCGTTCAGGTGGATGTATCCCCAGAAATGGTGCCATCGGAGGTGTTCTCGGTGTTGAAGCCTCAAATCGATAACCTTAAGACTCCTAACGTTACCATTTCGTACGGAGGCGAGCTGGAGTCGCAAATCGAAACCTACATTCCGATGGCCATTGCCCTTATGGTAAGCGTGCTCATCATATTCTTTATACTTCTCTTTCAGTTTAAGAAGATTAAGCTGTCGCTACTTATAATGAGTACCATGCTACTTGGGTTGCCTGGTGCTGCAATTGGGCTGTACGTAATGCAGTTTCCTTTTGGGATGACAGCCTTTATGGGAGTTACCAGCCTTTGTGGTATTGTTGTACGTAACGGGATAATACTGGTAGACTACGCCCACGAGCTGGTTGAAAAGAATGGCCTTTCGATATATGAGGCATCGCTTGCTGCAGGCAAACGACGTATGCGCCCAATCTTTTTAACCTCCGCCGCCGCATCGGTTGGTGTAATTTCGATGATCGTTAGCCGATCGCCGCTATGGGGACCATTGGGTACGGTTATTTGCTTTGGTTTGATGATTTCGATGGTGCTAACGCTATTTGTGCTGCCGGTGCTATACTGGTTGGCCTACCGCAAGGAATCGAATACAAAAGGAGGCAGAGAGATGGCAACAGCAGGCATTGGTATTATAGCCTTTCTGATGCTGCTACCTGCTGCTGGTAATGCTCAGGTAAAGCCAGCATCCCCCTCCCGTCTTTTGACGTTAGACTCCTGTAAGGCTATAGCGTTAAGCAACAGCAAAGCCTTGCTGCAGGCTCAGCAGGAGGTGTTGGAATCGGAGGAGCAGAGGAAGGGGGCTTTTACCAGCTACTTTCCGGTTGTAAAGGCAAATCTTACCGCGTTAAGAGCTACCGATTACCTTATAAAAACGCCAGCGTTAAACCTACCCGTGTACGATGGAAATCCGGCCAACTTGGCGCATCCTACCCAGTTTACCTATATTCCCGGCTTTAACCTTTTAGATAAGGCAAGTATGGCCATCGTTAGCGCAACACAGCCAATATATGCCGGTGGACGTATTGTGAATGGCAATAGGTTGGCGTCATTGGGTAAGGAGGTAAGCCAAAAGAAGCTTGAGCTGAGTACAACCGAGGTGATGGTGCATACGGAGGAGCTCTTCTGGACCATTATTTCGCTGCAGGAGAAAATGAAAACGGTAGATCGCTACCAGGGATTTCTGGATACGCTTGCTCGCGATGTAAGCAACATGTGTAAGGCTGGTTTGGTGCAGCGTAACGATTTGCTAAAGGTTCAGATTAAGCAAAACGAGCTGAAGATGAATCGGCTTAAGCTGCAGAATGCAATAAAACTAAGCAAAATGGCGCTTAGCCAGCATATAGGCTTACCTACCTCTACGGATATCTCTCTCTCTTATCAAATAGAGGGAGAGCCCGGTAAGCCTCAGCCGATTGGAAAGCAGCAGGCAACCCAAAATAGGATGGAATACCAGCTGGTGGGTAAGATGCTGCAGGCCGAAAAGCTGCAGAAGAAGCTTGTTTGGGGGGAATACCTTCCGCAGCTAGCGCTATCTGCCCAATGGAACTACATAGATGTAAACAACAGCAGCATGAAGCAGGCTTTTGCATTGGCCACATTAAGTATTCCTATTAGCGATTGGTGGGGTGGTTCGCGTAAGATTAAACAGCAGCAGTTTAAGGTGCAGCGTATCCAAATGCAGCTTGACGAAACCGCCGAGAAGCTGGATCTACAAATGAGCCAATCGGAGAATGCCGTAACCGAAAGCGTAAGCCAGATAGAGCTTTCTCAGAATATGGTTAAGCAGGCTACCGAAAACTTTAGGATATCTAACGACAACTATAAGGCGGGTATTATTGCCATTTCGGATTTGCTGGAGGCACAGGCATTGCTGCAGGAGTGTCAGGATGGGCTTTCGGAAAAGCTGTGCAACCACAGGGTGGTTGTTGCTAAATACAATCAGGCATTTGGTATATACACGAAGTAAGGAACGGCTACGGTGCTCATCCAGCACCGTAGCCTCCTTTATCTCTAGAAAATATAAGGGAGTATAGCTATGCGGTCGAAGAAACTTTACTATACGCAAAAGATTGCAGAATTCTTTATTGCACAAGGAAACACCACAGTTAAGGTAGACGAGTTGGCCTATCAGCTGGGGGTAACAAAGAAAACTCTTTACAACTACTTCGAGAGTAAGCAGCAGATGATAGAGAGCGTTGTAGATCATCTGTTAAAGCAGAAGATGGAGGAGGTACGGCTAATTCATTTGATGTATCCTTCGCCAGTTGAGGCTTTGAGGGCGATAGCCGGGAGCGTGCTGTCGTTTGCCAACGAGTATTCCTATATTCTTCGGATTTCTACGTCTGCCAACGTCTCTCCGTCCTTAGAAGGTGCCTTTATTCGTCGAAAGGAGGAGGTGGCAGAGATTGTTGAATGCTGCTTTGCAAAGGGGATTAGGGAGCATCTTTTTGAGGATGATACGAACATTGCCCTGCTGAGCCACTACTTCGTTTTTCAGCTGCAGCAGGTATTTACCGCCAACTGTAGGTTTGATAGCTTTGAAGAATATAAGGCTCAATTCATGGAGCTGCTATTCCTATTTCTTAGAGGTATCTGTACTCCTCGTGGACGCGATGCTTTGCGTAAGGCATTTAGCATGCAGGTGACGGAATGCTAAAAAGGTGGGTGATGGCTGTATGAAAAAGAAAAACTCTCCTCGTGCTAGGTGGCGTGAGGAGAGCTTCATATTTTATATCGTATCTGGATCTACATGTTCCAACGGATTCTTGGTAATCTCGTTGTAAAGGGTGCGATTGCGATGAACGTCTATTGCTAGGTAGATGGCGCTACGGAAGCTATCTGCCGATGCAATATCTTGTCCAACTAGATTGTAGGCCGTACCGTGTGCTGGAGATGTTCTAATTACAGGGATACCTGCGGTATAGTTTACTCCGCTGCTAAATGAGGTTAGCTTAAATGGAATCAATCCTTGATCGTGGTACATGGCAAGGATGGCATCGAACTTGCGGAAGTTATCTGTTCCGAAAAATCCGTCGGCAGGATATGGTCCAAATGCCATAATTCCTTCCTCGTTGGCAGCATTGATTGCTGGGATAATTACCTCGTTCTCCTCTATCCCAATTAAGCCGCTATCGCCCGCATGAGGGTTTAGCCCAAGCACAGCAATGCGTGGTCCGCGAATTCCAAAATCGGCAATTAATGCATGGTTTAGCGTCCTTAACTTTTCAAGGATAAGCTCCTTCGAGATAAGAAACGGAAGGTCTTTTACGGGAACGTGGGTAGTAACAACACCAATCTTCATAACATCGCTAACCATTACCATGAGCGATTTGCTGTTGTATTGGCGCTCTAAATATTCCGTGTGGCCTGGAAAGTTAAACGCATCCGACTGCACGTTCTGCTTGTTGATCGGAGCGGTAACCAGCACGTCTATCTTACCATCAGTTAAATCTTGAATGGCTGCTTCTAGGGATGTAACCGCAGCTGCTCCGCCCATTGGCGTTGATTTCCCTGCATCAACGCGAACGTTGTCGTCCATCACGTTAATTAGGTTCGAACGTCGAGGGTGAATGTCATCTATATTCTTTGCCGGATTGAAGGCAAAGTTGTCTAGGTTCATTTGTTTGCGGTGAAATGCGGCAACTTTAGGAGATCCGTATACAACAGGAATACAAATCTCGTTAATGCGGGCATCGGCCAGTGTTTTCATAATAACCTCGTAACCAATACCGTTTATATCGCCTTGTGTGATTCCTACAACTACTTTTCCGTCTATCATTGTAAATTTTTTTACAAAGTTATGTTTTGGCCTGTAAGGTAGCAATTATCTTGCTACAAATAAGCACCATTATATAAATGGAGTTTGACGCTATATGTTTAAAATAGACTGGCTAAATTGCTGATACAGTGCTGCGGCATTGCATCTTTCGCTCCATCTTTTTTTTGCGCTATCTCTAAGATTTTTTTCGCACACTCTTTTGGCTATTCTCTCAATGGCAGCAGCCAGCGCTTCTGCCGAAATATCAGAAGGTATCAGCTCGCCAACCTCGCTATCGACAATTTCGGGAGTCCCTCCAACAGCCGTTGCCAAAACGGGAATGCCCATAGATAGAGCCTCCATTATGGAAACAGGGACACCTTCGGAGCTGCTTACGTTTATAAATAGATCAACGGAATTATTGGTAAGGTAGGTAATCACCTCCTTGTTTGGCATTTTCCCTAAAAACTGGGCGGTAACATTGGAGGGTAGCTGCGCCGCAATCGATTTGACCTTTTCTGCCGTTTCGCCATCTCCAATATGAACCCAGCTTACCTTTGCTTTAACGTTGAGTAGGGCGCTGGCCAGCAGATCAAGGCGTTTTAGAGGCACCATGTTCGATATGGTGAGTATGCGGAAAATATCATCGGTGCTTTGAGGTGAAAGCCCTTGCTCATGAACGCCCAGTCTCGAAATCTCCGAAACGTTTTTGACAAAGGGATATTTGGATTCAATGTAGCTCTTCCCATATTCGGAGCAGAAGTAGGCACGGTCTACCCTCTCTAGCTGTCGCTTGCGTAGGGGGATATAGCCTCCGTTTGTCTCCTCGTAGGTATCGGAGCCATGAAACCGAATGGCAATCTTTTTATTTAACGATTTGGAGAGGAGCGGTATGATGAAAGAAGCCCTTATTCCCCAGTAAAAGTAAAAGGTGTCGTAGCTTTGGTCCTTCAGAACCCGCTTTACCTCCTTGTTGGCAAGAATGGTTCGAGCCATTAGTAAGCCAATTCCCCAGCTCCAAATTTTTTTACCAGACCGATATGCTCCAGAGGTAAATAGATCTTTGACATACGCACAAAAAGGCGAACTATTCAGTACTCCTTTTATGAGAAGCTCATCCTTTGCCTTGGAGTTATTCATGATAGGCGTGGTGTAGCTTACATTGTGGGGTACAGAACGGGTTTCGCGCGAAGTTCCGTAGTTTAAAGGAATTATCTTTATCTCGTCAAAGGTAAGGCTAAGATAGTCGAGCTCATTCCTTAAGAAGGGTTCTGCGCTTCCGTAGGGGTAGCTATCGGTGAATATGGTTAATTTTCTGAGGGGCATATGAAAACCAGTTTCTGACGTTGAATGGCTGTTTGATGGCGTTAAGCCAAAGAGTTTCTCGAACCCTTTGGCTTCTATTTGAGATTACATCGATTTACTCTGTAGCCCATCCTTGAGCCTGCAGCGGTATTTCACCTCCATCTGGGGTAACAATGTAGTTACCTTTGCTTTCTGCGGTTATATGGCCAATTACATCAATTCCTCCAAGGTTTTTCACCTCGTCATGTTTCTCTATTGGTATGGTAAAGAGCAGCTCGTAGTCTTCGCCTCCATTAAGGGCTGCAATGGCCGGGTCGAAGTTTAGCTCTTCGCCAGCCCTGAAGGTTTCGCTTGCAATTGGAATCTTCTCGAGGTAGATGCGTACGCCAGCCTTTGAGCTTTTGGCTATTTGCATTAGGTCAGAAGCAAGGCCATCCGAAAGGTCTATCATCGAGGTTGGCTGTATTCCCAGCTCGCGAAGCTGGTCAACAATATCCTTACGAGCCTCGGGCTTAAGCTGGCGCTTTAAAACATAGTCAAAACCCTCTAGCTGAGGTTGAACCTTGTCATTTCCGGCAAAGACCTGCTTTTCGCGCTCTAGTATTTGCAGCCCCATAAATGCGGCACCAAGGTTTCCGCTAACGCAGATCAAATCGTTTGCTTTTGCTCCGCTACGGTAGGTGATCTTATCCTTATCAACAAAACCCACAACGCTTACGCTGATGGCAAGTCCTGTGAGCGAGCTGGTGGTATCGCCACCCACCAGATCAACCTGGTAGGTTTCGCACGCAAGGCGAATACCGTCGTATAGCTCGTCGAGCATTTCAACCGAGAATCGTTTCGAAATTCCGAGCGATATGGTTAGCTGGGTTGGCGTTCCATTCATGGCGTAGATATCCATGATGTTGGCTACTACCGCCTTGTAGCCAAGGTGGCGTAATGGTGTATAGGTGAGGTCGAACTGGATACCTTCGAGCAGCAAGTCGGTGGTAAGTAGCATGTACTTATCGCCAGCATCGATAACAGCAGCATCATCGCCAACCCCGGTGCGGGTAGTTGGTTGATTTAGCTTGATTGATGAAGTGAGGTGATCGATTAGGCCAAACTCTCCAAGGGTAGCAAGCTCTGTTCGCTTTACATCGTTGTTCGACATTGTTTTTAAAACTCTTTTGGGTGAATAATGTGGATTTATGTGTTGTTAAGCGAGTCTATTTTCTAAAAAACTGATTATCTTTGCGCTAATTTAGATTAATTCTACATAACAACGCGTTGTCCGCTACAAAGGTAAACATTAATAGGTTACCTTTGTTAGTCCCGCAACCAAAGATTAGCGTAATGGAAAATCAAGATAATATCTTGGACGAGGTAACCAAAGGCGAATACAAGTACGGCTTTGTTACCGATGTTCAGGAGGATAAAATTCCGAAGGGGCTTAACGAGGATATTGTCAGGCTGATCTCGGAGAAAAAGGGCGAACCAGAGTGGATGCTAAACTTTAGGTTAAAGGCATTTCGCCATTGGCAAACGCTTAAGATGCCAGAATGGGCGCATCTTAATGTTCCTGAGATTGACTATCAGGACATCATCTACTATTCGGCGCCTAAGCAGCAGGCTAAGTATGCCAGCATGGACGAGGTTGATCCGGAGCTGAAGGAAACCTTCGACAAGCTGGGAATTCCTCTCGACGAGCAGGCACACCTTGCTGGTGTTGCTGTTGATGCAGTAATGGATAGCGTTTCGGTGAAGACAACCTTTAAGGAGACACTTGCTGAAAAAGGGATTATCTTTTGCTCGTTTAGCGAGGCGGTAAAGGAGCATCCCGATTTGGTTCAGAAGTACGTGGCCTCGGTTGTTCCTTATACCGACAACTACTTTGCTGCGCTTAACTCTGCTGTATTTAGCGATGGCTCGTTCTGCTACATACCACAAGGGGTGCGTTGCCCTATGGAGCTTTCCACCTACTTCCGTATTAATGCAGCCAACACGGGGCAATTCGAGCGTACGCTTATCGTTGCCGACGAAGGTGCCTACGTGAGCTACCTCGAAGGATGTACAGCCCCAATGCGCGACGAAAACCAGCTGCATGCTGCCATCGTAGAGATTGTGGTGATGAAGGACGCAGAGGTGAAGTACTCTACCGTACAAAACTGGTATCCTGGAAATAAGGATGGCGTTGGAGGTATCTACAACTTCGTAACCAAGCGCGGTATCTGTAAGGGTGAAAATGCCAAGCTGTCGTGGACACAGATCGAGACCGGCTCGGCCATCACCTGGAAGTATCCAAGCTGCATTCTGATGGGCGATAACTCTATTGGCGAGTTCTACTCGGTGGCCGTTACCAACAATCACCAGCAGGCTGATACGGGTACCAAGATGATCCATATCGGAAAGAATACCAAGAGCCGTATTGTATCGAAAGGTATTTCGGCAGGCTTGAGTAACAACAGCTACCGAGGATTGGTAAAGGTTACCAAGAATGCTGAGAATGCGCGCAACTTTTCGCAGTGCGATTCGCTGCTGATGGGCGATAAGTGCGGAGCGCATACCTTCCCCTACATCGAAACCAACAACAAGTCGGCCATTGTAGAGCACGAGGCAACCACCTCCAAAATTGGCGAAGACCAGATCTTCTACTGCAACCAGCGTGGATTATCAACCGAAGAGGCGGTAGGAATGATCGTAAACGGCTATGCCAAGGAGGTACTCAACAAGCTGCCAATGGAGTTTGCCGTTGAAGCCCAAAAGCTGCTGGCCATTAGCTTGGAGGGGAGTGTAGGGTAAGCTTCGCAGAAGTTAAAGAATTGAGAAGTTAAAGAAGAAAAGAATGGAAGGAACGAAGACATTTGAAGAATTGAAGGCTTGGCAAAGAGCACATCGGTTTACTCTTGATGTCTACAAAATATCCGAATCCTTTCCTAAGCGAGAAGATTTTTGTTTAACGAATCAATTCCGTCGTGCCGCAATTTCAATAGCAGCAAACATTGCAGAAGGTTACAAGAAAAAAGGGAAACTAGATAAGTTGAGGTTTTTTAATATGTCACAAGGTTCATTGGAAGAGTGTCGTTATTACTTAATCTTATCAAAAGACTTAAATTATATAACGGAAGATGAGAAAGGTAGATTGCTTGAATTGCTAAATGACTCAAGTAGGTTGTTAAACAGTTACTGTAAAGCTATATCAGATGATATTCATTAACTTCTTTAACTTCCGATAACTTCTTTGACTTCCAACATTGTAGTGCAAAACAGAACGAAATGCTATCAATAAAAAATCTTCACGCCAATATAAACGGCAAAGAAATTCTTAAGGGTATTAACCTTGAGGTGAAACCTGGCGAGGTACACGCAATTATGGGCCCTAACGGTTCAGGTAAAAGCACCCTAGCCTCGGTTTTGGCTGGCAAGGAGATGTTTGATGTTACCGAAGGAGAGGTAATATTTAACGGTAAGAACCTGCTAGAGCTGGCTCCTGAAGATCGCTCGCGCGAGGGTATTTTCCTTGGATTCCAGTATCCGGTAGAGATTCCGGGCGTATCGATGACCAACTTTATGCGTGCTGCGGTAAATGCGCACCGCGAGTACAAGGGTATGCCGGCACTTTCGGCTTCCGACTTTCTGCGCATGATGCGCGAAAAGAGCCAGATCGTGGAGATTGACGCCAAGCTTACCAACCGATCGGTAAACGAAGGTTTCTCGGGCGGCGAAAAGAAGCGTAACGAGATCTTCCAAATGGCCATGCTGGAGCCAATGCTTTCCATCCTAGACGAAACCGACTCTGGGCTCGATATCGACGCGCTACGAATTGTGGCTACCGGCGTTACCAAGCTAAAGAGACCCGATAACGCTACCATTGTAATTACCCACTACCAGCGTTTGCTCGACTACATCGTACCCGATTTTGTGCACGTGCTGTACAACGGCCGCATCATCAAGTCGGCGGGTAAGGAGCTGGCGCTCGAGCTGGAAGAGAAGGGTTACGACTGGCTAAAGAATGGCGAATTCTAATGCCCCAAAACACGAGCAGAAATGAGTAAGCCAATAGAAAATAACGTTGTTAAATCGTTTGTCGACCTCTACATCTCCAACATGGAGCTGATAACAGAGGGCGTATCAAACGAGGTAAACAACGTACGTGCCGATGCCATCGAAAGCTTCCTGCTGAATGGCATCCCCAACAAGAAGTACGAGAAGTACAAGTATGTCGATCTTCAATCGCACTTCGAAAAGGAGTTTGAAAAGTATTTTGCCACGCAGAACATAGGCGTACAGCAGTCGGACTTATTTAAGTGCGATGTGCCGAATCTTAACGCGCACCTTGCCATGCTGGTAAACGGCTTCTACTACGGCGATGCGCTAACCGAGCTTCCCAACGGGGTAGTATTTGGCTCGTTTGCCGCTGCATCTACCAAGTATCCCGAGCTGTTCGAGAAGTACTACAACCGCGTAGCCGACAACGCTACCGAGGGCTTAACGGCGCTCAATACCGCCTTCGCTCAGGATGGCATCTTTATCTACGTGCCCAAAAATGCCATCGTAGATAAGCCCATCCAGATTGTGAATGTGCTTTTAGCCAACGAGGACGTGATGGTGCAACCCCGCAACCTGTTTATCTTCGAGGCCAACAGCCAGGCAAAGGTTGCCATTTGCGATCATACCCTTTCGCCCAATAAGTTCCTAACCAACTCGGTTACCGAAATATTTACTGCCGACAACGCCATTGTGGAGCAGGTAAAGATGCAGAACGAGAATAACGAATCGGTAAACATTTCCAGCGTTTATGTCGATCAGGCATCCAACAGCCACTTCACATCCAACGCCATTACCCTACATGGAGGCGTGGTGCGCAACAACGTTACTGCATCGCTCAACGGCGTGGGAGGCGAAAACAACCTTACCGGGCTATACCTGGTAGACCAAAACCAGCATGTTGATAGCCGTACGGTGGTAAACCACAACGTGCCGCGCTGCCTAAGCAACCAGCTCTTTAAGGGTGTTTTGGACGATAACGGCGTTGCCGCCTTTAACGGGATGATTTACGTTGCCAAGGATGCGCAGAAAACCGAGGCGTTCCAAACCAACCGCACGCTGCAGCTTACCGACGAGGCCAAGGTGTACACCAAACCTCAGCTCGAAATATACGCCGACGACGTGAAATGTAGCCACGGAGCAACCGTTGGTCAGCCCGACACCGACCAGGTGTTTTACATGCGTGCCCGCGGTATTGGCGAGCGCGAGGCAACCCTGCTGCAGATGTTCGGTTTTGCCCACGAGGTTATCCAGCACATCGGCATAGAGCCGCTCCGCGACCGCATCGACGAGCTGGTGAACAAGCGCCTGCGCGGCGAGCTATCGCGCTGCAACGTGTGCGAGATGCACTGCATGTAATGAGATGCATCACGATTTACGACACACGTATCACGATAAAGGGTACTTAACCGTGTCTGAATCGTAAAGCATCCATAAAACAGGTAGAATAGATAGCACCATATCTTCACAATTGCGATGTCGTGATGCATGATACGTGATTCGTGATACTAAATAGAAGACATGTTTAACGTAGAAAGGATAAGGGAAGATTTTCCGATACTTAGTAGGGAGGTAAACAAGCGTCAGCTGGCGTACTTAGATAACGGCGCAACCACGCAGAAGCCCCGTGCCGTGCTCGACTCGGTAAACCAGATGAGCACGCTGTGGAATGCCAACATTCACCGTGGGGTGCACTACCTCTCGCAGCAAAGCACCGAGATGTACGAGGGTGCCCGCGAAACCGTTCGCTCGTTCCTAAATGCCGCCAGCACCCGCGAGATTGTCTTTACCGCTGGGGCTACGGCCTCCATCAACGCGGTGGCCTACTCGTTTGGCGAGCGCTACATTAGCGCGGGCGACGAGGTGCTGATTACCGAAATGGAGCATCACGCCAACATCGTACCCTGGCAGCTGATGTGCCAGCGCAAGGGCGCCATCCTTAAGTATATCCCATTCGACGATAACGGCGAGCTGCGCCTCGACCTGCTCGACAGCCTGATTACCGAGCGCACCAAAATCGTTTCGGTGGTGCAGGTATCCAACTCGCTTGGAACCATCAACCCCGTTAAGGAGATTGTTGCCAAGGTACACGCCAAGGGCATTCCGGTGCTGGTGGATGGCTCGCAGGCCGTGCCCCACATGCCTGTCGACGTGCAGGATATCGGCTGCGACTTCTACGTCTTCTCGGGCCACAAGCTGTATGCCCCAACGGGTATCGGCATCCTTTACGGTAAGGAGACGCTCCTCGAAGAGCTGCCACCCTACCAGGGCGGAGGCGATATGATTGCCCACGTACGCCTAGATGGCACCACCACCTGGGCCGAGCTGCCGCTCAAGTTCGAGGCGGGTACCACCAACTATATTGGTGCCGTTGGACTGGGCGCCGCCATCCGCTACATGGAGGAGATTGGCCTTAACAGCATACAGGCCTACGAGCAGGAGCTGCTGGCCTACGCCAACCAGCGTTTTGCCACCATCAGCAGCCTAAACATCTACGGAAAAGCGCCACACAAGGCCGCCATCATCTCGTTTTTGTTGGGCGGCATCCACCAGCTCGATACGGGCATGGTGCTCGATAAGCTGGGCATTGCCGTACGCACCGGCACTCACTGCACCGAGCCGGTGATGACCCACTTCGGAATCGAAGGAACCGTGCGCGCCTCGTTTGCCATGTACAACACCAAGGAGGAGGTAGATCGTCTCTACGAGGCCATCCTGGTGGTGCAGCAGATGTTTGGTGGAGCCTACTAGCTAGCTAAGCGGAGCAAATATAAAATAGTACTACGGAGGCGCCTTGCAAGGCGCCTCCGTGCGTTTTACCCCCTCTGGTGGCGCATACAGCATCGGCCTAAAGCCTTAAATGGGAGCCAGAGGTGCCTGCTTGGCGGTTTGCTGGCGGACTATCATTCTGGCGGAGGTCGGGATTTTAGGTGATTGGCCGCGTCGGCTCGCAAATGCCATTTTTTTTGCGCCATCCTTTTGCACACAAAATGCCAAGTTGAGGCCCGTAGCCCCATGTTATAGGGTAAGTTCGCGAAATGTGTATCGGCATATTTGCTACTTTGCGCCCCATTTTAGGGGGAAAACTGCCATTTTTTTGGGGGCATGGCGGTAGGTTCGCTGGCCTGCTGCCGTGTGCAGCTAGAGACATCTGCTCCAAAAAAAGGAGGTCGGCATCTCACGATGACGACCTCCAACATTTTGTCTATGGAACTAAATAATTACAATTTTTCTTCATCCTTCTTCTTCTTGGCAACGGTAGCGCGCGTTTTAAGAACGGGCATCACCTTGTCTATTTCCGGATTTATCTTCTGTATCATTTGTAGGTATTCGGTCTGCTCGGTTACGTGGTAGCAATCCTCCACCAGCTCCATGATGTACGAAAATAGCCTCGATGCCTTCTTGATAAGCTCGTACATGGCCGCTTCGGGCTTTTCCTCCATCAGCACCCCGTGGCGGTAGCCGTACTGCTGCTCAAATCGGCCCTGCTCCGACCATACCTCGAACCACTTGTCGGTGGCATGAAGCGTCTGTAGCGCCTCGTCGTAGCGCGGGTTGGTGGTAAGTAGGGTGTTGAGCTCGTGCAGCGCGGCCGTCTCCTCCTTTAGGCCAAGGTCGCCGATGCTGCCCCGCGTTTTGAGCTCGCGGTAAATCAGCGTGGCAGCCTCCACCTCCTTGGGGTCGGTGCTTAGGCGGCACGACTGGATGTACAGGTCGAAGCGGGTTAGCTTGCGGTCGCGCTGCACATCGGCCTCGGTTACCTGCTTGGTAAGCTCGGCCTGGCTACCCGTGCGCTGCGCCACCTCCATGGCCACCATGGTTTGCGCCAGCCCCTCTATAGCCTGCTTGAGCTTGCTGTTCATGGTTGGAAATACTTTTAGGTATGGGAGTACAATTGTTAAGAATGCATAAGCCTCGCCAGTTCGCATTGAGGACATTCTGAGTGGGTTAAATTTTATTTTCATACATCAATATTTGGTTTTGAGATATAAAATTATGAGATAGTAGCTAAAAAGTCAATATTTTTAAGAATTATTTTTTGGCTTGATGTTTCTGGCGATCCTAGCAGTGCTCTCCGCAGCTGCGGAGAGGGTAGGAAGGTGGAGGTGCGAGGCCTACTGGGCGAAGTAGTCGGATACGGGCTCGCAGGCCGCAAAGTACTGCGAGGGGGTGACGCCCGCCAAGGCGCGGAAGTCGTTTACCATGTGCGACTGGTCGTAGTAGCCGCAGGTGTAGGCCAGCTCGGTGAGCGAGAGGCCGGGGGTGCGCGCCTTTTGCAGCAGCGCATTTTGGAAGCGGAGTATCCGCAAAAACTGCTTGGGCGAAATGCCCACATGCGCCAGAAAGCGGCGCTCGAACTGCTTGCGGCACAGGCAGGCCTCGGCGGCCAGCGTACCGATGGCCACCAGCCCGCGGTGGTGGTTGATGATGCCCAAGCTGTGGCCCATGCGCGCCAGCTCGTGGGGGTCGGTTGGGGCTAGGCGCTGCAGCAGGAACCGTTCTGCGATGGCCACCCGCGCGGCAAACGAGGTGGCCTCCTGCAGGCTCTCCTCGAGCTGCGGCAGGCCATCCTTTAGAATATCCCTTAGGGGGATGCTGTGGTTGAGCAGCTCGTTGGCGGGGATGCCCAGCAGCGCCTTCACCCCGCAGGGCTGGAACGAGACGGTAAAGAGCAGCAGGCGGGGCGGCACCTCGAGGTCGAAAAAGGAGGTGGTGTGGCCGCAGAGCGTGAGGCCGCCGTCGAAGCGGTGGTGGGAGTTGAGCACGGTGGGGGTGTCGGCCAGGTAGAACACCAGCTCCATGAGGCCGTTGGGCACCACGCGCTGGATGGGCGCCTCGGCCTGGGGCGCGTACGCTTCGAGGCACCAGTACTGCTTGACGTAGGGGGCCAGCGCGGGCGATGGCTTTGCTTGGTGGAGGGTCACGGGTTGCTTGTTTGGGGTAAAGTTAGCCAAAAAAAGGGGCGCTACGGCGGGCGGTTACCTCGCCGCTGGGATTTCGATTTTACCATTTCATTCTGCTTTGAGCGCAGCCTTGGCCACAAGTAAGGGCAAAGGAACGTCCATAAGGATGATTGGAGATGCGAACATCGCCTCCGCACCTGTCTTAATCGGCGAAATTGGGTAGAGACGCATTGCATGCGTCTCCCGAAGATGGAGGCGCGGCTTTAAAGGCGCTACGGCGGCCGTTACCTCGCCGCAGCGCCTGCATCAAACTTGTTACCTGTTGCCGTAAAGGCCTACGCGGTTGCCCTCGCTGTCGGTAAAGAGGGCGAAGTAGCCGAGCCCCTCCACCTCAATCTTGGTTTTGGGCTGGGTGATGGTGCCGCCTAGGGCCACGATGCGCTCGATGGTGGCGTCGAGGTGGTCGCCCGTGTTGAGGCTCACCAGCGTGCCATCCGCCGAGGGGTTGAAGCCCGGCGAGTAGGAGATGGCCCCCTCGCCCGTTGGGAAGCAGGCCATCTTTTCGTTGGCGTGTACCGAAATGTTGAAATCGATGTTGAGGATGCCGCGGTAGAAGGCTACCGCGCGCTCGAAGTTGGCCGCTGGGATATCGACCCACGAAACTAGCTTTTCCATTGTCGTTTTTATTTTGGTTGACAATGCAAAAGTAGGGCGCGGGCGCGGGGCAAAATTGGAAAATTGCGACCTTCTTTACAGGGCCTTCAGCAGCTGGCCTAGCACGTGGGTCAGCCGGTTGATTTCGGTGGTGGTTATCACCAAGGGGGGCATCAGCCTAAGGGTGTTCTGCTTGCAGCCTACCACGATGCCCTCGTCAAAGAGCTGCCGGCCGATGGCATCGCCATCCACCTCGGGGGTAAGCTCTACGGCAAGCATCAGGCCGCGTGCCCTTACCTCCCTTATTTTGGTGGGATACTTGGTGCGCAGCTGCTCGAGCTGCTCCTTAAGGCAGGTGCCCATCTTCTGCGAGATGTCTACCAGGTTAAACTCCTCCATCATATCCAGCACCTTGGCGCCGATGGAGCAGCCCAGCGGGTCGTTTTGGTGCGACTGCGCGTGCCTAAAGGTGTTCTTTGCCAGCGCGGCGGCTAGGGGCTCGCTGACGGTTATCCCGCTAATGGGGTAGCCGTTGCCCAGGGCCTTGCCGGTAACCACCATGTCGGGGGTAACCTCGTAGTGCTGAAATCCGAACCACCTGCCGGTGCGGCCCAGCCCGGTGGTTACCTCGTCGGCAATAACGAGGCAGCCGTGCTCCTTGGCGCGGGTGGCCAGCCGCTTTATAAAGTCTTTGGAGGGGAAGCGCACCATGTCGTACGACGCTCCGCCTGTTTCGAGGACAAAGGCGGCCACCTCGTCGAACCGAAGCTGGTCGATGGCGGCGGTATCGTTTAGGGCGATGGTTACGGCCACCTCGTTTTCGGGGGATGCCTGTCCAAAGCCGTAGGCGCTCAGAAACGAGCTCTCTATCTTAACAATCTTGGGGCGCCCGGTAACGTGGCGGGCCACCACAATGGCGAGGTTGATGGCCTCGGAGCCCGAGCTCAGGAACACGCTGGCCCCCTCGTCGAAGCCCGTTAGCCGCAGAAGCTTTTCGGAGAGCTCCTCGGCGTGCTCGTTGCGGAAGTGGTAGCCGTGGTGTACCGAGGTGTACAGCTGGCTTTTCATCAGCTTGCTGATGCTCTCGTTGCAGTGCCCCAGGTTGGTGCACCACACGCCCGACTCAAAATCGATGTACTCCTTTCCATCGCTATCGTAAACGTAGCACCCCTTCGATCGTACCAGTACCCTATCGGAGGGGGTGTATAATGGAATAATAGCTTGCTTCATAAAGAAAGGTTTAGAGTGAAACCTAGGTATGCTGTTGCATGTAGTATGTAAGCGTATGCGCTAGAGCTTAACCAACCGTTCGGCACCAAAGCGGTAAACGGGCTCCTTTTTCATGGCGGTAAAGGCCGTGTCTTCCACCTCGCGGATGGAGGTTACCTCCACCTGCCACACGTGGAAGGAGAGCGTTCTCTTTGGGTTGATAACCTCTACCATTGCCTTTAGCCGGTTGGTGTAGGCGGTCATGGCCTCCTCGTTTTCCTTTTCGTAGAATAGCAAGTAAACCACGGCGGCCTTCTCGCTGCCGGCGCACGCCGAGGCGGTGCGGTGGTAGAACTGGTAGTCGAGCGAGTGCTGCAGCTGCGGGTTAATGCCCTGCGAGAATGGTTCGATGAGGCTAGTCCATCCCTCTAGCACCTGCTGGCGGTTGTCGCTGGTGGCTTTTTGCAGCCAGCCTTCGATATTTTCGGGGTGGCCATTTTCGGGCAGGTATTCGGTAAACTTAGCCTCGATGGCTATCTTGCTGTTTCCGCATATCACCATCAAATCGGTCATGGAGGCTTTGCCGTGGCCTTTAGGCGATACGGTGGGGTACTCGAAGCAGAGCGTAACGCTGTTGGTCGACTCCTTTAGGGCGTCGAGCAGCTGCTTGGTTCGTTGGTTGGTATCCTTCCAAAACTGCACCAAAGGAATGGTGGAGGTACGAATGCTATTGGTGTTTAATCCCGAGAAATGGTCGAGAAGAATTTCGTAATCGTAGCTGCAGGGCTTTCCGTAACGGACATTTGTAATCATTTCGACTAGCTATTAATAGGTCTTTAGGTTAGGTTTACTATATGCAAGGAGGGCTTGGCGCAATGTATTCTTAGCGATGAAAGAAGCCCTCACTTCGGATTAAAGCCGCTGCCAGGCGTTGCCTAGTGTCGGCAATAAATCTCAGGGGGTGAATATAGCTGAATAGCGCTACCGTTGTAGCGTTAACACTAATTTTATTTTGAAAAAGATGAAGTTAGCCCTACTGGGTGCGTAAAAACAAAAAGCCATAAGGTGGCTGCTAGCGGATATGGGTTAGCGGCTTGCGTAGGGCAGATGGCAAAAAAAATGCTACTTTGCGCGGCTAAATACAAATAAAATTACCGATGAAAAAAGCTATTACGATACTTCTTATGTGTGCCCTAACGGCCATACTTGTGCTTCCAGCATTTTACAGGAACGATGTTACGCTGCTACTTGCCAAGGGCGTTAAGTTTGCGGCAACCGTATCGATACTGATATGGCTATTCCGAAGGCATAGGAGCCGGGAGGAGCGCTTTATTGGAAAAGAGTAGGTAGGGCGCTGCCTACCCCAAAAATTCTTTAAGTAGGGCTAGGTTAACCTCGCGGTTGGGGTGCTTGGCGGCAATATCGTCGAAGGTGACCTTAAAGGTGCACCCCTCCTTCCAACGGCTGCAGCCAAAGGCGCTTTTGCCCTGCAGAATTTTACCCTGCTGGCAGGTTGGACAGGTTAGCTCGGTTACGGGAGCAGGCTTGGCTTCGGCCTTTTGCTCGTCGCGCTGCAGAAGAACTTGCCCCTGCTCGTCGAGGGTGAGGATGCCGTCGCACTTGGTGCCATCAACCGAAAAACCTTTAATCTTAGGCGTTTTCCCGGTGGCAATAAGCGTTTCGACCTGCTTGTCGGTTAGCTTTTTTCCGTAATGATCGAACGCCAAACGGAAGGTGCATCCCTCCTTAAAGGCGCTACAGCCGTACGAGCTGTTACCTCGTAGTACCTTTCCCTTCTTGCACTTTGGACAAATGAGCTCGGCGGGTTTATCGTCCTTAGCCTTTTTGGCACGCTTGCCTTTTGCCTTTTTCCCCTCCTCCGAGTCGTCGTCGGAGGCCTTCTTTTCGGGCTCCTCGGCCTCGATGGTGATGCTGCGGTTTTGCCTTTCGGTTAGCACCTCTACCACGAGCGATTTCACCATCTCCTTCATCTCTCCAATAAACTCCTCGGCCTTGTAGTCGCCCTTTTCGATTTGGCGCAGCTTGCGCTCCCAGATTCCGGTAAGCTCGACGGACTTAAGCAGCTCGTTGTTGATGGTTTGAATGAGTTCGATGCCGGTTACCGTAGGCTCGATGTTTTTCCGCACGCGGCGTATATACTTTCGCTTAAAGAGCGTTTCGATGATGTTGGCGCGGGTTGATGGGCGCCCAATGCCATTTTCTTTTAGTGCATCGCGCAGCTCCTCGTCGTCGACCTGCTTGCCGGCGGTTTCCATGGCGCGGAGCAGGGTAGCTTCGGTGTAGGGCTTTGGCGGTTGGGTTTGCTTTTCCTGCACGCCTGGCTCGTGCGGTCCGCTTTCGCCTTCGACGAATTCGGGCATGAGCTGGTCGTCCTTATCGGGCTCGTCGTCGTCCTTCTCGTCGTCCTTCTTTTTGAAGAGGATGCGCCATCCATCTTCGAGTATCTGCTTGCCGGTTGCCTTAAAGGGTATCTGGGCTGCCTCGCCCAAAACGGTGGTGTTGGAGACGATACAGTCGGGGTAAAAGGCGGCAATAAAGCGGCGAATTATGAGGTCGAAGACCTTCTTTTCGTTAAAGGCAAGGTTGGGGTTGAACTCGCCCGTTGGAATGATGGCGTGGTGGTCGGTAACCTTGCTGTCGTCGAATACCTTTTTGCTTTTTTTGATTTTGGAGGCCAGCAGCTGCTCGGTAAACTGCTCGTAGGGCTTTAGCCCTTTGAGTATTCCGGGAACTTTTGGGTAGATATCGTTGGGAAGAAAGGTGGTATCGACGCGCGGGTACGACACCTGCTTCTTCTCGTAGAGGCTTTGTATGTAGTTGAGGGTTTCCTCGGCGGTAAATCCGAACTTCTTGTTGCACTCGACCTGCAGCGAGGTTAAATCGAAGAGGCGAGGCGGCGCTTCGGTGCCCTTCTTTTTCTCGAACGAGGTGATGGTGAAGAGGCTCTCGCGAATCTTTTGCAGGATGTCGGCAGCGTCGGCCTCGGCGGTAAAACGGCCCTGCGTGGCGGAGAAAATGACGCCCCGGTAGAGCGTTTTGAGCTCCCAGTAGGGTTCGGGCTTAAAGTTGACGATGTCGAGGTGGCGGCGAACGATGAGCGCCAGCGTTGGCGTTTGCACGCGGCCAATTGAAAGCACGCCCTTGCCGTTGCTATACTTGGAGGTGTAGAGGCGGGTGGCGTTGATGCCCAGCAGCCAGTCGCTGACGGCTCGCGCATGGCCTGCAAAGAATAGCAGATCGTACTTGCTACCCTCCTGAAGGGAGTTAAATCCCTCCTTGATGGCCTCGGCGGTTAGCGAGGATATCCAAAGGCGCTTAAGCGGCTTGGCATTCTGCGCCAGGGTAAGCACCCAGCGCTGAATAAGCTCCCCCTCCTGTCCGGCATCACCACAGTTGATTACCTCGTCGCATTCGGAAACTAGGCGCTTGATGGTTTCGAACTGCTTGCGTATACCGGTGTCGTCTATCACCTTTATTTGAAACCGCTGCGGTATGATGGGCAGGGTGTAAAGGCTCCAGCGCTTGAGATCGGGGTGGTAGTCTTCGGGAAGCTTGAGGGTGCAGAGATGCCCAAAGGTCCAGCTAATCCAATAGCCGTTACCCTCGTAGTAACCGTCGCGGCGCGTACTGGCGCCTAGTATTTCGGCCAACTCCTTGGCAACACTGGGTTTCTCGGCAATGCAAAGCTTCACGGGTGAGGTATAAAGATAAACGAAGCACGAAGATAGCGATTTTAGGGGGAAGTTGAAAGGCTGCAGCTGGGTAAGAGGTGGCGCAAAGGGGGAAAAGGGGGTCGCAAGCTGGTGTTTTGTCCTACTATTAGCTGACATAGGCTACTTTTTTGTGTCAACCTATTATTAGGACGAGATAGCTGCCTGTCTAGCTATTTTGACAGGCAGCTTTATATTCTGTATCATTTTTTTAACGAGCGACTAAGAAGGGGTTACAACTCTTTTAGAGGGAGTTTTTCTGCCTGTAGAAGGGGAAGTAGCTTTTTCAAACCCTCTTCGGTATTTTTTATTGAACCCGCATTGATAGCATCTTTGAGTGCTTTGTTTTCGCTTATCCAGCTAGGGCACTCACTTATAGAAACAATTTGGGAGAGACGATAACCTCTTCTTTTGGGATTATTGGCGATTGGCTCGATAATGAAGGCATTGTCGCTATAGGCAGTTCTGTCTACAAGGACGTTAAATCCGTTGATAGAAAACTTGTATTCACAAAGAATCTTAATGTTAAAAATGGGATTATCTGTGATAAGAATGGGAATGAACACATTTTTACTTGAATCTTTCGCTGTTGTTATTACAGACTGAATGTCGCCTAAAAAGCGTGTTGTACCATAAGGGAAGTGAATGTATGTTTTAATGTGGGTACCACAAGATGTAGATAGATTGCCATTTGCATCTAGATCGTAAAATACAATATTAGAATAGCAGCTGCGATATGTTCCATTTTTGTAGTTTACAATTGTTTGTGCTCCATAGATGTTGCGCTTATCCATGGTTGCATTTTTATTTTTAATGCGCTCTTGGACTGCGGCCAAATCTGCAATTTGCTTTTGAGTATCAGCCAAAATACGAGCATTGAGCTCTTTTTCGAAGTAGTCGTTTAGCGTCATAGATTCAATGACATCTTTCTTTTCGTCAAAGGATTGGTAGTAGCTTCGATACGAGAATACGTTGAATAAGTCGAATAGAACAGAGCGGAGACTCCCAAAAACTCTGAAGCCAATGTTATCGTGGTCGCGAATCAGAAGGAAGGCTTGGTTGATATCCCCTATTAAGATGCGAGAAATTGCTGCATTTTTTAGGCAGGCAAGCTTTAAGTTTTTGTCTAAATTTTCCTTTTTAGCATAGGATTCGAAAAATTCGGCCGATTTTTTTAGTTTTTCGTTGTTCTCTTTAATAGCATCGAAGGAGGTAGTGGTACTTAGAAAGGAGAGAAGCTCGTTGGCATACTGGTTGTAATCTTCATAGGAAGAGGCCTCTTTAGGATTTACTATATTTATGGGAATTGTTGTTTTAAAGGAATATTCGCCATATAGGTTGAGTAGCGCAGTGCATGCCCTATTGTATATTTCGCAATACAGCTTATATTCGGCTAAGAAGCAGAATTTCTTAAGGGTGGGGCTGCCTGCTTTTAACGCATTTTCAAGAGCATCAGCAGAAGGAAAACCGACGTAGGGCTGCTGATAGTTGCTAGGATCTAGCCTATAATTGTCAAAAAGAGTTACCTTATAGGGTTGCCCACCATCATCTACCACCAATTCATGGATTAATTCTTTCCCTTTGTAAACTTTAAGCTTTGCAGGGAAGGTACATTGAAAATCTTGAACAAAACCGTCTTTGTAATCGGGACTGGTATAGGGAGCTCCTATGCGCACTAAAGGGGTTATACCATCAGTAATTAGCTCGAATGTGTAATCGGTAGGGATGTCGCCAAATATCTTCTTTGCGAGTAACCTGCGAGGATAATCGTTAACATCACCGTCGACATCGCAGAATTCTCGAGTATAATTATTCAAATTACTTTCGATGTAATGTCTTAACTCTTTTGGGTAGATAAACTTGTAGGTTACATCTTTTGATAGTAGGTTTTCGAGGGGAGGCACTTGAATTTTTAAAGTTGCCTTTTCCTTTTCTAGTTTAAGATCACCTGCCCATAAGCTACAGGTTATAAAAGCAGCGGTTAGAAGCAATACCAATTTTTTCATTTAGTAGAAAAATTTAAATGTTATTTGATTAATAATTTGATGCAAAAATAGGATTTATTATAGTTTTTTGCCTAAAGTAGGCTAGCGGTTGATTGTTGTTTAGGCAATCTCTATATGCATATCAGCCGGCTTATGTGCTGAAGATAGGTTTGCAGCTAAAATATGAGTATAACGTATATCCATATTTCTTTGCGCCAAAAAAACGTTACGTGGGAGTTCCCTGCTGCTATTTCCAACTTTCACTTAAATTTGTACACCGACGCAATACGATTTGAGAATGAAGGACGATAACAAGCTGCTGTACTACTTGGGTAAGTGGTCGGCTATAACCGAGGAGGATGAGGCCAAAATACGATTGGCTTTCGAGCCGGTGATGGTGAAGAAACGGAGGGAGGTTTTGGCTGCTGGTGAGGTTTGCAGCTACCTGTACTTCGTTACCAAGGGGTGCTTGCGATCGTACTACATCGACATGAAAGGGGGCGAGCATATCTACCAGATTAGGATGGATAACAGCTGGATTAGCGACCTGGAAAGCTTCTTCTCGCAAAGGCCATCGAGGTACAACATGGAGGCGTTGGAGGATTCGAACTTGCTGCGGATCTCGCGCGAGCGGTTTGAGGAGCTGCTGGCCGACATCCCAAGCCTTGAGCGGTATTTCCGAATTCTGTTTCAGAAGGCATACGTAAATGCGCTGAGCCGGCTAAACGCAACGATGTGGGAGTCGGCCGTTGATAGGTACAACGAGATGCTAAAAGAAAATCCCGAAATATTTCAGCGCGTGCCGCTGGTATACATTGCGTCGTACTTGGGCATCACCCCCGAGAGCCTTAGCCGAATTCGGAGGCAGCGATAGCGGAAGGGTGGGAGTCGATCTCCTTACCATAGGTCAGCTGCATTTCTTACCATAGATCAAGTGTAAAAAAAGGGGCCTTCTCTACCTTTGTATCGTAATGAGCTGCTAGTAGCGGCTTAAATTTTACGGTATGACACCCGCATGGCTTGCAGCCGCAGCTAGGAATGGGTAAGCGCTGCTGATGCGGGTTGCATCCAACCATTTAAAACAACTTGTAGGATGAAAAGAGTGAAAGTTTTAGGTGTTCTTCTGCTAGCAGGAGCCCTATCGGTATCGGCCCAAAAGAGTGAGATCGACGTTACAAAATCAGCCGTTAGCTGGACTGGGAATAAGATTGGTGGCTCTCATACGGGAGGAATTAAGGTGAAGAGCGGCTATCTTGAGGTGAAGAAAGGCAGCATTGCTGGCGGAGAGGTGGTGATGGATATGAACTCGATCACGAATAGCGACCTTAAGGATGCCGGCTACAACCAAAAGCTTGTTGGTCACCTAAAGTCGGACGACTTTTTTGGCGTGGAGAAGTTTCCAACCTCGGCATTTAAGGTAACAAAGGCCACCCGATTTGCCAACGGTAAGGCTACCTTGACGGGTGTGCTAACGATAAAGGGGAAGTCGGACAAAATTTCGGTTGATATTACCAAGAAGGACAACGCCTACTTGGCCCAGCTGAAGGTAGACCGCTCTAAGTTCGATGTACGATACGGGTCTAAATCATTTTTCGATAGCCTTGGCGATAAGGTTATTGATGACATCTTCGTGCTTGATATCCGAATTGTGCTAAAGTAGAACGATAGTATTGTTTAAGCGAAAATCTACGAGCATGTACGATAACCTAAAATCATTTTCGATGGCGGGCTGCGGGCTAAAGGAGGCTTTTATGCTGCGTGAGGTGGATAGGTGAAGATTTTTATAATCGCCCTTAGCCTTGCCATTGGGAATGGTAGTGGGTACAAAACTTGATGAAATGCGTATAGTTGGTGAATGGATGGCGAGCACGCCGAAAATGCCAGTTCTTTTTTTGGGACATGGCAGCCCGATGAATGCCGTTGAGGAGAATGAATTCGTTACGGGGTTTAGGGATATTTCGAAGGAGATTGAAACGCCCCAAGCTATTGTTGTTATTTCGGCCCATTGGGAGACGCAGGGGACGAAGGTGACGGCCATGGAGCAGCCTGCCACGATTCACGACTTTGGCGGTTTTCCGAAAGAGCTGTACGACATCCAGTACCCAGCCCCAGGAATGCCGCAGCTGGCCAGGGAGGTTAAGCGCATGGCGGCGAGCACCGAGGTGGTGCTGGATGAGAAGTGGGGGCTAGATCATGGCGCGTGGACGGTAGTTAGGCCCATGTACCCCAAGGCAAACATTCCGGTAATAGAGCTAAGCCTCGATTACTACAAAACGCCGCAGCAGCATTACGAGCTGGCCAGGGAGCTTTACAGCTTGCGCCATAAGGGCGTTTTGATTGTGGGAAGCGGCAACTTGGTTCATAATCTTGGAATGATTCGTTGGCAGCAGCTTAACGAATGCTACGGCTACGATTGGGCCAATGAGGCCAACGATAAAATGAAGGAGCTTATCTTGGATGGGAACCACCAGGCGTTGGTTGGCTACTCGAAGCTGGGTAAGGCTTTTGAGCTGTCGATACCGACCCCCGAGCACTTCCTGCCGCTGCTTTATGCCGTTGCGCTGCAGGATAAAAACGAGGAGATTAAGTTCTTTAATGATAAGCCCGTTGGTGGCTCATTAACGATGACATCCTTAAAAATAGGGTAGCCATCGATACAAATTTGGTCGATGGGTATGCAAATTTGGTCGGTGCCGATACTTTTTGGGTCGATGGGGATGCAAAAAGCATCGATGCCGATACTTTTTTGGTGGTTGCCGATGCAAATTCGGTCGATGCCGATGCAAATTCGGTCGATGGGGATGCAATTTTGGTCGATGCCGATACTTTTTGGGTCGATGGGGATACAAAAAGTATCGATGCCCCCTCTCGGAGATCCCCCATCGATATAAAATGGGTCGATGGGTATGCTACTTTGCGTAAGCTACTCTTGGGGAACTTCCTTGGCTATTTCGTGGAGTATGGCATCGATTTCCGTTACGGATTTTTTCATTTGGTCATTTATGGACGATGATATAAGGAGAAAGTTTTGGGCTTTTGATTTTACGCGGTTGGTGCAAACGTAGCTCATCAGGTTTTCGGCGTTATCGAAAATGGTTTCGATAAACTTGTTCGACTCCTGGCTGTAGTAGGTTTGTCCAAATTTTAGGTTGGGAATGTTGTCTTCGTAGTAGGCGAGCAGCTTTTTCTTGAGCTCCTTGTTTTTGATGTAGCCAATTTTGCCGCTTGTCTTAAAGCCCTCGTAGTTGCCGCATGATAGGTTGAGGGATCTTACCACGAAGTTGATCTTTATCTTGGTGGTGTCGGAGCTGCTCTTTGTTACCCGGATAATCTTTTGGTAGAGGAGGGAATCGCTGTTGTGGTATTGAACGTGGCGGAGGTAGGTTGCCCTATCTTTTAGCAGATCTTCTTTTATGTCGGTTAGGAACTCCTTAACCTCCTCCTGCTGATGCTTCTTTTCGTTTTGGTTATGAAACCATACGGATATGCTTACGGCGATAAAGATGATGAGTATTTCGAGAAGTACTTCTCTTACTTTTTTGGCTATGCTGGCGTTGCGATTGCCAGCAATGCTAAATATTTTCTTGCTGTGCTTTTTTATTTCCTCCTGCATCGGTTGTGTTATTGGTTATTTACCTGCTTACTTTTTGTAATTTTTTATGCGACGTTTGTGGCGTCGGTATTTATCGAGTTTCAAAAATAGCAACAATTGTGTAATGGCAACCGCATGGCGCTATTTTTTCAGGTTTTGTCTACAGTCCACAGCCCCTGCTACGCTGGATAGCAGGGAGAAGGATGTGGGGATTTGGAGGAGTGGCAAGGGCTACATCCAAGGCTCGTGGTCGCTTTCGGCTAGGTATAGCGCGTAGTCGCGAAGGGCAAAGGCTATGCTGGCCTCCACTTGGGGAAGCGTGATGGTTTCGCCAGCGGTGTATAGGCTTACGCTGGCTCTTGCTCCTTTTTTTTGCCAGATAGACTGCCGAACCGATATCCCCTGAATCTTGCGCAGCGGAATCATTACCTTTTCGTGGCTGATGCTGCCGCTTGATGCCACAAGCGTTGTTTCGTTTAGGTAGAAGTAGCGCTTTTTCCATGCAAGGAGGGCAAAGGGAATGTAGGCAAGGGCCCAAATCCAACCCCATACTAGGTTGTTGCTAGCCAAGTAGCCCGTGGTGGTTGCTAGGGCGGCAGGGATCAACCCAAATACGAGCCAGAGGTTTCGCATGTATAGCCAGTGGCTACGATGCACGGCTGCTGGCTGGTTTACCATATTGGTTCCCCATACCGATTGCTCTATGCTGGCCACCTGCTGGGCGCTGCAGCCCGGTATTTGTACTTTCATCTTTTCGGTTTCCACAATGCCCGACGCTTGGCTGATGCTTACCGAGTATAGCCCCAGAAGCTGGCGTAGCGGGTTGGATGTCCATCGAATGGCTTGTATCTTTTTGAAGGGGACAATAATGCGCTTGTGGTTGATGAGGCCAGCCTCGAGGGTTAGGCTGCTGCTGCTGTGGGTTAGCTTAAGGTTGAAAAACCAGGCAAAGCTGGCAACCACCGCTCCGGCTACCGATAGTACGATGGCGCTGACGATGGCCAGCAGCACGTAGAGGATGGCTTGCTGGGCGGCATGGTTGGAGATGGTGTCGAGGTGATGCTCGACCAGCACCTGGAAACGTTGCGGCAAGTCGTTGTATAGGCCCACGAGAAACGAGAAGGTGATAAGAATAACCTTTACGTGGTTGTTGGTGATGCCTACCTTTAGCAGATCGAGCGGCGAGAGGTGCAGAATGGGGTGCACCTCGTCGGTGGGCTGTTCGGTAAGGGGCGTATTTTCGTCTGCTGCCTTTTTTTCGATTAGGCTAACCTGGCGTTCTATTTCGCGGATGGCAGCCAGTCCGAGCGCCGGTAGCTTTACCTCGGCCCCCTTGGTGCCGGCCGTATTAATTTCGAGGGTGTATATTTTGATGAGCTGCTGGACGATGTTCTGCTTAAGGTTTAAGCTTTGGATCTTAGCCAAGGGGATTGAAACCTTCTTTTTACGGATGTAGCCGCTGCTAACGGTGAGCTCGCTGTTGACGATGCAAAAGGTGAAGTTGAGGTAGGTGAGTATGGCGTTGGCAACGGCAATGGCTACCACTGCAGCTGCAACTCCCCAAAGTAGCCAAGGCGATCTATCCCTATCAAAAAGGTAGATGACGATGATGGGCCATGCGCCACGAATGGTGCGCTGTATTGACATGCCAAAGAATACGAGCATGCCGCCAAGGTGCATACGCGTTGGGGTCGATATGTCGGTTGACCTACTGCTCATGAGCTATGGCTTTGGATAGGTGTTCCTTAATTTTTTCGGCATCGGCTAGGGTCAGTCCTGGTATTTTTAGGTCGACGGCGCCGCTGCCAGCCGTAAAGATTTGGAGGCTTGCCAGCTCGAATATTCTCGAAAAGATGCCGCGCTTGATTTCGAGGTGCTGAATTCTACTAAGCGGTACCGAAACCTGGCGTTTAAAGATGAGTCCACTGCGGTAGAGCACGTCGTGCTGGCGGATACAGAATCCTTTACACTTAAATCCTGCAAGAATAACGTAAACCTGAAGTCCGATGCATGCTAGAAACAGGGCAGCGTATAGAAGCATCGAGAGGATGATGCTATCGGTAAATAGCTCGAATCCGAATAGGAGTACGAGCAGCAGCGCTATAAATAGCGAAGCGTATAGGAGTATGGCGCTAAATAGCTGCACCATTATGTAGTCTTTTTCGAGGGGCTGGTAGGTTACCTCCGAGGCGTTGGGGAGGTTCTCTATGCTGATGGTGGGATTCTCGAATAGCATTTTTTCTTTCAAAGATAGCCATCGGGGGCAAACGGACAAGAGGGAGAGGTTATTATACACGTAGGGGGCGAAATTTTTTTCGCCCCCTACAATGTGTGTATTGTACTATTCGAATTATCCTACCTGCGAACCAGCCTTAACAGCCTCGTTAGGCTGAACTAGGCGTAGCTTGCCGTCGGCATCCTGCGCCATTAGGATCATACCGTTGGAGGTGATGCCCTTAATTTCGCGAGGGGCTAGGTTTACCAAGAAGCAGGCTTGCTGGCCAACGAGCTGCTCTGGCTCGAAATGCTCGGCAATACCCGATACAATGGTACGGGTGTCGATGCCTGTGTCGACGGTAAGCCTAAGCAGCTTTTTGGTTTTGGCCACCTTTTCGGCTGCCTTTATGGTTCCTACGCGGATGTCCATCTTCATAAAGTCGTCGAACTGGGCTTCGTCCTTTTGTGGTTCGGCCTTGTACTCCTTAAGGGCGTTGGCCAGCTTAGTATCCTCGAGCTTCTTTAGCTGAGCATCAATAACGCTATCCTCTATTTTTTCGAATAGCAATTCGGGCTTGCCCAGCTCGTGACCAACAGGTAGCAGCGCGGTATCACCCAACTTTTCCCAGCCAAACTCGTCGGCATTAATCATCTTAAGGAGCTTCTCGGTTGAGAAGGGAAGGAACGGTTCGAAGGCAATAGCCAAGTTGGCCGTAATTTGTAGCGCAACATTCAGGATTGTTCCTACTCGCTCCATGTCGGTTTTTGCAACCTTCCAAGGTTCGGTATCGGCAAGGTACTTGTTTCCTAAGCGGGCTAGGTTCATAGCCTCCTTTAGCGCATCGCGGAAGCGGTATCCCTCGATGTAGTCTTCAACTGCCTTTTTGATCTTAGGCATTTCGGCTAATGTCTCCTTGTCGAAGTCGGTAAGTTCGCCTGCAGAGGGAACCTTGTTGTCGAAATACTTTTGGGTAAGTACCAGTGCGCGGTTTACAAAGTTACCAAATATGGCTACCAGCTCGCTGTTGTTACGAGTTTGGAAGTCTTTCCATGTAAAGTCGTTATCTTTTGTCTCAGGGGCGTTTGCACAAAGCACGTAGCGAAGCACATCCTCCTTACCGGGGAACTCTTCGAGGTATTCGTGCAGCCAAACGGCCCAGTTGCGCGATGTTGATATTTTGTCGCCTTCGAGGTTAAGGAACTCGTTAGCAGGAACGTTTTCGGGTAGGATGTAGCTGCCATCGGCCATCAGCATTGAAGGGAAAACGATGCAGTGGAAAACGATGTTATCCTTTCCGATGAAGTGCACCATCTTACACTCGTCGCTTTTCCAATATTTTTCCCACTCGGGGGTAAGATCCTTGGTTGTGGATATGTAGCCAATAGGAGCATCAAACCAAACGTATAGCACTTTTCCTTCGGCACCTTCAACGGGTACAGGAATACCCCAGTCTAGGTCGCGGCTTACGGCGCGAGGCTGAAGACCTAGGTCGAACCAGCTTTTACACTGTCCGTATACGTTGCTTTTCCATTCCTTGTGGTCGGTTAGAATCCACTTTTCAAGATCTTTTTGGTACTGGTCCAGGGGGAGATACCAGTGCTTGGTTTCGCGCATTACAGGCTTGCTGCCGCTGATCATCGACTTAGGCTCGATTAGATCGGTGGAGCTAAGCGATGTTCCACATTTTTCGCACTGGTCGCCGTAGGCGCGGTCGTTGCCACAGTGGGGGCAGGTACCCATGATGTAGCGGTCGGCAAGGAACTGTTTAGCTTCCTCGTCGTAGTACTGTTCGGAGGTTTGCTCAACGAACTTACCCTCTTGGTGCAGCTTTTTGAAGAAGTCGGATGCTGTTTGATAGTGGGTAGGCGTGGTTGTACGCGAGAAGATATCGAACGAGATACCCAATCCTTTAAATGAGTCGCCGATAATCTTGTGGTACTTGTCTACAATATCTTGAGGCGTTACGCCTTCCTGCTTTGCCTTAATGGTGATGGGTACCCCATGCTCGTCGGTTCCACAAACGTGAATCACATCCTCGCCCTTAAGGCGCAGGTAGCGGGTGTAGATATCCGAAGGGATGTAAACCCCAGCAAGGTGCCCAATATGCACCGGACCGTTGGCGTAGGGTAGAGCCGATGTAACAAGGTGTCTCTTAAACTTCTTCATTGCTATGCTGATGTCTTTGTTATCGAAGATGAAACGTTAAACGTAGTAGAAACGCAAAGTTAACCAATTGTGCCGATAGCGCAAACAGGAGGCTAACATAATGAGGGCAACATGTTAAGATGCGGTAAACTGTGATGGTTGAAATCGGGCTTGAGGGCGTATTGCTTAAGAAGGAATATGGATAGGCAGATGTAGGCAAAGGCAGACCTAAACGAACCGATTTTTAAGCGTTCCCTCTTCGGGGGCAATCTCTCCGATATGGTTTTCTCGCCAAAAGCCTACGAGGGTTTCTCCGATAGCTTTGTAGATAACCTGCCCGTAAAAGCGGGTGCTTTCTTCCGTATAGTAAAAGTCGAGGGCAACTAGATCGCCCTTTATGAAGCCAAAGCCATGCTGAGGAGTTCGGGTGTGTCCAATTTCCCAGTAGGCCTTTATCAGGTTGCCTTTTGCCTGTAGGGATAGCGTTCCGAAATAGTCGGAACCTGTGCTGCTCGCATTTCGTCCCCTGATGGCGTAGTTCCCTGCAACATCGCTTGGTGTTAACTCGCAGCCATTGGGTAATGAAAAGCCAAAACCACTACTCCATTCTGTAAATAACGTTTCGACGTTAGAATGAAGCAGTGGTTCAATATCTAGTACCTTTTTCTTTTTAAAAAGGTGTTTTATCCAGGCTGTAAGCAGCTTCAATGGGAGCAGGATTAATGATGGCGGTTAAAGCAAGTTTTGCTCTAGCGCCTTTGCCAAATCTTCGGGGGTGTCAATCCCAATGCTTTGGTGTTCGGTGCGCTCTACCTTAATACTGTAGCCATTTTCGAGCCAGCGTAGCTGCTCTAGCGACTCAGCTACTTCCATGTTGCCCTGGGGAAGTTGGGTTAGCTGGTGGAGCACCTTCGTGCGGTAGCCATACAGGCCAATGTGCTTTAGGAAGGTGTGCTTTTGCTGCCACTCTTGTTGATCAACTCCACGAAGGTAAGGGATTGCCGATCGGCTAAAGTAGAGCGCAAAGTTGGTTGCACCTACCACCACCTTTGGCGAGTTGGGGTTGAATATATCCTCGTCGGCAGAAAACGGCTTAACAAGCGTAGCGATGTCCGTTTTGGCATCGTTAAAGCAGCTCATCACCTTTAGCAGCATTTCGGGGGCAATAAAAGGCTCGTCGCCTTGGATGTTAACAACCACATCGTAAACTTCCTCCCTTTCCTGTTCTGCTTTTTTTACCGCCTCCGAGCAGCGGTCGGTTCCGCTGCTATGCTCGGCTGATGTCATAACAGCGTTTCCTCCGAACGATTTTACGGCATTGTAGATGCGCTCGTCGTCGGTAGCAACGTAAACAACCGGAAGGACTTTAGAGGCCTGCTCGTATACGCGCTGCACCATGGGTTTGCCTTTAATATCAGCAAGAGGTTTTCCAGGGAAGCGGGTTGATGCATATCTAGCAGGAATGATTCCAATAAACTTCATTAAACATTAAAATTTAGGCAAAGATAAGAAAGAGTAAAGAAGCATTGGTTCGGATGTGTTACAAATAATGGTAAAAATAGGCGGATGTCGGTATGGAAGTTGATTTAGAAGGAATCTCTGATTGGACGTTGTCTGCTCTCTCAAAGTATGACAAAATGTCAATAAGGGTTTTAAAATAAAGTCTACCGCATTTTGAAATGTAGTTTGAATGCGTAATTTTGTCAGTATGCTAATTAGTTTACGATGAGTTTACAGAAGATTAAGCAGCGATTTGGGATAATCGGTAATTCACCGCTACTGGATAGGGCTATTGACATAGCCCAGCAGGTTGCTTTTACCGATTTGTCGGTTCTTATAGTTGGGGAAAGCGGGGTCGGGAAGGAGATATTTCCGCAGGTTATTCACCAGCTAAGCTCGCGAAAACATGCGCAGTACGTGGCCGTAAACTGCGGTGCTATACCAGAAGGTACGATTGACTCGGAACTCTTTGGTCATGAAAAGGGATCGTTTACAGGTGCACACGAAACCCGTAAAGGGTATTTCGAGGTGGCCGATGGCGGTACAATCTTTTTGGATGAGGTTGGCGAGCTGCCGCTCTCGACCCAGGTGCGGCTACTTCGTGTTTTGGAGACCGGCGAATTTATGAAGGTAGGTTCTTCTAAAGCGCAGAAAACTAACGTACGCGTAATAGCGGCTACCAACGTAAACCTGCCTAAGGCAATTCAGAATGGGAAATTCCGTGAGGATTTATACTACCGTTTAAATACGGTGCCCATAAATATTCCTCCCTTGCGCGAGAGAAAATCGGACATCAGCCTTCTCTTTAGAAAATTTGCGGCTGATTTTGCCGAGAAGTACCGCATGCCTGCCGTTACGCTTACCGATGATGCCAAGGAGATGCTGGAGGCATACCGTTGGCCTGGAAATATCAGGCAGCTTAAAAATGTCACCGAGCAGATATCCGTGATAGAGGAAGAGAGAATGGTTGATGCCTCTAAGCTGGCGCTGTATATTCCTAAAATTGAAGATAGAGCGCTACCGGCACTATACGTTGGTGGAGGTGCTGTGGCCGAGGAGAAGTCGTTTGCAAGCGAGCGCGAGATTCTTTACAAGATCCTTTTTGATATGCGTGATGATATTACTATTCTGAAAAAAAGGGTAGAGGATTTATCACGTGGAGCAATATATCAGCCCGACAATGTGGAGGCTACATCAACTTTTTCGCCTCGTGCGGTTTCGCAATTTGCCGATTATACAACCTTGCACAAGCATCCGATGGACGACCTAGAGGAGGAAAAGGAGGTTGAGGATGTTACTCACCTAGATATTTCTGGGGAATCTCAACCAGAGACACTATCTTTGGCAGAGAAAGAGAAGGAGTTAATCCGAAAAGCCATTGCAAAGTACAGAGGAAAACGTAAAGATGCAGCGTTAGAGCTTGGTATTTCGGAGCGCACGCTCTACCGTAAGATTAAAGAGTACAATTTGAACATTTAGAACGTATGAAATTAAATTCGCTACTTAAAACGCTGGCTCTGGTTTCCGTGTTTTCGATATTTTCTTCGTGTAGCATAAAATATTCATTCTCGGGAGCCTCAATTTCTCCCGAGTCTAAGACATTTTCGGTTAGCTATTTTCAAAATTTGGCACCGCTGGTTGTTCCTAGCCTAAGCAACACCTTTACCGAGGCGCTTAAGGATCGGTTTATTAACCAAACCAAGTTGAATTACGTGAATAATAACGCTGATTTGTCGTTTGAAGGGCAAATTGTAGGTTACAGCATAGAGCCAGTAGCCATAACGGGAGGCGATAAGGCTAGCCAAAATAGGTTGACGATTACCGTAAAGGTTAAGTTTACCAATAAGCAAAATCCCGAGTTTAACTTCGATAAGGAATTTAAGCAGTATAAAGATTTTCCAAGTTCCACTAACCTAGCTTCGGTACAGAGTGCCCTTAACAAGGAGATTACCGATTTGCTAGTTGATGCCATTTTCAATGCTTCGGTTGCTAACTGGTAAAACCAAAACTATGGATGCTCGAGAGTTTGTCGACTTGCTAGATAACCCACAAAACATAACCCCGAAATTGCTCGAGGATTTGTCGCGTGTGGTGAAGCAGTATCCCTATTTTAGTACAGGCGTATTGGCCTACTTAAAAGGACTAAAGGATGCGGATGATCCCAGATTCTCGAGTTTCTTGCCCTATGCCGCAACGCATGCTCAAAGCGGAGAGTGGCTATACCTTTTTCTAAATTCGAGTAGTGACTACTTTGGTGAAGAGATTGTTTCTACTGCTGTAGAGACTGTTATTTCCGAAAACAGATTTACCGAGGAGTTGGCTCCCGAATTAACTTCTGATGCGGTTGTCGAAGAGCAGAACGAAGTAGAAACCTCCCCCGAGCCGGATCAGGTGTTGGAGCATGAAAGCCTTACAGAGGAAACAGAACTAGAGGTTCAATTACAGAATGAAGGAATGCCTCAGGAAGAGGAGGCTGTTTTGGTCGAGGATGCCAATGTAGCGCCAGTTCCTGAGCCTGTAGCCATAGCGGAGCCTGACGTTGTAGAAGAAGAGGAGATATTAGAGCTAATAGATGACGATATTGACGAGAGTAGGCTTAATGAAGACCCAATATTTGAAATATTAGATCAAAAACTTTACACGCTCGACGAAACGGCGAATACGCTAGAGGTACAAAATAGCCTAATCGATCAGTTTTTAACAACGAACCCACGTATAACACCAAAAGGGGAGTTACCTCCTGTTATTGAGGATATTTCGGTAAAATCGCTGGTGGATGATGGGGAGATTGTAACGGAGATGTTGGCTAAAATTTATGCTGGACAAGGATTAATTGCGAAGGCAATCAATGTTTACGAGAAATTAATTTTGAAATATCCAGAAAAAAGAGCTTATTTTGTAGCCGAACTCGAAAAATTAAAGGAGTCAAAGTAATTAACATTCAGACAATAAACTATGTACACCCTTTTTTCTATATTAATCATTATTGCGGCTATTTTGTTGATACTTGCGGTTTTAGTGCAAAACTCAAAGGGTGGCGGATTGGCTGCAAACTTCTCTGGTGCTAACCAAATTGTTGGTGTAAGGCAAACTGCCGACTTTATCGAGAAGTTTACTTGGATTCTTGCTGTTGCTATCGTGGTTCTTAGCCTTGCAGCTACTGTTGTTATCGACAGAAAAGCAGGTCGTCAGGCAACAGAACTAGAGCAAAAGATTGCTAACCAGCCAGCTGCTGGAATGCCTCAGTTCCCTAATGCGGGAGCAAACAAGCAGCAACAGCCTGCTCAACCAGCACAAGAGCAACCTGCTAAGAAATAATTTTAGACAACTATAACAGTAAAGGGACTTCGTATTCGAAGTCCCTTTTTGTTTTTTACTATACGTATCCGTACCTTTAGGTTTCATTTTTTTGATGTAGGCCGTACGTTGCGGGTTTGGGGTATTGATAGGACATTGTGTGCTGCCTATTTTTGTTGCACCTGACAAAGCGGCATACAACCTGACAGAAGTTAGGCCTACAATCTGAAAAAATTGCAGACATATCTACTTTTGTACGCTTGGCACAAAATTGGATAGTTCTAGAATCAAACGTTGAATTAAATGTCAAACTAAAAATAAAAACGCAATGATTAAACCATTAGCTGATAGAGTAGTAGTAGAGCCTTCTGCTGCTGAGCAAGTTACCGCTAGCGGTATTTACATTCCAGATACTGCAAAGGAAAAGCCACAAAGAGGGAAAGTTGTTGCAGTGGGTACAGGTACAAAAGAGGTTACCATGGAGGTAAAGGTTGGTGATGTCGTTCTTTATGGAAAGTACGCAGGTACCGAAGTGGCCATTGATGGAGTTGACTACATCATTATGCGCCAATCGGATATTTTAGGAATTATCTAATTCACTTTAATTGTAAACTGTAAAATTGAGATAAAATGGCTAAAGATATTAAGTTTAACATCGAAGCTCGCGATAACCTAAAGGCTGGTGTAGATAAGCTAGCAAATGCAGTAAAAGTAACCCTAGGCCCAAAAGGTCGTAATGTGGTTATTGATAAAAAATTTGGTGCACCACAAATCACTAAGGATGGTGTAAGCGTAGCTAAAGAAATTGAACTTGCAGATCCATTCGAAAATATGGGAGCTCAAATGGTTAAGGAAGTTGCTTCGAAGACTGCTGATATGGCAGGAGATGGAACAACTACTGCAACTGTTCTTGCTCAGTCTATTATTGCAGTAGGACTTAAGAATGTTACTGCAGGAGCTAACCCTATGGATCTAAAGCGCGGTATCGACAAGGCGGTTTCGGCAGTTGTTGCTAACCTAAAATCACAAAGCGTAGAGGTGGGTGACGATATCAAGAAGATTGAAGAAGTTGCTACCATTTCTGCAAATAATGATAACACTATTGGTGCTCTTATCGCAGAGGCAATGGGTAAGGTAAAGAAGGAAGGTGTAATTACCGTTGAAGAGGCAAAGGGTACTGACACTACCGTAGAGGTGGTAGAAGGTATGCAGTTCGATCGCGGCTACCTATCTCCATACTTTATTACCGACACCGAGAAGATGGAAGTATCCCTAGAGAATCCTTTCATTCTTCTTACCGACAAGAAGGTGTCTACCATGAAGGATCTTCTTCCTGTGCTCGAGCCTGTAGCTCAGCAAGGTCGTGCGCTTCTTATCATCGCAGAGGATATTGATGGCGAAGCGCTTGCAACTCTTGTTGTAAACAAGCTTCGCGGTGCCCTTAAAATTGCTGCGGTTAAGGCTCCTGGATTTGGAGATCGCCGTAAGGAAATGTTGGAGGATATCGCTATCCTAACCGGGGGTACTGTAATTTCTGAAGAAAAGGGATTGCGTCTTGACGGTGCTACGCTAGAAATGCTAGGACGTGCTGAGAAGGTTTCTATCAATAAGGAAAATACAACTATTGTAAACGGAGCTGGCGCTAAGGATGCTATCGAAAACCGCGTATCACAAATCCGTAAGCAAATCGAAATTTCAACATCAGACTACGATAAGGAAAAACTTCAAGAGCGTTTAGCTAAGCTGGCTGGTGGAGTTGCCGTTCTTTACGTAGGAGCTGCTACCGAAATGGAGATGAAGGAGAAAAAAGATCGCGTGGATGATGCTCTAAGCGCAACTCGTGCTGCTGTTGAAGAAGGTGTTGTTCCTGGTGGTGGTATTGCCTACATCCGTGCTATCGACGCTATCGAAACTCTTAAGGGAGACAACGAAGATGAGACTATCGGTATCCAAATCGTTAAGCGTGCGATAGAGGAGCCTCTTCGTCAGATTGTTGAAAATGCTGGTGGAGAAGGAAGCGTAATCGTACAAAAGGTAAAAGAAGGCAAGGGTGATTTCGGTTACAACGCTCGTCTTGACAAGTTTGAAAACCTATTTGAGGCTGGTGTAATTGATCCAACTAAGGTTTCTCGTATTGCTCTAGAGAATGCAGCGTCTGTTGCTGGAATGTTCCTAACTACTGAGTGCGTTCTTGCTGAGAAGAAGGAAGAAAATCCTGCTCCAATGATGAACCCAGGCATGGGTGGCATGGGAGGCATGATGTAATCCAAAAATATAAAGAGAAAGCCCCAGATTGCAATCTGGGGCTTTCTTATTTTGATGCCATGAGGATTTACCGGTTGGTGTCTGACGCTATTGTTTGTAAAAAAGGCTCCGATGTAAATCGGAGCCTTCTGTATTTTTAGATTGCTAGATGTCCAAATCTTCGGCTTTTGCTCTCCCCTTGTATCCTTTTATAATACCTCGCTTGGAGTTCTTAATAAAGTTGACAATATAGTCGCGGAATTCGCTTTGTGGCACTTCTGCTTCGATTACTTCAACCGCTTTTGATACGATATATCCACTTTGGTAAAGAAGACGGAAAATATCCTGTATTTGATGAATTTCTTCGGGGTTAAACTGGCGACGACGTAGGCCAATAGAGTTAATTCCTACGTATGATATAGGATCGTGGCCTGCTTTTACAAATGGAGGCACATCCTTGCGAACGAGAGATCCTCCCGAAACCATCACGTGGCCACCAATACGGACAAACTGGTGAACAAGTACGTGCGCGCTTAGGATTGCAAAATCATCAATCTCAACTTCACCAGCGAGCTGTGTTCCATTCCCTAGAATTACGTTGTTCCCAACAATAGCGTCGTGTGCAACGTGAACGTATGCCATAAGGAGGCAGTTGTTACCAACAACAGTTTTTCCTTTAGCAACGGTTCCTCTATTAATCGTAACGCACTCCCTCACGGTGGTATTATCCCCAACTTCAGCAGTAGTTATCTCTCCCTTAAATTTCAAGTCTTGAGGGATAGCCGAAATTACGGCTCCTGGAAAAATTTTGCAGTTTTTCCCGATACGGGCACCATCCATGATGGTAACGTTGGCTCCAATCCAGGTGCCGTCGCCAATCACAACATCTTTGCCAATCCAGGCAAAGGCGTCGATGGTTACGTTAGCCCCAATTTTTGCTTCGGGATGAATGTAAGCCATTGGTTGACTCATCTTATTTACGATTTATTTATTCTTTACTACTTGTGCGGTTAACTCGCCTTCGGCAACTAGGGTATTTCCAACAAATGCTTGTCCCCACATGATGGCAATTCCTCTACGAATTGGCTCCATCAGCTCCATTTTGAAGATAAGGGTGTCGCCTGGGACTACCTTTTTTTTAAACTTAACCTTATCTATTTTAAGGAAGTAAGTCGAGTAATTTTCAGGATCTGGAACTTGTCCTAGAACTAAGATTCCGCCCACTTGTGCCATTGCCTCAATTTGAAGAACACCAGGCATTACGGGTTCGTCTGGGAAGTGGCCAACGAAGAACGGCTCGTTCATGGTCACATTTTTAACGCCAACAACCACTTCCTTATCTAGATGGATAATTTTATCGACCAATAGGAATGGTGGACGGTGGGGGAGCAGCAGCTTAATTTTGTTGATATCCATTACAGGATCCACGCAAGGATTATAGAAGGGGACTGGTACTCGCATGAATTCGCGCTTCATGATCTTGCGAAGCACTTTGGCAAATTCGGTATTTGCGTGATGGCCTGGGCGCTTGGCAATGAACTTCCCTTTAATTCTATGGCCAACAAGAGCCAAATCTCCTACCATATCAAGCAGCTTATGACGGGCGCACTCGTTAGGGAAACGAAGATCAAGGTTGTTCAAAATACCATCAGGACGACGTTCTACCGATGGCTTGTTGAAAAGCGTTGCAATACGATCAAGCTCAATTTGAGGAACTTCTTTTTCGAGAATCACAATTGCATTTTGCAGGTCGCCACCTTTGATAAGGTTGTTTTTATGAAGAAACTCGAGCTCGTGGAAGAATACAAACGTACGGCATGGAGCAATCTCGTCATTAAAGATTTCAATGGTTTCCATGTTGGCATACTGGTTTCCTAGCACCTTCGAGTTGTAGTCAATCATTACGTTGATGCTGAAGTGGTCATCGGGATAGGCAACAATTTCGATATTGTGCTTATCGTCGCGCCAAGCCGTTTTTTCCTTAATCTCGAAGTAAAGTCGCTCTGCACTTTGCTGCACTGTACCTACTTTAAGTATTGCATCGAGGAATGGCTTTGCGCTTCCGTCCATAATTGGAGTTTCAGGCGCATTAAGTTCTACAATTGCATTGTCGATATCGGCACCAATAATGGCAGCCATTACGTGCTCAATGGTGCTAACCCTTACGCCATGCTTTTCGAGGGTGGTTCCACGAGAGGTGTCCACTACTAGATCGGCAATAGCCTCAATAATTGGCTGGTTTTCTAGGTCAACACGCTTAAACTTGATGCCGCAGTTTGGTTCTGCAGGAAGTATTGATAGCGTAACTTCAAGTCCTGTATGGAGACCTCTGCCAGTTAGGGTTACCGCTTCTTTTATCGTTTTTTGCAATTCAGACATGTTCTTCTTCTTGTAAAAGTACCTCTTAATAAACGCACAAATCCCCTCGATTTAGATCTCTAGGGGAGTGTGGTATCCTATTTATTGGCCTTTAGGGCTTCAATTTCCTTTTTCAGCTGGTTTACCAACGTTGCTAAAGCAGGTAAATTTTTATAGTGGATCGAGCTGCGGTGGAAGTTGCTCATTTCAATAGCAGGTGTTCCACCATAGATATGATTCTCTTTTTTTAGAGAGTTGCTTACGCCTGTTTGTGCGGTGAGCTTTACTCCATCGGCAACTGTAATGTGCCCAGAAACGCCTGTTTGACCACCAAACATGCAGTTGGCTCCTATTTTCACAGAACCTGCAACTCCCGATTGTGCCGCAATTACGGTATTCTGTCCAACTTCTACGTTATGGGCAATTTGGATTAGGTTATCCAGCTTAACTCCCTTGCGAATGATTGTTGATCCCATTGTAGCGCGGTCGATGCAGCTATTGGCACCAACTTCCACATAATCTTCGAGTATAACGTTCCCTATTTGGGGTATCTTTTTATACTGGTTATCGGCTGATGGCGCAAATCCAAACCCATCTGCTCCGATAACGGTGCTTGCATGAATGGTTACATGGTTTCCAAGAACGCATTCGTGGTAGATTTTTACTCCAGAATATATTGTAGCATTGTCGCCAATGGTTACATTGTCGCCAATGTAAGCGTGTGGGTAGATTTTTGCGTTTTTACCGATGGTTACATTTTCTCCAATGTAGGCGAATGGACCAACGTAGGCATCCTCACCAACTTTGGCGCTGCTCTCTATAAAAGCTTGTGGGCTAATTCCAGATTTCTGCGCTTTAGCGTTTTGGTATAGCTCCAGTAGCGAGGCAAATGCGCTGTAGGCATCTGCAACACGAATGAGGGTACACGAAACGGGTTGCTCTAGCTGAAGATCCTTGTTGATTAAAACAATGGAGGCTTTGGTTGTATAAAGGTAGGGGGTATACTTAGGGTTTGCCAAAAAGGCTAAAGTCCCAGGTGTTGCCTCCTCTATCTTAGCTACATTGGTTACCGCAACATCTGCGTCACCTTCTATTTCGCCATTTAAAAATGCTGCAATAATTTGAGCTTTGAACTCCATTTTACGCTATTTATAAATTTGCACAAAACTAAGAATTAAAATTTAAACTCATAGTTACTTTTAGGGTAGCACAAGAAATATTTGGTCGTAACACCCCCAAAAGCAGCACTATTTAGCACATCGGAAGCGATATCGATGTCCTCTAATTTCCCTTTTTTATCAAGAATTTTTATTGATTGACTTTTAGGGCTGTATGCCTTGTTGCTAACCTCGTTCGAAAGTACAAAGTAGGAGGCTGTTTTTGCATCAATATGGAATTGTTGGCAGATTTCGCCTGTTTTTGTGGTAACTTTTTCGGTTTCGAAGGGTAATTTGCCGATCTCTATTTTTAGGATATTTCGGCTGTTAAGCATTGCGCATAGATTCTTTAAAATGAAGTCGCCCGAACGCTCCCACTCTTTGAGGCAAACAATAATATCCGAGTCGTCTAGCTGCACAAAGCGATCTATTAGCTCGTCGTTATTGGAGTGGTAACCCTCTTCGAATGTCTTATTGAGGAAGTAAAGTAGAGTTGGAGTTGTGTAGATGGGTATGCCACTTTTGATGCACTCTTTTGCCCTTTTGAATATTTGGATAAGCAGCTGCTCGGCGGCTACCACCGTTTTATGGAGGTAAACCTGCCAGTACATCAGCCTGCGTGCAATCAGAAACTTCTCTATCGAGTATATTCCCTTTCCTTCCACCACCAGCTCATCGTCCACAATTTCGAGCATTTTGATGATACGATCGAGCCCTACGGCTCCTTCTACAACGCCTGTAAAAAAGCTGTCGCGGCTCAGGTAGTCGAGCCTATCTACATCCAGCTGACTTGATATTAGCTGGTGCAAGAAGTGTTTGGGGTATTCGTTCTTAAAGATCTGAATGGCCAGCGTAAGCTTTCCGTCAAACTCAAGGTTCATTCGATTCATCATCATCAGCGATAAATCTTCGTGGCTTATGCCCTCGGCAATACTAAATTCGAGCGCATGCGAGAACGGGCCGTGCCCAATGTCGTGAAGTAGAATCGCGCAAATCGTCGCCTCCTCCTCCTGTTCGGTTATTTCGTGGTTTTTGCTCCGAAGCGCATCTATGGCCAGCTTCATGAGGTGCATGGCACCCAGTGCATGCTGAAAACGCGAATGTACGGCACCTGGATATACGAGATGCGTAAGCCCAAGCTGCTTAACACCTCTAAGGCGTTGAAAGTAACGATGCTCTATCAGCTCGCCACCAAGGTGGTTAGGTATGTCTATAAATCCGTGTACCGGATCATTGATTATTTTTTTGAGGCTTTTTTTCATAAGAATCTGTATGTAAACTCTTCGGCCACAATATAGGCAATATAGGTAACTCTATCGGACTTTGGCCTATAATTTTAAGGAGTAGTGATCAACCAGAAAGGGGATAGGACAAGCGGAGAGCTGTATCGTTCTCTAGAAAAGGGGAAAATGGCCAGCTGCTGCTTTATGCCTGTTATCGTCTATTCAAAACCCAGAAACAGCTAAAATTAGTTATTCAACTAACGTTGTAAAGCGCTTAAACCTAAATATAAACGGCTAATATGTGCTCATTTTCTTTCCTTATCAATTCTTTTTTTGCTACTTTTACATCTGCAAATTTTCGACTAGTTAAGTGTCAGTCATACTAACATCAATTCATAATGCAAACATTAGACAGCTACAACTTCAGCGGCAAAAAGGCCATTATTCGTGTAGACTTCAATGTACCATTGGATATGGAAACATTCGAGGTAACCGATGATACTCGTATTCGCGGTGCTCTTTCAACCATTAACAAGATTCTTGCCGATGGTGGTTCTGTAATCCTAATGTCTCACCTTGGTCGTCCAAAGGGAGTAGAGGAGAAGTCTTCTCTTAAGCACATCATCCCTGCATTGGAAAAGAACTTAGGCAAGAGCGTTAAGTTTGCCGACGACTGCGTTGGTGCTTCGGCTGTAGAGATGGCCGCTAGCCTACAACCAGGCGAGGTGCTACTGCTCGAAAACCTTCGTTTCTATGCCGAGGAAGAGGGTAAGCCTCGTTTACCTAAGGATGCCAGCGAAGAGGAAAAGGCTGCAGCCAAGAAGGTCGTAAAGGAAAGCCAAAAGGAGTTTGTTAAGAAGCTGGCTTCTCTTGCTGATGTTTACGTTAACGATGCGTTCGGTACTGCACACCGTGCACACGGTTCTACTGCGCTTATTGCCGATCTTTTCTCTGCCGAAAACAAGATGTTTGGTAACCTTATCAACAGCGAGCTTAAGGCTATGGACACCGTTCTTAAGTCGTCTGAAAAACCATTCACCGCAATTATGGGTGGTGCAAAGGTTTCTGATAAGCTGCTTATTATCGAGAACCTACTAGAACGCGTTCAAAACCTAATTATTGGTGGCGGTATGGCCTACACCTTTATTAAGGCGCAAGGCGGACAAATCGGAACATCTATCTGCGAAGACGACAAGCTAGAGCTTGCGCTAGACCTACTTGCTAAGGCAAAGGCTAAGGGCGTTACCGTTTACCTTCCTGTAGATGGTTTGGCTGCTGACAAGTTTGCTCCAGATGCAGACACTATCATCTGCAAAATCGACGAAGTACCTACCGAGAGAATGTCGCTTGACATCGGTCCAGAAAGCGCTAAGATTTTTACCGAAGTTATCGCCAACTCTAAGACCGTACTTTGGAATGGTCCAATGGGCGTATTCGAGTTCGACAAGTTTGCCGAAGGTACAACTGCCGTTGCTAAGGCGGTAGCAGCAGCCACTGCAAACGGCGCGTTCACCCTAATCGGTGGTGGCGACTCGGTTGCGGCTATCAACAAAAACAAGCTGGCCGACAAGGTAAGCTACGTTTCGACTGGTGGTGGCGCTATGTTGGAGTACATGGAAGGCAAGGTGCTTCCTGGTATTGCAGCTATTCGTGGCGAGTAATCGTATATCCGAATTCAATAAATAAAAAAAAGGTCGACATCACGTCGGCCTTTTTTCACAAACCACTCAAAAAACCATTAACGTTTTAACATTAATACTTAAAGAAATAACTATTAATTGGCCTGTGCTGCAACTTGCACACTCTTTATAACGCAAAACGCGAACCAATAGTTTCCAATCTTACCTCTTTTTAGTCTAACCTCACGAAGCTTAATACTGGTAAGCTTAAATTGCTGATAATCTAGCAGTAGTTAAGAAATCCGAAGATCGGCAGCAGCCGTTTTTTACGGTTGGATAGCCGTCCATTATGGGGGCGTGCCCCTGTCGGGTCGGGCTTTCCGCTGCAAGTCCTCGCCCTACGCTCTGCTGCGGGCTCTGGGCTTTTCGCTGCAATCCCTCACGCACGCTTTTGGGTGCCTCGGCCCGGTTTTGGAGTGCTCCCCTATCAATCCGATGTCGGAAATTCCTTTTTTTGATGCTAAATTTCTATATTAGAGGTATCCTACGGTTACCCTCTCGCTTCCCGATGGCGGCCGCAGGCCATCCCCAAAACCATTAACACGATACGCTATGTCTAAAGAGCTATACGAGCAGCAGGCCGAGGCTATCGAGGCCATTCCAAATGCGGTAAAGCCCAATATTCCCATTTCCGTAGCCCTACAGGAGGCCGAGGAGCTCCATATTTGGGTGCAGCCCGACCAGGCGGCGCTCGAGCAGGTAGGTTTGCAGTGGACGCTGGTGCAGGAGCTGCCCCGCCGTGCCGCCGCCTGCCGCTACATCGAAACACTGTGGCAAAGCCACCTCTCTACGGCCAGCGATGCCGAAAAGGAGTGGAAGCAGAAGCGAAGTACGGCCTCGCAGCTGAGCATCGACCTGACTCGCGCCCTGCGCTTTGCCTTTCGTGGTAAGCCTAACTTCTTGGGTAGGCTAAAGCCCATGTCGGGTTACCTTCGGCACGAGGCCCTTATCGACTACTACTACAACATTGGCTCGCTGGCCACCGAGCACATCGAGCTGCTGCGCTCTGTTGGCTTCGATGTTACGCGCCTCGATGGTGCCTGCGACGACGCCGAGCACCTTTCGAGGCTGCTGGCACAGGTGCGCACCGAGCAGCGCGAGCAGTACCTGCTTCGCGACCAGCGCAACAAGGCCTACACCTACCTTAAGCTCGCCGTCGATGAGGTTAGGCGGTGCGGTAAGTTTGCCTTTGCCCAGCAGCCCGATCGGCTTAAGGGCTACGCCTCGTCGTACTGGCGTAAGCGCTAGCTGCTGCTGGCGCAGACCTTCTTTCAGGTATCCGGTTACCATCCCTACCTTATGGGTTAAGCATTCAGCTGCCCATTGGTGTAGCGTAATGCATATCCTGATATGCTTAATCTTTATTCTGTAGGATAAATAGAAGTCCTGTAAGTTGTGCAATGCTTCCTGCTAGCTGTAGTAGGTGGTATGGCTGTATAAGTAGCCATCCTGCCTAGCAGGAATCTATTTTGAATAGGCAGAATAAAAAAATAGGCTAGCAGAAGGCAGCCTATTTATGAAGGATTGTATTTATGCTCTTGGGATAGCCGTAAATGGTAGCAGGAGGTACTTTATGCCGCAAGCTACTCCATTGCCCCGCTGTCGGTGCTGTTTACGTAGCCGTAGTCTACCTTTAGGTTCTTTTTGTCGGCGGCGGCGGCCACAGCTAGGCGGTCGCAGCGCTCGTTGCCCGGGATGTTGGCATGGCCTTTTACCCAAATAAACTTAACGCTGTGCTTGCGGTACTCGCGGAGGAACTCCATCCACAGGTCGGGGTTCTTTTTATTCTTAAAGCGGGTCTTTTCCCAGCCAAAAACCCAGCCTTTATCCACCGCATCCACCACATACTTGGAGTCGGAGTAGATGGTAACGTTACATTTAGGGAATTTGAGCGCCTGTAGGCCTCGGATAACGGCCAGCAGCTCCATTCGGTTGTTGGTGGTTAGCTCAAAACCTTCGGAGAGCTCCTTAACGTGTGGTCCCCAAATGAGCAGGGTGCCGTATCCGCCAGGACCGGGGTTACCGCTGGCTGCTCCATCGGTGTAGAGGGTGATATTGTAGGTTTCGTTGTTTTCCATGCCGGCAAAGGTACAAAAAAGAGGTGGTTGTGCCGTGCGACGAGGTGGACGTGCCCTCTAAATTTTGTAGTACGCCCTGTCTTTCCAATGCTGGCTGCCCTTTTTATGGCACGAGATGGCTTGGGGATGCTAACGGTATGAAAAAGGGAGAGGAGGCTCCCTGTTGGTGAGCCTCCTCTCGAAAAAAATGTGCGCGTATGGAACTATTTTGCAATAGTCATTTCGTCGATCAGGTGTTTTGCACCTGCAAACTTGTCTACAATAAATAGCACGTAGCGGATGTCTACGCTGATGGTACGCTGTAGGGCTGGTTCGAAGGCGATATCGCCGCTCATAGCCTCCCAGTTACCGTCGAAAGCGGCACCAATAAGCTCGCCTTTGGCGTTCATGATTGGGCTACCCGAGTTACCACCGGTGATGTCGTTGTTTGATAGGAAGGCAACAGGCATCTTTCCGTTTTTCATGGCGTACTGACCGAAATCTTTGGCCATGTATAGCTCCTTAAGCTTGGCTGGCACTACGAATTCCCAGTTGTTTGGATCTTCCTTCTCCATGATACCGTCCATGGTGGTGTAGAAGTTGTAGTATACCGCATCGGCAGGGTAGTAGTCTAGCACGTTGCCGTAGGTTAAGCGCATGGTGAAGTTGGCATCGGGGTAGTGAGGCTTATCCTTCTCCATGTCTAGTAGGCCAGCGATATATCCGCGTTGTCCCTTAGTTAGCTTCTCCATAAAAGGGGTAACCTTTTCAGAAAGGCCCTTAAGGGTGGTGTTGATGCTTTGCGATGCCAGGTAAGCTGGGTCGTTTTTGATTGCGTCAACCGATGGGTTGGCAAGGAAAGCGTTAAACTTCTTTTGGTTTGCAAAGATGGAGTTGTTGTAAAGGTCGTTTACGTATGCCTCGATGCTACCGTTAAACTTGTTTTGGATATCGGTATATACCGAAGGGTAGTAGGTTGGGGCAACATCCTTCTTGTAAACTTCGAACATGGCTACGGCCACCTTGCGGTCTAGCGCCTCGTTGTAGTCTTTGTAGAATTCGGCTGCAGCTTCTTTAACCTTATCCATATCCTTCTTACTTTCGATGGCTTGAATGGCCATGTTGCTGTAGCGAGCAGCGGCTCCAACAACTTCTATACCGCGGATGCTTTCTGCAATGTACTGTATAGCGTTGTAGTAGTCTTTGCGTCCTTGAACAGCCTCCTTAATTAGGCCAAGGGCGCTACCGTAGGTGGCAACTCTTTCTGGCGACTGGTTTACCCAAGCGGTAAAGGCTGCTTCCTGAGCTTCCTTCTTGTCGTGAACCTTTAGGCGCTTCAAGCCGCGGCTCATACCGATAGAGTTCTTCCAGTAGTTAGACGAACCAGCATATTTAGAGGCGTACTGAATGCGTACGGTGTCGTTAGCCTGCATGTCCTTCATCCAAATATCTTGGCGGATGCCACGAATTTTGATGCGGCTAGGGTTGCTGATACCCAACACCTCTTCAATTTCCCAAGAGGTCATGTAGCGGTTGGTACGGCCAGGGTTACCCATAATCATGGTGTAGTCGCCCTTATTTACGCCCTTTAGCGAGATGGTAAGGTGCTTTTTAGGCTTGAAAGGAACGTTGTTGGCTGAGTATTCGGCAGGATTTCCATCCTTATCGGCGTACACGCGGAACATCGAGAAGTCGCCAGTGTGACGAGGCCACATCCAGTTGTCGGTATCGGCACCAAATTTACCAATCGATTCTGGAGGAGTTCCAACCAGACGAACGTCGGAGAACACCTTGTAAACAAAAAGGTAGAACTGGTTGCCGGCATACATTGGAGTAACCTGCGCTTTAATGAACTTGCCCGACGATGCTTGGTCAGAGAGCTTCTTGCTAAGCTCAGCGATGGCTTTTGCACGCTCAGTTTCGCTCATCGAAGGGGTAAGCACCTTGTTGAACTCTGGGGTTACGTCCTGAATTCTTTCGAGGAAGGTAACGGTAAGGCCAGGTGCAGGAAGTTCTTCGCCCTTGCTCATTGCCCAGAAGCCATACTTTAGGTAGTCGTGTTCAACAGAGCTAAGCTGTTGGATAGAGCCGTATCCACAGTGGTGGTTGGTAAGAACAAGCCCTTGATCGGAGATCATTTCGCCAGTACAGCCACGGCCAAAGATCACAATGGCGTCCTTAAGGCTGCTCTTGTTGATGCTGTAGATATCTTCGGCCGAAAGCTTAAGCCCAGCCTTTTTCATATCCTTCATGTTGAGCTTTTCAATTAGGGGAAGTAGCCACATTCCCTCGTCTGCTCTTAGTGTTGTAGAGCCGAAAAGCAGCAACCCAACTAGCAGAATGCTGATTTTTTTCATACTTATAAATTGTTTTTCAATGGTTCTATGTCGCTCGCCATGCTGCGAGGTTCATATATGTTACTTTTCATTGTGGAGGTTGATTTTTCTCCCACCTAAATGTACAGCAAACACGGGTATTGGACACAACTTGAAATAAAAACTTGTGCGAATAGCTTAAATTTTTAACAGATCAAGGGTCGAAAACCTAATGATTGAAGCTTATTCGAATTTTATGCTCAGTTGCTCGTCGGTTAGCTTAAACGATTTGCGGTGGTACGGGCTAATGCCATGAAGCACGATGGCTGCCCTATGTTTTTTGGTGGGATACCCTTTATTCTTACTCCAATCGTATACGCTAAACTCGTTGTGAAGCGTTTCCATGAGCTCGTCTCTGTAGGTTTTGGCCAAAACAGAGGCTGCGGCAATGCTGGCAAACTTGGCATCGCCGCCAACTACGCACTGGTGGTTATACTCTTGGTGCTTTTTAAATCGATTTCCATCAATTAGAAGCAGCTTGGGGGCGATGGCGAGCTGATCTACCGCCTGCTGCATCCCCAGAATTGATGCGTTGAGAATATTAATTTGGTCGATGGTTTCGTTGTCGATAACGGCTACAGCCCAAGCCAGCGCCTGCTCCTTTATTTGCCCTTTTAGCGTTTCACGAACTTTATGGCTCAGCTTTTTGGAGTCGTCGAGAAGCGGAAGGTCAAATTCTTTTGGGAGAATTACTGCCGCAGCAACCACAGGTCCTGCTAGGCAGCCTCTTCCTGCTTCGTCGCAACCTGCTTCGAGCAAATCGGCATGTAAGTAGGGTTGGAGGTTACTCATGGGCTACTCTATTGCCTTTTGAATGGTGCTCCAAAGCAAGCTTGCCGTGTTGTCCCAGTTAAAAAGCTTCCCTCTTTCAAAGGCCAACGATGCTTGCGTGTTGCGGAAGTTATAGTCGGTAGCCATTTTGGTCATGGCATTTTTTATTTCGATGATGGAGAACGGATCAACCAGTAGGGCCGCATCGCCAGCCACTTCGGGCAGCGAGGTTACCGAAGAGGTTATAATTGGCACGTTGGTTTTCATGGCCTCCACTAGCGGAATCCCAAAACCTTCGAATATAGGAACGAAAACCAACGCTTCCGCAGCACCAACTGCTTTAGAGAGGTGCTCGTTTGATAGCCATCCAGCAAAAATTACATCCTTTTTGTGGTGCATCTCTCGGTAAATCTTTTCGATTTTAGGTGCTTTGAAATCTGGATTACCAACCATCAGGAACTTATAGTTCGAAGGCGTTTCATCCTTAAACCTATCAAAAGCGCGGAGCATTCTGCCCACATTTTTTCGAGGATGAATGGAGCCTACGTATATGAAGTAGGGGCATCCGTCGGTCAAATCGAAGCGTAAATCGTCTATTTGATTTTGGGTAAGCGGTGCAAATATTGGATCGGCTGCGTTGTAGGCTACATCTATTTTGTGCGGCGATATTTTGTAGCTGCCGCAAATGTCGGACTTGGAGAAGTTCGATACGGTAAGAATTCGGCTGGCTTTTTCCGCAAAGCGAGGGAAAAAGTGCTGGAAATACTTGCGTCTTCCCCACTTTTCGAGTTCGGGATAGTGCTCGAAGCTTAGATCGTGAATAACGGCCACCTGCGCTGTTGGTACTGATAGCGACAGAAAGCCATCGGGAGCAACAAAAACATCCGGTTTTATTTTTTTGAGCTGATCGGCAAGCAGCACTTCGTGCCAATACCACCAAGCCAGCGGATGCTTTGCTGGTGGTCCAACAACGATAGGCTCTACATTCCGTCCAAAAACGTGGTTATGCTGGTAGTTTCTATCAAAAATGAAATAGAACTGATGTTCTGGATGTGCCTTTACAATCCTACTGAAAGTTTCGTAGGTAAATCTACCAACGCCATCGCTATTTCCCTTGTTGAGGGCTTTAGCGTTTACCGCTATTTTCATCGTAACGTCTTGTTCTTGCTTTAATAATATCTTTCAAATATAATTGTTTATTGGGCTATTGGTTAAGGTGGGCAATAAAAAACAAAGGATGGCGATCCCCTAGGTTGTAGAAAACTTAGGGGATCCCTTTTTTAGTGTAATATATCTTCCTTCTGAGGATTTCCTGCTGCATCTGAAACCGACTGTGGTGGCTGCTGTTTTTTTGCGCCTTTAAGCCATATCGGAATTGCATCTGCAATAATAACGACAACACTTGCGAGTATTATTCCAGTTAGGGTAAGGTTTATTAGCCCAACTGTAAGCGTGCTGCTATCCGAAAGCAGAGGGAGGTATAGGTTTATGATGTTTAGGAATCCTGCATATATGGTGGTTACGCCTACAAAAGTCATTGGTACAATTGTTATCCATGCATAGCGACCTTTTCCTTGGTTGATGATGTAGGTGGTGCCTACAGTCAAGGCGATGGTTGCAAGAAGCTGGTTGGCGGTTCCAAACATGGGCCAAATGGTCGATACGCTTCCTGTATAAATAAAATATCCCCAAAAAAAGACAACAATTGCGCTTGCCAGTAGATTTCCGGCAAGGTTGGAGGAGTTGCTGAATGGCTTGTACGCCTTACCCATAATGTCCTGAAGAAGGAATCGGGCAATGCGGGTCCCAGCATCTATGGTGGTTAGAATGAAGAGCGCTTCGAACATGATGGCAAAGTGGTACCAATAGGACATAAGGCTATTCATTCCAGGTATTTTCGAGAAAATTTCGGACATTCCAACAGCAAGAGATACGGCGCCCCCTGTTCTGCCGGCAATATTCTCGCCAACTCCTTGAGAAAGCCTCGTAAAATCAGTTTCGGTGAAGCCCATTGCTTGTAGTTGCGGTAGCAGCTCCTGAAATTTCTCAGGCGAGAGGTTAATTTGGAAGTAATCGAGCGGGAATAGGCTGGCAGCAGCAATTAGGGCTAGGATGCTTACCATTCCTTCGGCTAGCATTGCTCCTGCTGCAATAGGACGAATATGCGACTCTTTCATAACCATTTTGGGCGTTGTTCCAGAGCTAACAAGCGCATGAAATCCGGAGATGGCTCCACAGGCAATCGTTATAAATAGGTAAGGGAAAAGAGTTCCTTTGATTATTGGGCCGCCTCCATGAATAAATGCAGTTACTGCTGGCATTTTTAATTCTGGAGCAACAACAATAATTCCAACGGCTAGCATGCCAATTACCGCTAGCTTCATGATGGAGCTAAGGTAGTCGCGAGGAGATAAAAGGAGCCAAACAGGAAGTACTGAGGCTAAAAATCCATATAGCGCAAGGATAATGGTTAGCTGCTTTTTATCAAAAGTAAACCAAGATTCGAACGGAGAGCCAGGGATGTATCTTCCGAATATAACGGCACCACTTAGCAGCAAAACTCCAATAATAGTTGCCTCTGCTGTTTTCCCTTTTCGAAAAACATACATCCAAACACCCATTAGTATGGCTATGGGAATTGTGCTCGCAATTGTGAATGTTCCCCATGAGCTTTCAGCCAAGGCGTTGACTACAACTAGCCCTAATCCTGCCATGGCAATAATAATTATTATAAAGGTTGCTATAGATGCGGTAACAACGCTTCCTGTTTTTTTTATTTGAGATTTGACAATTTCTACCAGCGACTTTCCGTCGGTACGGACGGATGCCGTTAAAATTACAATATCATGAACGGCACCTGCCATTACAGAACCTATTAGCATCCATAAAAAACCAGGGAAGTAGCCAAACTGGCAAGCAAGCACAGGTCCGACAAGTGGGCCTGCCCCCGCAATTGCTGCGAAGTGATGACCGAATAATACCCACTTAGAAATGGGAAAATAGTTTTGTCCGTCGTATAATCTGCCAGAAGGGGTTGCTGAGGCATCATTTAGTGTTAGAACTTTGGCAGATATAAAGCCAAAATAGAATCGGTAAGCTAGCGCAAATATGGCAAGAGCGGTAATTACCAATGGCATCGCATTCATAGGCCAGAAGTATATTTGTTTAGATTAGGTTAAAATTCTCCTAACAAATATAAACTCTTAGTGCATAAAATGAATCTGCTGAAAAGAAAACAGTATGCTATTCGTTGCTGATTGCCAGCGGCAACTCAACGAAAAAAGTGGTGCCAATACCTAGCTCAGATTCAAACCATATTCTTCCATTATAAGTTTCTAGTAAGTTTCGAGAGATAGCGAGCCCTAATCCCGATCCCGAGGTTTTGGTAGTGAAGTTCGGCGTGAAAATCTTGCGCTTGACTTCTTCGTCCATTCCTTTTCCATCATCCTTTACCGAGAGGATAACCAAATTATCGGTTCGTTCTACCTTAACGGATATGTGGGAGTACTTATCCTTATCTACGGCCTGTGTCGCATTTTTCAGGAGGTTGACAATAACACGCTTCATGTGCTCTTTGTCTATTTTTATTGATGCCTCTTTTTCGGAGGTGTGAAAGACGATTTCTAGATTAGGATATCCATCGTAAATGGGTAAAATTTCGTTTACGAGCTCTCGGAGGTCGAATACAGGTGTTTTTTCGTCGAAGTTTATTTTGGCAAAATCAGAGAATTCGGAGGCAATTTTTGCGAGCGAGTCAATTTGCTCTATTTGTGATGTGGCATATCTGTCAAATTGATCGAGCCAGCGCTCGTCTTTCTTACTTTTCATCATCATTAGGTACTGGAGGCTAAGCTTCATTGGCGTCAGCGGATTCTTGATTTCATGGGCTATTTGTCGTGCCATTTCGCGCCAAGCCATATCCCGCTCGGATGCTGCAAGCTTTTGTGCGCTAACTTCAAGCTGGCTTATCATTTTATTAAACTCAACAATAAGATCTCCGATTTCGTCATTTTTGATGTATGGAATAGGGTCGGGGTTGGTTTTGAGGTCAAAAGTCCTCATTCGGCTCCGAATAAGCGCCAGCGGACGGGTAATGGAGTTGGAAATCAAAACTCCAATGAAGATAGCAGGGAGAAGTAGCAGGATAAATATGTTGATGGTGGCTATAGCTATGGTATAAAGTTCTCTGCGTAAATCGTTATACTGCATAAAGTAGGGCAGGTTAACGTAACCTTTAAGAGCTCCATTATTATCGAAAATAGGTGCGTACGACGAGGTGAAGCTCATGTTTCCAACATGTTCCTCATCTACAAAGAAGCCGTCATGATCAATTACCAGCTGTTTATACGCCTTGGGCGATAGCTTAAATCCCTGCAGTCCTTCATAAAATATTTCGGGGCGCGAAGTTGCGAACAGTTCTCCTTTGGTATTGTATAGGTTTACATCGACATACAGGTAGTTTGAAACTTTTACCATTTCTGTAGATAGCGCATTAGGATTTGGGTTGTTAAGCGCGGTTTGTACGGCGGGTATTGCGCTTTTCATTTTGTCCTGAATGTTTTTTTGCTTGGTTGTGTTGAATCTGATCACACCAAAAACTAGCGAGGCTACGGCCGTTAGCAGCAGCGCTACGGTAAGAACAAAAATGAAGGATAGGGTTATTTTGCCTTTGAACGTTTTAAGCGTCAAGGAGTCGTCAAGGGGGAAGCGGCTTCGTTTTAGGATAATAAGACCTAAAAATGAGAGAAATAAAAAGATGTATGAGAAGCAGGAGGCTATATCGAAAACCTTGAGGTTTGGGCGCGATACTACCATGGTATTGTTTTCATCAAAGCGGTAGTAGAGGTGAGTGTAGCCGTTTGCTTTTTCGAGTAGTGTTTTTTGCTTTAAGGTTGGGGGGGTAATCATGGATGGAAACGAGTAGCTGCCGTACTTGGCTGCTAGTACGCCATTCATGTAGTGCGCGTAGTCGTATTTGTCGTTGTTATTATTTCTGGTAAATACTTTTTTTAGGAGAAGCTCTGGGTATCCAGGATTATTGTTGATGGTTTTTGCGTCAAATTCAACGTAAAGAGTTGTTTTGTCTTTTTGGGTAGGATAATCGATATACCCCATGTAGGATATTTGTCCAGGATAATTCCTGATATAGTAAAACTGGGAGTCAGGAACTTTAGAGCCCGATTGCAAGAACAAATTTTCGAAGTACTGCTTACAGTTGGTCGTTTTCTTTTCAGCAGATAGATAGAGGTTTGCATTGAGTGGACATATTGTAATAATAAGGCTGTAGCGGCTCATGTAGCCTCCAAAATACTTGTTTTTTATATGGTTGTAGATGGAGTCGTCGTTAAGGCTCGGATTTTGGATTAGCTTAGTAATGGTGGCATCCTTCTTTAGCATTTCAGTAATATCTGGTAGCGATGCCTCCACAATCGGGTCATTTTCGTTGTACAGCATTTCCGCAAATGCGATGCGATTCTTTGTATCTCTCGAAACAATAAAGTGGCTCACACAAATCGCCGTAGAAATAGCCCATGCGACAATTATAAGCGAAAGTCTTCCAATTCCAATTCGTTGGTAGGATTTGAGAACAAAGACAAGAATAGAAAAAGTAACTATTGACGCGGCAAAAAACAGGAAGACGGTTAACTCTGGTATGGCTATTTTAGCAATGAGGCTTACAATGGATATTGGCACTGCTAGTATTACGATCTTATTTTTTGCAGATAAGGAGCCAAATAGCCTAGCGAAAATTCCAACCAGCAGTATAATAGATATAACCAGCAGCGATATGATGGAATAGGTAATAAGCGTATACCTGCTCAACTCCGCAATTCTTATAACTCCAAATGCTATGGTTGAATCGTTAACAAGACTGTATATAATATAGTTGACAAAAATAACAGTCGTTGCTATGAAAAAAGATAATAGCCACGCATAAGGTTTGTACATCTTGTTTTTCGGTATTTTGTAGTCGACATAATGAAAGTATGCAACAGAGCAGGATACTACAAATACTAAAACATATATGGTAAGCGTACCTAGCGATGGGGCTATATTGGAGGAGTAAAGTTCTGGAGAAAATAGGTATAGATCGGTGAAGAATTTGGAAATCCAGCTGATGGAAAGGGCAAAAAGTAGGTTGAAGGAAATCAGCGAAAAAAAGAAAACTCGGGCATTCCTTCCGAATCCAAGCGAAAAAAACACCGACCAGCATCCGATAATAAGAAGTATGAAAGATAGGTAGGCGAAGAAATCCTTAAGAGTTAGATTATATCCTGGATTGGTTCCTTTGTTTAAAGCAAATATTGGTTTCCCTTTGTGGCGTACTACAAATTCATGGGTCGGGTTTTCTTTTCCACAAGGCTCGGAGGTTAAGGTAAAGGACGATGGAATGCCTAAGGTTGGATTAAACTTATTTTCGAGGAACTTATTGTTGATTCGATATTCCGATTGAACTTGGATTGACAGAACCGCTAGCTTCTGTTTTTTTTCTATACAAGAAACAAGGTACCATCCATCATTAAACTTCATCATCTTTAATGTTGAATCTAGGGATGGTATTATTTCTGAAGGGAAATTAGGGATGTTGCTCCACGCAACAAGCTGAGTGCTATCGTAAAAATAGACGGCGAGGTTTTCTTTATCGAACTTGTTGATTGTTTTTATGGGGAGTAAATCAAATGCTGATTTTTCGGTTTTGCACGTGTCGTTTAGCCATTTATTTCCAATTTCGGAGAGCGTTTCAAGGCGCTTATTTATGATATTCTCGAGGCGGTCTGCATCAGAAGTGCTAAACTGCGAGAGCTGAGGTGCAAAGAATGTCGCCAGAAAAAGGAGCAGGGATATCCCAACTATGGTTATTCCATGGTTGAATATCCGAGGACGTTTAACTATTTTTTTTAGCTTACTTATGGTGGTAAGGTTCTCCATTAATTATGGTAAATGCTCGATAAAGCTGTTCTACAAATATTAGTCGGACCATTTGGTGCGAAAAGGTCATTGCAGATAGCGACATTTTGGAGGTCGCTTTGGCGTACACTTCCTTAGAGAAGCCGTAAGGTCCACCAACCACAAAACACAGTTTTCGGGTTCCTGCAATTTGTCTTTTCTCTATAAAGTTAGCAAATTCTGTAGAAGAAAACCGATCACCTCGCTCGTCAAGTAGCATAAGAAAGTCGGCGTCTTTGGCCATATTGAGAATCTGCTCGCCTTCCTTTTCTTTTTGCTGCTCTTCGCTCATATTTTTGGTAGACTTAATATCTGGAATAACCTTGAGTTCGAAGGTGCAGTAGTGCTTCAGCCTTTTTAGGTAGATGTCAATTCCCTCCTGTAGGTATTTTTGATCGCTTTTGCCAATTAGAATGAGGTCTATTTTCATTTGAAGTGCTCTTTTATAGGGTAATTTATGCCGTTAAACGCACAAGAGGTTGGTTGTACGCTTACCGCCTATCTTCTAACGTTGTTTAAAAATCATAAAGAAATCCGGCTTAAGGCAATTCTGGCATGGTTTCCGCTAGAAGAATGGATACTATCAGCAAACATAAAATAATAATGAAATGAATGCAAGCCTGAAAGTTATACTTTTATCAGCATGCTTGCTTACTTTTGTTACATTTGTGGGAGGAACAAGGCAGCAGGACGATACTACTTTTCGGAGTATTGTGTTTTCTGGTCAAGTTCTGAAGCTTAGACCATACTTTGGTGAACGTCTTCAACTTAAGATAGACGGAGTGGGGCATATTTATAGCGCTCGGCAAGCCGCTGTGATTCTTGAAGATTTTTTGTTAAAAAATAGAATAAAAAGTTTCAAGAAAAAGGTGAAAGGTGGAAGTGGAAGCAAAATGTACATAGTTGGTACGCTTTATACTGATAACGGAAACTTTAATGTGTCGATTTACTACACTCATTACGATGGGCATCAGGAAATCGTGCAGCAGATTAGAATAGAAAAGCATGAAAAATAGTAGTTCAGATTTGGTTGATAAGCTCATAGAGCTCGCAATTCTGGAAGATATTGGGGATGGCGATCATTCATCGCTATCGTGCATTCCAGCCTCCGAGCAGGGCAAGATGAAGCTTCTTGTAAAGCAGGAGGGAATTATTGCTGGAATAGAGATTGCCAAGCTGATTTTTGGTCGGATAGATGGCGAACTAAAGATGGAGCAGCTGCTTACTGATGGCGCTCACGTGAAGGTTGGCGATGTGGCATTTTTTGTTGAAGGTCGTGTACATTCGCTACTTCAGGCAGAGCGCCTAGTTCTTAACGTAATGCAGCGTATGAGCGGGGTTGCAACACAGGCGAATGTTTATGCCCAAAAGTTGAAAGGATTAAAGACTAAAGTGCTTGATACTCGCAAAACAACGCCTGGCATGAGGATATTGGAGAAAATGGCCGTTAAAATAGGAGGTGGTGAAAATCATCGCATAGGGCTCTACGATATGATCATGCTGAAGGATAACCATGTTGATTTTGCAGGGGGAATTGAATCGGCAATAAAGAAGGCGCAGGATTATCTTAGAGTAAAAGGGCGCGATCTTAAAATAGAGGTGGAGACTCGTTCTATAGACGAAATTCGCAAGGTGATGGAGGTTGGCGGCGTACACCGAATTATGCTCGATAACTTTGATCTGGAAAAAACGAGGGCGGCCGTAGAATTAATTGATGGAAAATTTGAAACAGAGTCCTCCGGTGGAATAACTTTGGAAACGTTACGTGATTATGCGGAGTGTGGTGTCGATTTTATATCCGTCGGAGCACTTACGCATCAAATAAAGAGTTTAGACATGAGTCTAAAAGCCATATAATTCAAACTGACATTAGAATTTTTGGTTCGGCAGCCTTTTATAGGCTGCCTTTTTTGTTTTACAGCTTTGGTTGTTAAACAAACATCATTTTTTTGTGTTAGTGAAACCTCACAGAAACCGTCTTTTAGCAAGATTATTAATGTGGATTATTTTGTTAGCGGGTGCTTGTCTGGAGGGTAATATCGTTTCGATATTCTTTTAGACAGCTGGTTAAATTTTTATTGTATGAAAAGAAATATTGCTAATATAAGGAAGGAGTACGGGCAGCAGGAGTTTGATGAAGCAAATATAATTTCAAATCCTTTTGAGCAATTCGAGGTGTGGTTGCAGGACGCCATTAAGCGTGATGTTTTGGAGCCAACGGCGATGACGTTGGCAACGTCGACTTTTGAAGGGAAACCTTCGGCTAGAGTTGTTCTTCTTAAATCTGTAAGTGAGGATGGTTTTGGCTTTTTTACCAACTACGAAAGCCGTAAGGCTAAGAATATCTTGCAGAATCCTTACGGAGCATTGGTCTTTTATTGGGCAGAGCTAGAGCGTCAAGTTCGCATTGAAGGTAAAATTCAAAAAGTATCGGAGAAGGATTCCGACACCTATTTTAAAACCAGACCCGAAGGGAGTAAAATAGGGGCATGGGCTTCGCCTCAGAGTCAGGTGGTTCCTAATAGGCGCTATCTTGAAGATTTAATGGTTGACTTTAAGGAGGAATTCCGCGATAAGCCAATAAAGCGTCCTAAAAATTGGGGTGGTTATATTTTGAGTCCGACATTGATTGAATTTTGGCAGGGGAGAAAAAATAGGTTACATGATAGGATGCAGTATCGGTTGGATAATGGGATATGGACTATCGAACGGTTGGCTCCATAAAAAAGAAAAAAGCGACCCTCCCGGGGCGCTTTTCTATTTTACACCTTTTCCCTTAACTTGTGAGCATTAAATTTAAGAATACAAAGTGTCAATCCTAAACATTAAGTGTACTCGGTGTAATGAAGAGAGCAACTAATTACATCACATGCAAATACTTATCGACTAAAGCAGCAATTTGTTCTTCTTTACCATAGAGCACTTCGCTCAACTTGGCGTCATTATGTGATTTTAGAATCTTAATCTTATTGTCAATCAATCCTTTTGTGAAGATGCCGTATTTTTCAAAAACTTCACGTTTGGCTTTGAGCCTATCTGCAGATTCCCAGCATGATGCAGGAAGTTGGTCAAGCTTTTCTAGGATATGCTTGTTCTCATCCCTAAAGATGTTGCAGCCAACGTAAAGGTTTTCTGCTTTTTCAAGCGCATTCTCCATTTGTAGCCCATGCAATGATCCAACAACCAGGCCAGTCATAAGCAGGTAGATGTCAGCAGAACCATCTGGGGCTCTAAACTCTACAGTTTGCTTGCTGTCACGATTTAGTTTGAGAGGAGCACCGTTAGGATTTGCATCTTTAACCATATTTTCGGTACCAATGCCTCCAAGAGGAACTCTTACGAGTACAGAGCGGTTTCTATCTCCCCAGCAAATGTTGGTTGGGGCTTCTTGATGAGGCACTAGCCTTAAGTATGAGGTTGGAATGGTATTTCCAAAGGCTGTTAGCGCGTCGGCGATATCAAGAATACCTGCGATCATTTTTTTAGCGGTATCGCTAAGCTTACTTTCGCTAACCATCTGGTTTTTGCCATCCTTTTCTAGCATCATGTGGACGTGAAGTCCGCTACCAGCCTTTCCTACTGTAATTTTTGGGGCAAAGCTAATGGTTACACCGTACTTGTATCCAAGCATACGGATAATCCATTTGGCAACAATAAGCTGTTCTGCTGCGTCTTCAATTGGAGTTGGAAGGAATTCGATCTCCTGTTGCTCATAGTAGATGCCATCCTTTACGAAGCAGCCTACTTCTGAGTGTCCGTATTTCACCAATCCGCCTGCCTTTGCAATCAAGCTTAATGCTTCAACTCGGAGCATTTCCCATTTAGCATATGGAGTAGATGCGTGGTAACCTTTTTGGTCAACGCCAGGATAGAATTTTTCATCATCCGTAATGACGTAGTACTCTAACTCTCCAAGAGCCTTGAAGGTATATCCAGTTTCCTGCTTAAAGGTGTCAACTGCTTTGCGTAGCATGTACTCGGGAGAACTTTCCAGAGGTTGACCTTCGCTGTTGTAGAACGAGCAGATAAGGTTCAAGGTAGGCACTTCCGCAAATGGATCAACAAATGCAGTTCGGTATTTAGGGATCACGTACAAATCGCTCGAGCCAGCTTCGATGAAGGAGAAAAGGCTTGAGCCATCAACTCTTTCGCCTTGGCAAAGAATGGTTTCTAAGTACTCCTTGTTGTTGATAACGAAATTTAGCGTTTTAAGCTTTCCGTCTTCAGCAGCATAGCGAAAGTTTACCATCTCGATGCCATTTGCCTCGATAAACTTGATGATATCCTCGCAGGTAAACTCCGACGAGGGTTTCTGTAAGTATTTTACAAGCTCGTTCTGTGCGAGCTCAGTGTATTTTGTATTCATAGTCCGTCAGCTAAAAAAATCACCATCGATGATGGCGTCAAAAGTAATGAATTATTATTTCAATCCAATTTATATGGGTAAATTATCACAAAAATCTTTTTAAAACCGAAAAATAGTTATCAAATCAACCTTTGCAAACTACAAAAGTGAATGTTAAATTGAACAGAATCAGGCCTCGCTATCGCCTATACATCTTATAATGGCGCTATTTCTTTTTTTTACTAAAAGTTGCTTGGCCAAACAATAGCTTTACTAAACCGATTGTTTGTTGTACTTTTGTAGCCTAAAATACGCGTAATGTCTCATAGATCAGGCTTTGTAAATATCCTAGGTAATCCCAACGTGGGAAAGAGCACGCTCATGAACGAGCTGGTAGGCGAACGGTTGTCCATAATAACGGCTAAGGCGCAAACAACCCGTCACCGTATCATGGGTTTGGTGAATACTGATGACTACCAAATTGTGTTTTCTGACACCCCTGGGATACTGAAACCGAACTATAAGCTGCAGGAGTCGATGATGAAGTTCGTAAATACGGCTATCACCGATGCAGACGTATTTTTATATGTGACTGACGTAGTCGAAACTGCGGATAAAAACATAGAGTACGTAGAGCGGCTTAAGAAGACGGCCACTCCAATTATCCTTATTATTAACAAGGTTGATTTGACTACTCAGGAAAAGTTGGAGGAGATCGTAGAGCAGTGGAAGGTGCGCCTGCCAGAAGCGATGATAATTCCTGCATCGGCGAAGGAAAAGTTTAATACCGATGTCATAATGGGTACGATTACGAAGCTCTTGCCAGAAGGTCCTCCTTTTTTTCCAAAGGATCAGCTAACAGATAAGCCATTACGCTTCTTTGCATCAGAAATAATACGGGAGAAAATTTTTCTAAACTACGATAAGGAAGTACCTTATTGTACCGAAGTTGTCATAGAATCCTTTGTTGAGGATGCTAAGTTAATGCGTGTTTCTGCAGTTATCTATGTTGCCCGCCAATCGCAGAAAGGGATAATAATAGGTAAGCAGGGAAGCGCTCTGAAGAAAGTTGGAACGGAGGCTAGAAAGGAAATGGAGGCGTTTTTAGGAACAAAGGTCTTTCTCGAGCTTTTTGTAAAAGTGAATGACAAATGGCGCGACAATGAGCGCGATTTGAAAAATTTTGGATATATACAGGACTAAATAGCTGCTATGAGCAGCATATAAGCAAGTAAAATGGCAAACATTGTAGCAATAGTAGGGCGTCCCAACGTTGGTAAGTCGACCCTTTTCAACCGATTGGTAGGAATGCGTAAGGCCATAGTCGATGAGACTGCTGGTGTTACTCGCGATCGCCACTATGGTAAGTGCGACTGGAATGGACGTGATTTTTCAGTAATAGATACGGGCGGATATACCGTAAACTCTGACGATATCTTCGAGGAAGAAATTCGCAAGCAGGTGGAGTTAGCCATTGAGGAGGCTGATGTAATTCTCTTTGTAGTAGATGTAATGGGCGGAATAACAGACTATGACGCTGCGATTGCACAGCTGTTGCGTAAGTCTGGGAAAAAAGTATTCTTAGTTGCCAATAAGGTGGACAGTAACGATCGTGCATACTATTCTGCTGAATTTTATGGGCTAGGATTGGGCGACCCTTATAGCGTTTCTTCCATGAGCGGCTTCGGAACAGGCGATCTTTTAGATGCGGTTGTTGATAACCTGCCTAAAGAAGAAAACCTAGAAGACGAGGAGGATGTTCCTAAAATTGCAATCGTTGGCCGTCCAAATGTGGGGAAATCATCAATTGCTAATGCGCTTTTGGGGCAAGATCGCAATATTGTTACTCCCATTTCAGGAACCACCCGCGACTCTATTTTATCGCGATACAATAAGTTTGGTCAAGACTTTTTCCTAATTGATACAGCAGGACTTCGGAAGAAGGGAAAGGTAAATGAGGATATAGAGTTTTACTCTGTAATGCGCTCCATTCGCACCATCGAATCTTCGGATGTATGTGTGCTTATGTTGGATGCATCGCAAGGAATCGAAAATCAGGACTTAAACATCTTTAACCTCATTGTTCGTAATAAAAAAGGGGTTGTTGTTGTTGTAAACAAGTGGGATTTGGTTGAGAAGGATAACAATACCATGAAGAAGTACACCGAAATGATCAAAGAGCGGATGGCTCCATTTAACGATGTACCAATCATATTTACGTCTGTAATTACAATGCAGCGCGTGTATGATGTTATCCAATCTGTGATGCAGGTATATGAAAATCGCAAGCGTCGTATTCCAACCGCCCGCTTAAATGAATTTTTTCAGCCAATATTGGAGGACTATCCAGCTCCTGCAGTTAAAGGTAAGTATATTAAGATCAAGTTTGTAACGCAACTTCCAACTGTTACTCCTTCGTTTGCCTTTTTTGCAAACCTACCACAGTACGTAAAGGATCCTTACAAGCGATTTTTGGAAAATAAGCTTCGAGAAAACTTTGATTTTAAGGGAGTGCCTATTCAGGTGTATATCAGACAGAAATAAAATAGTCACAAGAAATGAGCCTTCGTATTTTAATACGGAGGCTTTTTATTTACGAAGGCATAAACTTCTGAAAGGCTTTGATGTTGATACTAACTCTTGATTTGTTGCTAATTTATAAAGGAAATGATTTCAAGTTCATCAAAAATGGCAGAGGTGATTTATCTAAATCACCATCTTTTATCGGTTATTCATAAAATTGGGATTTCTTTAGGTTTTGGAGATGCTACTGTGCGGGAGGTTTCCTTAAAAAACGGGCTTAATCCTGATTTTGTTGTAGCAATACTGAATACCTATAATGATCCGCACTACTTTCCAGAAGAGCATCTTACTACCTTCTCTGTTGGAGAGATTGTGAACTATTTGAGAAGGTCACATAGGGCGTATATTTTAGAGCAACTCCCCGAGTTGGCAAATCTGTTTGAGTTGTATGCGAGCGAGACAAAATCATCTTCCTATAACGGTTTGATTCGCAACTTTTTTAACGAGTATAGAAGCGAAATGGAGAAGCATTTTTATGCGGAAGATGAGTATATGTTTCCGTACGCTTTGGCAGTGGAGCAATCTTTTGAGGAGGAAGCATTTCCGGTAGAAATGGCGCGTAAATTTAAGGAGTATACTATTACGGATTTTCTTCAGGAGCACACCAACATTGAAGAAAAGCTTGATGATCTAAAAAATTTAATCGTAAAGTACGTTCCGCAAGAGAGCGATAGCATATTGGCATTTGATATTCTAGAAAAACTATTCCATTTAAATAACGACCTTGATGATCATTCTCGTATAGAAGAAAAAGTGCTGATACCTAAGGTTGTTGCGATGGAAGAGGAATTAAAAAGGAGGAAATAATGAGCTTCTCTGTCATATCATTATTAAGTCCAGATTTGCTGCAGCTGGGGGTACGATCATTAATAGAGGGGATCGATAAAAGTATTATTCAACCCGAAATTACGGAAGAAGATGTTGCTATGGCTGTCGCTCGAATTCGTCCTAACATTCTGGTTGTGGGGGAAGATTTGTTTAGTAATTCATGCATGGAATCGATCCTACGGGCATGCTTTTGCTACAATATTCTGATTGTTTGCATGTACAACGAGAAACCGCAAAGTTTAGTTGAGGGAGTGGAGTATCTTTGCGTGCAGCAGCAGTTACCTGAATTACAGCAGCGTTTTGAAGCCTTAATTTCTGATAAGCGGGCAAGTATAGGTGATGATGCTACCGAGGAACTTACTATTCGAGAGAAGGATATTATTAGGGACGTTGCTTTGGGGTTATCGAGTAAAGAAATCGCTGACAAAAACTTCATTTCTCCACATACGGTTGTTACCCATAGGAAAAATATATCGAGAAAGTTGGGGATTAAATCAATCTCGGGATTGACAATATATGCTATTATCAACAAGTTGGTTAGTGTTGATGATATTAGAGATAGCGAACATGGGTAAAATTCTTGCGCTTTACTTCTATTTTTTGAAAAATGAGAAACAATGAGTTCTCATTTTTCCTATTTTGCGGTGGGAATAAATCAAACACACACTTGATCATGAGGAGATTATTTTGGACAAAGATGGTGGCCTTTGCTGCGGTAGCACTATTTGTGATTGCAACTTCGTTGAGCGCTAGTGCTCAAAAAGTTGATAAAGCAACCATGATGGAAAATAAGGTTAAGCTAGCCGAAGAAAAGGTAGACAAGGCGCAAGCGAAGGTTGATCAGGCTGACAGCTTAATTACTGTTGGTAAGGAGATGCAGAAGGAGGGAAATCTGGAGCTCAAAGAACTTCAGGCTGAGGAAAAGTCGCTGATTAAGTCGTTTGAAAGTGAAGTTAAGCCAATTGAAAAAATGCTTAACAGTAAAGATAAGGATGATGTTGCCTCTGCAAAGAAGGATAAAAAGGAGTTGGAAACGAGGTATAAGGCCGAAATGAAGGCTCTGGAAGCAAAATTCAAGGAGGCAGATAAAAAAGTTCAGACAGGAATAAAGAATGTAGAAAAGGGAAAAGAGAAGAAGAAGGTTGCTGATGATTCTTTGAGGGAAGCACAACGTGCTCTGAAGGAGTTGGAAAAAGCGCTTTCAAAAGCATCAAAATAAGAGAAGGTGGCTTGACCACCTTTTTTTATGAATAGCATTTAAATTTTCTTTTACTGACGAAATATTTTACCTTGGATCGAATTAAAGACCAATTCCATGAGGAAAATTCTATTCTTTTTTATTGGGTTATTTTTTGCAGGAGAGGCTTTGTCTCAAGATCAGTATGTTGTGCTGGTTTCTATGGATGCATTTCGTTGGGATTATTCGAGAATATATAGCACTCCAAATCTGGATAAAATAGCCCAATCGGGAGTGAAGGCAAATTCGTTGATTCCTTGTTTTCCGTCAAAAACGTTTCCGAATCATTATAGTATGGCTACAGGGTTATACCCTGATCACCATGGGATTGTGAATAACTCATTTTATGCTCCAGAGTTTAAAGAGTCGTTTTCATTGGGAAATGAAAAGGCGAAGTACGATCAAAAATTCTATGGCGGAGAACCTATCTGGAATACAGCAGAGCGCCAAGGTGTGAAGGCTGCCTCTTTTTTCTGGGTTGGGAGCGAAATTTCAATAAATGGACGCCGTCCTTCAATTTGGAAGATGTATGATGCCAATGTCCCTTTTTCAGCACGAATAGACAGCGTTGTTAGCTGGCTAAGGCTACCTGAAAAGAATAGACCGCATTTGGTTCTTCTCTACTTTCAGGAGCCAGATGCTATAAGCCATAAGTTTGGCCCCATTTCTAACCAAACTAAGCGGCAGGTAGAGCAGCTTGATAGCCTTATGGGGGTGTTACGAATGAAATTAAAGGCGTTGCCAATAGGCGAGAAGATTAATTTGATTATAGTATCTGATCATGGGATGGCTCCCATATCCCACGATATGGAGGTAGAACTTTCTTCAGGCGTGAAGAGCGAATGGGTTGATGAGGTACAAGCGGATAATCCTGCGATGAATTTATCTGCCAAATCACAATATTATGACTCTGTATTTTCTGCGCTTACGAGAATGGAGCATATTAAAGTCTGGAAAAACAAGGAAATTCCAGCAAGATTGAACTACGGGAAGAATCCCAGAACCTTAGACTTTACGGTTGTTGCAGATAGCTTGTGGAGCGTAACTTGGAAAAGGCGGGTAGGTGCGTCGGGATATAATATGGGGACTCATGGTTACGATCCTGAGTATAAGGCCATGCACGGTATATTTTATGCAGAGGGGCCAATGTTTAGAAAAGGAATACAAACTCAATCATTTGAAAATTTGAATGTTTACAATATTGTAAGCCGTATTTTAAATATTTTGCCGGCTCCAAACGATGGAGATCCTGCTGTCCTTGAGATGGTTCTGAAAAAATAGAAAAAGGAGTGTTGCACTCCTTTTTATTTTATAGCAAGCCTAACTCAAGCATTGCTTCCTCCGACATCATGCTCTTATCCCAAGGTGGATCAAAGGTTAGTATGACGGTAACGTCACTAACGCCTGAGGCCATTCGAACCTTATCGTTAACATCTTGAATTACTGCCTCTGCCATCGGACAGTTTGGTGCGGTGAGCGTCATGCGCACGGTGGTATAGCCATCGGCTTCCACATCTATTTCGTATATGAGGCCAAGATCGTAAACATTTACAGGAATTTCGGGATCGAAAACTGTTTTTAGCAACTCTACGATTTCTCGTTCAACCTCAAGTATGCGGTTTGCGTCCATTTTAGTCATCAAATTTATTCGCCTTTTGCTTGGTAGGCCAATGCGTATAGCTTCATTTGCTTAATCATGGCTAGCAGCCCATTTGCACGGGTGGGCGAAAGGTTTTCTCTTAAACCAATTTTATCTATAAAAGTTAACTCGGCGCTTAAAATTTCTGCAGGAGTTCGTTCCGACAGTACTCGAATTAGCAGCGCTATGATACCTTTCGTAATGATAGCGTCGCTATCTGCAGTAAAGTGTATTCTTCCATCATTGAATTCGGCGTTAACCCATACGCGCGATTGGCAGCCTTTTATTACGTTTTGTTCGGTTTTTTGCTTTTCTTCGATAGGAGGAAGCTCTTTGCTGAGTTCTATCAGGTAGTTGTAGCGGTCCATCCAATCGTCGAAGATGCTGAATTCCTCTACAATTTGATCTTCTACTTCGTTTATAGTCATTGCGGAATCGTTTAAAACGGTGCAAAGATAGGAATCTAACCTTAGATTGGGAATTTTATAGCATAGAATCGTTTTATTGAAAAGGAATGGTTTTGTTTATACGTAAAATTGAGGCAATATAGTTGACTATTGCGCAGAAATATTCATAAAAGAACTCCAGATAATGTATATCGATGTTCTCTCTCCTTAATAAACGATAATTCAAGTTAATAATTGAGTGTTAAAATTAGGTTTTGTTGGCTTAAAAGACGTGTAATTGAGCTTCTCGAATTTTACATAACAACCTATTTGTTAATAATGACAAAACGATTTTAGGAGAGCGTGTCGTATTTTTACATTTGTACACAAATTGAAAAAGATGGGGATGATAAAGAGGGTGAAGGAATATTACCTTAATAGTAGTATTAGGGTAAAGATTAACATTTCAATTGTAGGGGCTGCTGGAATTATTCTTTTGGTGTTGCTATCAATTGTATCGTTACGATCTAGAAGTATTGTGCTGGATAATGCGGAAAAAGCAGCAACAGCGCTGGGGAAAGAAAATTCGTCTAAAGCGGTTGAGTTTGTTAACTCCAAGGAGAGCGCGCTACAAATGATGGCATCAAGCTTCGAGAGCCAGTCGGGAATGCTCGATATGAAGTTTGACCTGTACAAAAACACCATTAGGCATGTTTTGGAGGAGGATCAGGAGGTTTACGCTATCTGGTATATCGAAGACTTTAAGGTTAGCGATTCTTCGCAGGTACAAAAATTCTTGCATTGTAAAGAGGCTGCTGTTGACTCTAAAATGCTGCTTAGTAAGGTTGAAACCGATTTTGGTTATAGCCAAGTTAAAAGTACAGGGGAGGTCTGGATTAGCGATCCTATAAATGTAAGTGGAACGTGGCTTTTTGATATTGCAGTACCGCTTAAAGTTGACGGGAAAATAGTTGGAGCCGCAGGCTATATAATTAAAGTTGATTACCTTAATAAGATAGTCTCAGAAGCGCTAAAAGCAGAAGATGGTGCTTGTAAGATAATTACTGGTACTGGTATCGTGGTTGCCCATGCAGATAAGGGGCAAATTGGACATAAAACGGATGAAGGTGATGATACCGATGCTATTATAGAACGAGTTAAAAAAAATGAACTCTTCTCTGATTACGTTTACTCAAGCACCTTTAAGGGTGAAGCCTATAAAGTTTTTGTGCCAATCTCATTTGACGGAACAAAGTATACTTGGTCGTTTTGTACGGTTGTTCCCACAAGCAAAATGCTTCACGAAACGCATATGCTGGCTCTGGTTACCATATTTCTTATAATTGTAGGTCTGTTGGTGTTGGTATATGTCACCAATATTTTATCTAGAATGCTTACTAGGCCTGTTGTGTTGGCTTCCGAGCAGCTGTCTTTGATATCGGAAGGGCGTTTGGGTATGGCCAAAGAATTAGACATTCATTCGAATGATGAAATCGGACAGATGGTTGAAGGTTTAAACCAGCTTACTTTTAGTTTAAAGAATTTGGCCCATTTTGCCGATGAGGTAGGCCATGGGAATCTAGATGTAAGTATGGAAGCTAAAAATGAGCAGGATGTCATTGGCAAGGCGATGGTTGAGATGAAGCAAAACCTTATCGATGCGCGAGAAGCGGATGAGAAGCGTAGGCATGAAGATGAGCTTCGTAGCTGGAAGATAACCGGAAATGCACGAATTCATGAGGCTGTTCGTCGCGAAAATACCAGCATTAAGCAGCTTTGTACAGCCATTGTTAAGGAAATTATTTCGTACACTGGCGCCATTCAGGGTGGTATATTTGTTATTGACGATACTGATACCAACGAACGTTATATCGATTTAGTTGCCTGTATTGCTTATAGCCGTAAGAAAATGATGCAAAAGCGTATTCCTATAGAAGAGGGACTTATAGGGCGTTGCATTTACGAGAAGGCACCTATTTTGCTATCAGAAATCCCTCAAGACTATCTTTCTATAACATCGGGTTTAGGCGATAAGAATCCAAATTTCTTGGCCATCATTCCTTTGATGAATAATGAAGAGATTGTAGGTGTGTTTGAAATCGCCTCATTTAAGGAGTTTGATAGCCATGTAATAGAATATCTAACAAAAGCAGCTGAAGGGTTGGCTTCTGCAATTTCAAGCGTAAAAATTAATGAGCGTACTCAGCGTTTATTAGATCAAACGAAGCAGTATGCCGAAGAAATGGGAGCCCAAGAAGAAGAGTTGCGCCAGAATATGGAAGAGATGCAGGCTGCCCAAGAAGAAATGTATAGAAAGTCGAGAGACTATGAGGATACGATTGCAAGACTTAAAGATGAGCTTGCACAGAAAGCGTAGGGGTGTTGGAATATAGGGAAAAAAGCATGAGGGAGTAAGATTGGCTATTGGCATGTTTTCCCCCTATAAATGTACGCCGATCTTGCCCCTCATTTTTGAATCATTTTATGTATTGGGAATAGGGCGCACCATTTTTTGGTGCGCTTTTTTTATGCTGTAACCTGAGTATTTTTTAAAGTAAAAGCCCCATCCACCGATAGAGCTTTTACATTAAATGAACAGAACCAGCCTTTGTCGTAACAACTAAATGTTGTTAATCGTTTTTCCTATAGTTATTAGCATATGTTTATGAAAACAAAGAAAACCACAATCCATCAAACATAATTATGTCATCGTTGTCATTTTTTTTCATTTGTCTGTATGCTTCCTATCTGAAACTGGAGTTTGTGTTAAATAGTTTTTTAGACGAATAGCATCTTATTTGATAATAGGGGGTAGATACGATTTCAAAATCATAACTTTGGGCTATGAATTTGGAAAATGTGACAGAAACAAGTCGTGCTATTCGCGAAATGGCTGCCGCGTTAGGGGTTGATGCCGTAGGTTTTGCTCGTGCAGTGAGACTTGATGGAGACGCTTTGCGTTTGCAAGATTGGCTAAGCTCGGGTTATCATGCCGATATGGCGTGGATGGAAGGGCATTTCGAAAAGCGAGTAGATCCAATGCTACTTGTAGAGGGGACTAAGTCTGTTGTTGTTGCTCTTTTCTCTTATAAGCCAGCAGAAGTGCAATCTTCCAATCTTCCTCAAATTGCAAAATATGCCTATGGCACAGATTATCATATTGTGGTTAAGGACAGGCTATGGGAATTGTTGAAGGTGATACAAAAGAAATACCCAGAAGTGGAAGGTAGACCTTTTGTCGATTCTGCACCTGTGATGGAACGCGCTTGGGCGGTACGCGCTGGATTGGGGTGGATTGGAAAAAACTCTCTTTTGCTCAACAAAGATTTGGGCTCATTCTTTTTTATAGGGACGCTCATGCTAAATGTAGAGCTTGATTATGCTACACCTTTAAAGTCCTCTTGTGGTGGTTGTACGCGTTGCATTGATGCATGCCCAACTCGTGCGATTGTTTGGCCTAAAGTTGTAGATGCCCGTAAGTGTATATCTTATCATACCATCGAAAATAGGGGTATTATTCCAGATTCGATTAAGCCTCTGATAGGCAACCGAGTATTTGGTTGTGATACTTGTCAGGATGTGTGTCCGTGGAATGTGCGTGTCGCTCCTCATAATCATCAGGAGCTAGCACCTCGGCAGGCTATTTTAAGTAGTAGTCTAGAAGATTGGACTGCATTGAACGAAGATAGGTTTGCGGAAATTTTTAGAAAATCGGCAGTAAAGCGAACGAAATACAGCGGTTTTACAAGGAATATGCAGATTGTGGTTGAAAATCAGGCTTCATCTCGAATTGATAAATGTGAATAATTTCATATTGTTAATAATTGCAAATCATCCTACCTTTGTTTGTACTCTTAACCATAAAAAGATGAACATTAAGTTAGCAAGACTTACGATGCTAGTAGCAATGCTGTTTTCTTCGGTGGCTACTCATGCACAAATTTTTGATTCAACTGCAGTTGGTAAAGTAAAAGTAAGCGGTCGTGTTAATATGGATGGGGCTTACTTTACTCGTCAGCCTGATTTTGTAATGAGCGATGGGGTAACATTTAGCGAGCTGAGGGTGCGCTTTTCTACGATTCTTTCTTCTCGAACAGATTTTAGGGCTGAGATTGATTTTGCTTTGGGTAGCGTTGTTCCCCGAGATGTTGCCTTTCGTTACTTTGTTGACAAAAATCTTACGGTGACGCTTGGCAATTTTCGAGAGTCTTTTTCTCCTGCTGCCTATGCGAGCTCTACCGAGAATTTCTTTATATCTGTGCCAACTCCGGGACAAGCCTTTGGTTGTAGCCGTAATCTTGGCGTTGCTGCTCGCTATGTGGTTTCTAATTTTTTTGCGGAGGCAGGTGTTTTTGGGCAAGATTTGTTAGACCAAATAAAAGGAAGTAAGGGTTATGCTTTTACCAACCGAGTTCTTTATCGTCCACTTAATAGCGGTAGCCATGTTCTGCAGTTTGGTTTTTCAAACACCATCCGTCGGTCAGATGCTAATAATCTTTCGAAGGATGCTAGTGGCAAAGAGATCGAATTACGAACGGTGAACTATGGTTCGAGGGCCGAAACCAATGTCGACAGAAATCAGCTCATATCTGTAAAAAATCCGTTTGCAAAATATCAGGATAAGCTAAGTGTAGAGTTTCTTGGAATTTGGCAGAAGCTGGCTGTTCAGGGGGAATACATGAATGCTTTTGTGAAGGCGAAGTCGGGATACGATAATCAGCACTACCAGGGATACTATGCGCAGGCTATTTACCAGGTTCGAGGTAAAGGAATTGCGTATAACGACCTAGATGCTGTTCAAGCAAAATCTGGACTGGGAAGTATTAATGTTGGGATTCGCTACTCTTATACCGATTTGAACGATTCCAAAGGCTATTTGGTAAACGGAATTTACACCGATCTTCCCAACGGAAAAGAAGCGAATGGCTCTTTTAATGGAGGCGTTGTAAAAGGCTTTTCGGCGGCTGTATCATTCTATCCACTGAAAAACTTTATACTAACAATGGAGTACAACTGGGGGAAACTGTCAAGTATTACATTACCAAGTGGAAGTTTTCAGATGGCACAAGCGCAGGCTATTATCCAGTTCTAGCAAAAATACCTCAGAAGACCTGCTTTGGCAGGTTTTCTTGCTTTAGAGCTTCATCTTGCTTTTGTTGTATCTTTGTTTAACAAGATTGTTATCATGTTTAGTTTCGATAAATTTCAGACAGAGGTAGATATTCCCCAATTAGAAAGTAAGCTAGGTTACCGCCGTCCGTTTATGATGATGGGCTCCTGCTTTGCAACCAACATCGGGCAGAAGTTGGTGAGGCTGAAGATGCCAGTGATGGTAAACCCTTTTGGTGTTATTTACAACCCCTTATCTGTTGCTCAGAGCATTCATGCTTTGGCTTCGCCCTGTCATCTTGAAGCCTCAGATCTTTTTGAGCAGAACGGAATTTGGTGCAGCTATAGCCATCACTCCTCCTTTTCTGGACCTGATAGGGACGATTGCTTGTCGAAAATTAATCAGACTATAGATGTGGGGGCAATCATGCTGCGTGACTCGTCTCATTTGATTATTACGCTGGGTACATCTTGGGCTTACCGATTGAAAGATACCGGAAATACTGTGGCAAACTGCCATAAGACTCCCTCTTCAGCCTTCGATAGAGTATTTGTTGGCTGTGCTCAGGTGGTCGAACTGTTGGGCACTGCCATCGAAGCGGCAAGAAGGCTGAATCCTTCGCTAAAAATAGTGCTCACGGTAAGTCCCATCCGGCATGTAAAGGATGGGTTAGTAGAGAATCAGCGAAGTAAATCGAATTTGTTGGTTGCTTGTCACGAACTTGCCGAACGGGTGGATGGTGTATACTATTTCCCTTCGTACGAAATAATGATGGATGAGCTCAGAGATTATCGCTTTTATGCTGAAGATATGGTGCATCCATCTGGCCAGGCTGTCGACATCATCTTTAAGCGATTTGTGCTTGCGGCGGCTGATGAGGAGTCGCAGCGGGTAATGGCCGATGTGGAAAAGGTGATACGCGCGGTAGAACATCGGCCGTTTAATGCAAATACGGTGGAGCATTTTAAGTTTAAGGCAAAGATGGCAGACGTTTCTGAACGTTTGCAAAAAAGGTACTCCTTTTTAGACCTTTCTTCGGAGATTAGCTACTTTCGCCAATAGTTTTCAGTGCTACTTTTTATATACTTGCATCAGAAATTTTAAACGTTTAAATGGCCAAAAAGAATAGTAAGGCTGCAGGGGATGCCAACTTTGTCTGTCCATCATGTAAGAATGAAGTAAAACCTACAATTGGTACAATAACAGGGATTTCTCCACAAAAATGTAAGTGCGGAAAGTTTTTGGTAATTCCAATCTGGCTGTCTGCTTTGATTTTGGGGCTTTGTTTTGCCGTTTGGTATGGTGCATTGCTCCTTGTAGGCGTAATTCTACCACTGATAGTGCAGATATTCTTAATTCCGGTGTGGGCTTTTTTCGGTTATCGCATTTCGCGGAAGGTGGTATTTTTCCTTGTTACAGCAAGGGATATTAAGCAGTAAGCTATCGTAATAAATATACTAGAGGGAGTTGTATGGCTCCCTCTTTTTGTTTACTCTTCGTCTAATCTTTTTAGGAGTTCTAGCCCCCAGTGCCACTTGCCGTATCCCGAAGCGGGGTTAATGTGCCCTGCTTTTCCGATGTTTACCAGTTCGCTTCCCCAGCACTCGGCAAAAGCTTCCGCCCTTTCGTAGTTAACGAAGTTGTCGTCTAAGCTCGTAACCAAAATGGTGGGAAATGGCATCTCAATTTCAGGAATCGGTTCAAAGCCTTCGATGGTGAGAGGGGCGGTAACGGCTTCTGTATCGCAGGGAGCAACCAAAAGGGCGCCTTTTATGTAGGGGGAGTAGCGTTCGCACCAGTAGGCAAGGGCGATACAGCCAAGACTATGGGCGACTATTATTACATTCTCCGGATCGTGCTTATTAACTTCTGCTTCTATTGCTTCTACCCAATCGTCGCAAACTGCGTTTATCCAATCTTTTTGTTCGATGCGCTTAAAGCCAAACTCCTTTTCCCAAAGGGTTTGCCAGTGTGTTTCTCCAGATCCTGCATGGCCCGGTAGTGTTAGTATTGTCGAATTGAATTCCATAGAATTTCAATGTTTTGGCTGAATAATATTGGCTGTTTAATCCTCTGTCGGTTGGCGATGCGCTCTTTTATGGCTACTGGTTTTGCTTTTGGTCATAACCTTTAGGAGGCAACAGGTATTTCACAATACCATCCTACTAACTTGTGGACGTGGCTTCTGTTTCATTGCTGCGTTGGTACTCCAAGCGTGGCTATTTATTATAGCTGGACTAAAATAGCAATTAAAGTAAATTGTCAAACGGTTTTAAGGAGAAATGTTTAAAAAAGCTTATTTGTCGGCGGGTTGTTGAACTTTGTCCTTCGAAAAAACTTTAATCGAGTAATTTTGAAGTTATGTTGCAGCTAAGGCAAAAACTACGGATAGCTATTTCGACGGCATTGTTGTCTGTCTTTCTGTATCCGCTGTTTTTAAAGGCGGTTCACCACCACGATATTGCCTATGTTGCTATCGACAGGGTTAATACCAACATTCACCAACCGGTAGAAAGTTGCGAAATTTTCCAGTTTGAGTACCTTTCCTTTATTGTTGATGGAAACGGAGTCGCGCTTCCATCGCTTTCTGTCCTATTCCGATGGGTTGCCCTAAACGATTCTATTCCTTTTGTCGCTACCCAGTTCTACTACTCACTACGCGCTCCTCCTCACTCTTGCTGATAATCCAAGGGCCTTTGGGTATGCTAGCTTAGCACTACTCCTGGCATTCTATTGCCTGTGCATTTAGGATATGGCTTCAATAGCCCTGTTCTGATGTGCTATTGTTATTCATCAAAGAGATTAAAATGAGAAAATATATTTTTATGCTATTCATGCTGCTTGCTGTTGGAGCGGTGGCGCAGGGTGGTATTAAGGGTGCGGTGGTAGATACGAGAAGCCAAGCTCCGCTGGTTGGGGTTTCCATCTACCTACCTGATTTTAAAATGGGAACTACTACCGATTCTACGGGTAGATTTCATCTCGCGAATACTCCCGCATCGAAGGTGCTGCTTCAATCTTCGTTTGTAGGGTATAGGACAAGCGTTGTGGAGGTATTTCGGAACTCCGAGGTGCTGATTAAAATGGAGCCTGCCGCTACCGAGATAAACGAGGTGGTGGTTACAGGAATGTCTAAGGCTTCGGAGCAGAAAAGGGTGGCCTCTCCAGTGGCTGTTGTATCTCAAAAGATGCTCACTCAGATCTCCTCTACCAATATTATAGATGCCCTGTCGGTTCAGCCCGGCATTTCGCAGATAACAACGGGTGCCGGCATCTCTAAGCCTGTTATTCGGGGCTTGGGCTACAACCGTGTGCTGGTTGTGAATGATGGCATTCGGCAGGAAGGCCAGCAGTGGGGAGACGAGCACGGCGTTGAGGTTGACCAGTTTGGTGTTGATAGGGTAGAAATACTAAAGGGACCGGCCAGTTTGGCCTACGGCTCCGATGCAATGGCTGGTGTCATTAACCTGATATCTGCTCCGTTGCCTGCCGATAAGAAGATGGGCGGAAGTGTGACCTCCGAGTACCAAACCAACAACGGATTGATTGGAACATCGGCCAACGTGACGGGTAACGCGGGATTCTTTGTGTGGGATTTTCGTGCCAGCGGCCGATTGGCCCACGACTACAAGAATCGGTATGATGGCTATGTCTTTAACTCCGGTTTTAGGGAACATAGCTTTAGTACAACGCTCGGCATAAAGAGAGATTGGGGGTATTCCAACCTAATTCTTAGCTACTACAACCTAAAACCAGGAATTGTAGAGGGCGATAGGGACGATTTGACGGGTAAGTTCATAAAAAAAGTGGATGTTAATGGCGCAGAGGAGAGCCGCATTGTATCCTCCTCCGATTCGAAGAGCTACAATCCGAGCGTTCCCTTTCAGAAGGTGGGGCACTACAAGGCGGTGCTAAGCTCCTTTGTCCGTTTGGGCGATGGCCACCTGAAGAGCATTATCGGTTTTCAGCAGAATAGGAGAAAGGAGTTTGCTAATGTTCTGGAACCGTCTACCCCAGAGCTCTACTTTAAGCTCAGTACGGTAAACTACGACTTTCAGTACCAGCTACCCCAAGTTGGTGGCTTCGACATTGCCGCTGGCGTTAATGGCATGTTCCAACGATCGCAGAACTTGGCCGAAGAGGTGCTTGTTCCCGAGTATCACCTCTTCGATTACGGTATCTTTACCATTGTAAAGCGAAACTTTGGAAGGTTGGATGTTACAGGTGGCATTCGTTTTGATAACCGCCGTATTGACTCCAAGGCTTTATTTGTAGGGGCGAACGAAGAGACCTCAGAGCATCCGTTTGCTGGGGCCACCGAGCGTTTCTCTGCCTTTACGAGCACCTTCAACGGCATTTCGGGGAGCGTCGGAGCCACCTATCAGCTCTCAAAGGTGGCCTATATCAAGGCAAACCTCTCGCGAGGATACCGGGCTCCTAACATTGCCGAGCTCGGCTCCAACGGCGTGCACGAGGGAACCTTGCGCTACGAAGCTGGCAACGCTGCGCTTAAGGCCGAGCATAGCCTGCAGGCCGATTTGGGCGTTGGCCTTAGCACCGAGCATATCTCGGCCGAGCTAAATCTCTTTAGCAACAGGGTATTCAACTTTATCTACCTGCATAAGCTGCAAAATCGGTTGGGGCAGGACTCTACAATCGACGGTGCCTCGGTATTTAAGTTTACCTCGGGCGATGCGCGCCTTTTAGGGGGCGAGGTCCGTTTTGATATTCACCCGCATCCGTTCGATTGGATACATCTCGAAAACAGCTTTTCGTACGTTCTAGCTCGGTTAAAGGATCAGCCAGACACCTCGAAGTACCTTCCGTTTACACCTGCGCCAAGGCTGCTATCCTCCATCAGGTTCGAGGCACGCAAGGTTGCCCGCGGTTTGGGTAATGGCTTCTTTATGTTCGACGTGGAGAGTACCTTTGCCCAAAATAACGTTTATACGGCGTTTAACACCGAAACCCGCACGCCATCGTACGTGCTGCTTAATGCGGTGCTGGGTGTCGATCTGATTCGAAAGGGAATCACCCGAGCATCCTTGCAGGTAGGGGTAAACAACCTTACCGATAGGGCCTACCAAAGCCATCTCAGCCGGCTAAAGTATGCACCCGAAAATTTGGCTACCGGCCGATCGGGGGTGTACAACATGGGCCGAAACGTTACCTTTCGGGTAGCTGTTCCGTTCTAGCTTACACATAATAAAAAGGGGGATTCGGCATGCCGAATCCCCCTTTTTGCGTATCATACCAATCGCTATTTCTCTTTTAGCAAGTCTCTAATTTCGGTGAGCAGCGTAACTTCTGCGCTAGGTGCAGGTGGAGCCGCTGGTGCCTCCTCCTTCTGCTTTTTCAGCTTCATAAGCCCCTTAAGCATTAAAAATATGAATAGGGCGATGAGCAGGAAGTTTACCGTAACCTGAATAAAGTTGCCGATGTTCATGGTAACAGCCGGTTTGGCAATGCTGCCGTCTGCCGCCACCATGGCCTCCTTAAGCGTAATCTTGAACGATGTAAAGTCGATTCCGCCAATAACTGCGCCGATGATGGGCATCAGCAGGTCGTTTACGGCCGATGTCACAATTTGCCCAAAGGCGCCCCCAATTACTACCGCTACGGCAAGATCTATCACGTTGCCTTTGGCGATAAAGTTTTTAAATTCATTAATAAAGCTCATATCTATGGAATTTAATGGTACAACGTTGGTTTATCTCAGCAGGTTTATGCCGCTTTTAAGTTAACCACAATTTAGCGAAAATGTTTTTTTGAGGCCAATAAGAGTGCATGCTTGCGCTATTCGAAAGTTTTTTTGACGAAAATGTTGCCTTTGGGATGAAAAAGTGTAATAAAATCTTGACTTTGTGAGGATGTCGCCATAAATTAGCTTTAGTGGTTTTTGAAATAGCGGTTAAAATGGTTGATGCAACCGTGCTGTAGGAAGAAGAGCTTAGGTGCTTGGCAGAGGCAGCAGGTAGGCTGGCAGAGGTTGCTTGCCGGGAGGTGGAACCCTTTTTCCGGCTGGCAGAGGTGGCAGGTTGGCAGGTTGAAACCATTTCCCGAAGGGCTGAGGTAGCAGGTTGGCAGGCAGACGCCTCCTTCTGGCGGGCAGAAAAGATTGGTTGGTTGGCAGACACCATTTTCTGGCTGGCAGATTCCACCTTCTGAATGGTCGAAGTCGTTTTACGTTGGGCGCTGGCCAAATGTCGGCTCCGCAACGAGGCGCTGGTGCTCGGTTGAGTGTCAGCTTAAGGTTAGCATATAGTAAAAGTTTACCGGAAGGTAGACCACCCAAATAACTTTTAAAGATAGCAGCTATGTCAGGTTATAAGACAAAGGACGAAATCCTACAGCAAGCGGGGACATCGATTACCAACGTTGAGGCTAACCCTGTAATTGCTCAAAAGTTGACAACTTTTGGTTTTGACGAACAATCGTTGGCCGAGGGTAAACGTTTGGTGACGGATGCTTCGGCAAAAACGCAGCGGCAGCTGCGCGAGGTAGGCGAGCAGCGCAACGCTACTGCACGCAGCAACCAGCTCTTCGAGGTGGCCGATGTACGTTTTAAGGTAATCTATAAAATTTCTAAGCTGGCCATTAAGGAGAAGGGGCTGCTTGCGCAGCTGGGCGTCGAGAATCTTGATAAAACTTCGTTCCATAACTGGGCGCAGCGTAGGATAGACTTTTACGCCAACGCGCTAAAGAGTCCGGTAATCCTAGAACGTTTCGAAAAGTTCAACATCAAGGCTGCCGACTTGGAGGCCGCCCAAAAGATGGTGGAGCAGGCTGTAGAGGCCAACCAGGAGCAGATAAGGGAGAGCGGAGAGGCGCACATTGCTACCAGCGAGCGCGACGATGCCTTCGGCGAGCTGCAGCGCTGGTACTCCGAGTTCCGTCAGCTGGCAAAGCTGGCCCTCGATAAGCACGAATGTGAGATTGTAGGTTTCTGATCATATAGTAAAATTTAGATTTGGTCCCGTGCATGCTTCTGGCATGTGCGGGTTTTTTATGGCAATAATTATCGGCCAAAAAGGGGCTCTCTACCTGTCGCTTTTACGGGCGTTCGATCTTTATTCTGCCATCTTTTTACTACTTTCGCCTTGTAAAAGAGTAATTACATAGTTTATGGAGTACAATTTTGTCGATATAGAGAAGAAGTGGCAGCAACGCTGGCGCGAAAATAAGACCTACAAGGTTGATGTGGATGCTTCGAAGCCTAAGTACTACGTGCTGGACATGTTTCCTTACCCTTCCGGGGCAGGGCTGCACGTTGGTCACCCGCTGGGATATATTGCATCGGATATTTACTCGCGTTTCAAACGTTTAGAAGGCTACAACGTACTTCATCCTATGGGCTACGACGCCTTTGGGCTTCCTGCCGAGCAGTACGCCATACAAACCGGACAGCATCCGGCCATCACCACCGATATCAACATTAAAAGATACCGCGAGCAGCTCGATAAAATCGGCTTCTCGTACGACTGGAGCCGCGAGTACCGCACCTGCGATCCGTCGTACTACAAGTGGACACAGTGGGCTTTCATTCTGATGTTTGAGAGCTACTACAACAACCAGTCGCAAAAGGCCGAGCCTATTGCCAACTTGGTAGAGGCGTTTAAGGCTAACGGCAACCTTACGGTTGATGCTGCTTGCGGCGAGGTGACCAAATTCTCGGCTGCCGAGTGGGCCTCTATGCCCGAGGTGGCGCAGCAGGAAATTCTTATGCAGTACCGTATCGCCTATCTGGCCGATACCATGGTAAACTGGTGCGCCGAGCTCGGAACCGTGCTGGCCAACGACGAGGTGAAGGATGGTCTTTCAGTTCGTGGGGGATTCCCCGTTGTTCAGCGTAAGATGCGCCAGTGGTCGCTACGCGTTTCGGCGTATGCGCAGCGCCTGCTCGACGAGATGGAAACCATCGATTGGACCGACTCGCTAAAGGAAATCCAACGTAACTGGATTGGACGTTCGCAGGGTGCTCAAATGTTCTTCGACTTGGAAGGAACTGATAAGAAGCTGGAAATATTTACCACCCGCCCCGACACCATTTTTGGCGTTACCTTTATGGTAATGGCTCCAGAACACGAGATGGTAGGCGAGCTAACTACTCCAGAGTACGCCGAGGCGGTAAAGAATTATATCGAGGAGACTAAGAAGCGCAGCGAACGCGAGCGCATGATGGAGGCAAAGCGCGTAAGCGGTCAGTTTACGGGTGCCTACGCCATCAATCCTTTCAACGGAAAACAAATTCCAATATACTTAAGCGACTACGTGCTTATTGGCTACGGTACTGGGGCTATTATGGCCGTTCCGGCACACGACAGCCGCGACTACGCCTTTGCTAAGCACTTTGGTATCGACATCATCGAGGTGGTTTCGGGTGGCGACATCACCAACGAAAGCTACGACGCCAAGGAAGGTAAGCTGGTTAACTCCGACTTCCTAAACGGGCTCGATGTGAAGGAGGCCGTAACCCGCGCCATCGACGAGGTAGAGTCGCGCGGTATCGGAAAACGTCAGATTAACTATCGCCTGCGCGATGCCATCTTTAGCCGTCAGCGCTACTGGGGCGAGCCATTCCCAATTTACTTTAAAGACGGAATGCCCTATCCTGTTAGCCTCGACAAGCTACCTTTGGAGTTGCCCGAAGTTGATGCCTTCCTACCAACCGAAACTGGCGAGCCACCGCTTGGTCGCGCTAAAAGCTGGCAAACTGAAGATGGCTACCCATTCGAGCTTAGTACCATGCCGGGCTTTGCTGGGTCGTCGGCCTACTACCTTCGCTACATGGATCCAACCAACGATAAAGCGTTGGTGTCTAAAGAGGCCAACGAGTACTGGCGCAATGTCGACCTGTACATTGGCGGAACCGAGCACGCAACCGGTCACCTTATCTACTCGCGCTTTTGGAACAAGTTCCTTTACGATCACGGCTACGTGGTGGAGAAGGAGCCCTTCAAAAAGCTGATTAACCAGGGGATGATTCAAGGTCGCTCGAACTTTGTGTACCGTGTTCAGGGAACCAATAAGTTTGTTTCGTTAGGACTAAAAGATAGCTACCAAACGCAGGAAATTCACGTTGACGTAAACATCGTAAGCAACGATATCTTGGATGTTGAGGCATTCAAGAATTGGCGTCCAGAGTTTGCCAACGCCGAGTTCGAGCTGGAGGATGGCAAGTATGTTTGCGGATGGGCCGTTGAGAAGATGTCAAAGTCGATGTTCAACGTGGTAAATCCCGATGATATTGTAGAGAGATATGGCGCTGATACGCTTCGTATGTACGAAATGTTCCTTGGCCCATTGGAGCAGTCGAAGCCTTGGGATACCAAGGGAATAGACGGCGTTTACCGTTTCCTGCGTAAGTTCTGGCGCTTGTTCTTCACCAACGAGGGGAACTTCGAGGTGACCGCCGAAAAGGCAACTGCCGACGAGCTAAAAGCTTTGCATAAGACCATCAAGAAGGTTCGTGAGGATATCGAGAACTTCTCGTTCAACACCTCCGTATCGGCCTTTATGGTTTGCGTAAACGAGCTAACCGAAAGCAAGTGCAACAAGCGCGAAATATTGGAGCCACTAACCGTGCTGCTTTCTCCTTTCGCACCTCATATTACGGAGGAGCTTTGGTCGCTATTGGGTAATGCCACCACAATAAACGACGCCAAATATCCTGTTCATAACGAGGAGTATTTGGTGGAAACCAGCTTTGAGTATCCAGTTTCTTTTAACGGAAAGCTTAGGTTTAAGAAGAATTTACCGCTTAACCTTAACCCTAAGCAGATTGAAGAGGCCGTTCTTGCCGATGAGCAAGCTGCCAAATTCTTGGAAGGTAAGGCTCCGAAGAAGGTGATTGTTGTCCCCGGAAAGATTGTCAACATCGTTATATAAAATAATACTATGAAGAGCTATTTAAACGCACAAACCATTTGGTCGGAGTTTAAAAGTTATCTTGTAATGGCGTTCGGCTTGGCGTTGTATTCGCTGGGCTGGACAGCCTTCCTAATTCCTGCCAAGCTTGTTGGTGGTGGTATAAGCGGCGTTGGTGCCCTTATCTTCTATGCAACCGGAGGAGAAGCCGACGGTGGCTTTAAGATCGCCTACAGCTACCTAATCATTAACGTTGTACTGCTATATCTTGGGATTAAAGTCTTGGGAGGGAAGTTTGGCTTTAAATCGCTGATCGGAATCCTAATGACCTCCTTTTTTCTTTGGATCGGGCAGCAGCTTGTAACCGAATCGCCACTAAATGTGGAAACCGATAGGCTGCTTGCAACAATAATTGGAGGTGGACTTTGTGGTATAGGTTTGGGAACCGTTTTCACTCAGGGAGGCTCTTCTGGCGGTACGGATATCATTGCGATGATAATTAACAAGTATCGTAATGTGTCAATAGGTAGGGTTATCCTGCTTTGCGACGTAATAATAATAGGTACATCCTACTTCGTGCTTAAGGATTTTACGTCGGTAGTATATGGCTACATCAGCGTTGGTATTGTGTCTGTAACGCTTGATATGGTGCTACAAGGAACCCGCCAATCGGTACAGATGTTTGTTGTTTCGAAGAATTACCAAGTTATTGCCGACAGGCTTTCGAACGAAGTACAACGTGGGGTCACTGTTCTAAATGGTCAGGGTTGGTACTCGAAGGAGGATCAAAAAATAGTGATGGTGCTTGTCAGAAAGTTTGAAGCAAATCAGGTGTATAAGATTTGTAAGCAGGAAGATCCGAATGCATTTATATCCGTGGTGAATGCAATGGGTGTTTTTGGCAAAGGATTTGATACGATTAAAGCCAAGTAATTTTATCTTTGGCCCGTTAATCGGATTTTATGAGCATTCTACAAAAGTTCAAGAATAAAAGAGCCGTAACAATTACGGCTCTTTCTTTTGTTATTTTATTGGCTGCATCTATCGTATTGTGGCCTGTTATTCAGGAAATAGAGGAGCATTGGTTTAGGGAGAAGGTAATTCCTCCTGTTGTGCTGGAGTATGGTATTCCAGTCGATTCGTTTACGGTGGTTACCGGCGAAGTTGCACCGGGCCAAAATCTATCTCAGATTCTTGGCGATTTAGGTGTTACCCCCAGCCAAGTTGATAGCATAGGGAAACTTTCTGAAGGCAAGTTCGATTTGCGTTCTATACGTGTCGGAAATACCTATAAAGCGTTTGTATCGCCAGATTCTACGCAGAGTTTGGCGTACTGGGTTTACGAAATAACGCCCATTCAGTATGTAGTGTTTTCATTTAAAGGCAAGTTAAAGGTTGACGTTGCACAAAAGCCTGTTCGTATTGTAAGAAGGGTTGGTGAGGCTACTATAAAGTCTTCCTTATGGAACGCAATCGCGGAATCTAAGCTAAATACAGGGCTCGCGTTGGAACTTTCTGAAATATATGCTTGGGAGGTTGACTTTTTTGGACTTCAGAAGGACGATCACTTTAAGGTTGTATACGATGAGATGTACGTAGATTCGACTTCAATTGGTGTCGGAAAAATTTATGCTGCAGTTTTCAACCATCTTGGTAAGGATTTTTATGCATTCTTATTCATGCAAGATAGCTTAAATTCCTACTGGAACGAGAAAGGTGAAAGCCTAAAGAAGGCCTTCTTGAAGGCACCTCTGAAATTTTCTCGAATAACATCAGGTTACAGTAACCGCCGTATGCATCCAGTTCTAAAAATAGTTCGTCCTCACCATGGAATCGATTATGCGGCACCTACGGGAACGCCTGTTGTTTCGATAGGAAGCGGAGTTGTTGTTGCTAAGGCTTACAGCGGTAGTGCTGGGAATATGCTAAAGATTAAGCATAACTCGGTATACACATCGAGTTACATGCACTTAAGTAGATTTGCCAGTGGAATTCGTTCTGGTAGCCGAATTCGTCAGGGACAGGTTGTTGGCTATGTTGGATCAACAGGTTATGCAACAGGCCCTCATCTTGATTTTAGAATGTGGAAGGGAGGAATCCCAATTAATCCGTTAAAGGTACAAGCTCCGCCAGAAAAACCTATAAAATCGGTTAATATGGCAGCGTTTTCTGCGCATCGAGATAGCCTTTTGAGATTGTTAAAATAGATATAGTAAGCTCATCCTACAACGTAGCGATGAGCTTTTCTACTATCTTGGGGAAATGTTCGTACTCAAGGTGATGCACTTTGTCGGCAACCATTTCTGGAGTGTCGCTAGGGTTAACGGAAACTTTGGCTTGAAAGATAACGTTCCCTTCGTCGTATCTGCCATTTACGTAATGAATTGTTATGCCCGTTTCTGTCTCCTTTTCTGCAACAACTGCATTGTGAACGTTCATTCCAAACATGCCTTTACCACCATATTTGGGTAGTAGCGCAGGGTGTATATTTACAATTCGGCCGTCGTATTTATCAATTAAAGATTGAGGAACCAGCCATAAAAAGCCGGCAAGCACAACCATATCAATTCCTTGTTCTTCTAAAGTGCGAACAATTTTATTGCTGTTGTAGAAATCTTCGCGGTTAAAGGAGATCGAAGGAACGCCTAGCTGTTGAGCTCTTTCTAGCACGTACGCATCCTTTTTATTGGAAAGAATAATGGTAACACGAGCTAAATCATTATTCCTGAAAAATTTAACAATATTCTCTGTGTTGCTTCCCGAACCCGATGCAAAAACGGCAATTCTCTTCATTCTGGATTGATTTTCAGCACTAAAAGTGCCAGTGAAGTAAAAAATACAAATTGGTTTGACAAAAATAAGAACAAAAAGTTATACATTTGTCCCCGAATTTCGAAAAGAGAGCGATTTCGATTTTAGAAAAAATGTTTTTCTTTGCGAAGTTATTTTTAAGGTCAAATTCAGTACTAATCAAAATTTACCGTTATGTCTGATATCGCATCAAAAGTTAAGGCTATCATCGTTGAGAAGCTTGGCGTAGACGAGAATGAAGTTGTTCCAGCCGCTAGCTTTACCAATGATCTAGGCGCAGACTCGCTTGACACTGTTGAGCTAATCATGGAATTCGAAAAGGAATTTAGCATTTCTATTCCAGATGAGGATGCTGAAAAAATCGGAACTGTTGGCGATGCAATTTCTTACATCGAGCAACACGTAAAGTAAGAAGGAAGAATTAAGCAGAAAATTTTGTTATAAAACTTGGACGTATGGAATTAAGAAGAGTTGTAGTTACTGGTATTGGAACCATCAACCCGTTAGGTAATTCAGTTGAGGAATATTTCGCTAATCTTGAAAAAGGCGTTAGTGGAGTCGAACTGATCACCTCTTTCGATACATCCAAGTTTAAAACAAAATTTGCTGGCGTTGTTAAGAATTACGATCCAAATAACCACTTCGACCGGAAGGAAGTTAAGAAGTTAGACCTCTACGCTCAGTATGCTCTTGTGGCTTCTGAGGAAGCGTTTGGAGACTCTGGCCTTAGCGTTGAAACAATCAATCCTGACAGAGCAGGTGTTATTTGGGGTTCTGGTATTGGTGGTATTATCACCTTTTACCAAGAAGTAAAGGGCTTTGTCGAGGGAGGAGAAAACCCTCGATTCAACCCTTTCTTTATACCAAAGATGATTGCAGATATTGCTGCTGGCCACATTTCGATGAAGTATAACTTCCGTGGACCAAACTACAGCACGATTTCTGCTTGCGCATCATCTAACCACGCTATCATTGACGCCTTCACCGCAATTCGTATGGGAAGAGCAGACATAATGATAACAGGTGGTTCTGAAGCAACCGTTAATGAGGCTGGTGTTGGCGGATTTAACGCACTTCAAGCGCTATCTACCAGAAATGATGAGTATAAAACAGCATCTCGCCCGTTTGATTCGACCCGCGATGGTTTTGTGATGGGAGAAGGCGCTGGTGCGCTAGTACTCGAAGAGTACGAGCATGCAGTGGCCCGTGGTGCAAAGATTTATGCTGAAGTTCTAGGTGGTGGTATGACTGCTGACGCTTACCACTTGACGGCTCCTCATCCAGAGGGATTAGGGGCTAGCAATTCTATGCGTATGGCACTTCAAGATGCTGATATTTTGCCTACAGATATTGACTATATCAATGTGCACGGTACTTCGACACCTTTAGGTGATATTGCTGAAATTAAAGCAGTGAAAGATGTGTTCGGCGATCATGCAAAATCTGTGAATATCAGCGCAACAAAATCTATGACCGGACACCTTTTAGGTGCTGCTGGTGCTGTTGAAGCGCTTGCTTGTATCTTTGCTATTACGACAGATACAGTTCCTCCAACAATTAATAATGTAAGTTTTGATCCTGAGTTAGATCCAGAATTGAACTATACGTTGAATGTAGCCCAGAAGCGTGTGGTAAATTATGCTTTAAGCAACACTTTCGGCTTCGGAGGACATAACTCGACTGTAATTCTAAAGAAACATACAAAGTAGCATTTGTTTAAAAGGTTTCTACATCCGGTAAAGGTCACATTTTCTAAGGACAAAAAGTTGTACTTGGCGTTGAAGAATATGTTTGATCTTTACCCTTCAAACATTTCTCTTTATAAAGTTGCTATAACCCATAAGTCGGTATTGAATAGCCACCATCCAGTTATACATAACGAAAGATTGGAATTTTTGGGTGATGCCGTCTTGGATTTAATAGTAGCCGACTATTTGTACGAAAACTATGCTGGAAGAAGCGAAGGTTTTCTTACTAAAATGAGGGCAAAAGTAGTAAGCCGCTCTACCTTAAACCAGCTATCTATAGACATAGGGATCCCATCCTTACTGGTTTTACATACCAATCCTAACCATCAGGTAAAACACATATATGGAGATGCGCTAGAGGCCTTAATTGGTGCCATATATTTGGACAAAGGATTTACCTACACCAAGGGACTTATCATTAAGTTTATAAGCAAGCATATCGATTTTGCGAGTTTAGAAAACACCGAAACCGATTTCAAAAGCCGACTAATTGAGTGGGGACAAAAAAATAAGAAGGAATTGGCGTTTGAATATAACGAATCGTTTGCAGAAGAGGTAAAGACGATTACCTTTACGGTTAGCATTCTGTTAGGTTCATACGTTTTAGGTCGCGGAATAGGGCAATCAAAAAAAGAAGCAGAACAGAATGCTGCGAGGGAGGCTCTTAATTCGATTGCAGACCATCTCTCTTTGAATCTCAACTAGTAGATAATGGCTGGTAAGAATGCAGAAACGAAAATTATCCGAAAAATTAAGCTAACAGACTCTCCTTCTGATCCTGTAACGCTGGTAGCAATATGCTCGTCAGAAAATGAGTTTCGGCTAAGTTGGTTACTTAATGCCGAACTATCCACCAACTTTAGCCGTTATGTTTCGAATTCAACCGATAGTTCATCTTTAAGTGAAGTTGATATTTATCTAAGTCCTGATCCTAATTGGGCAATATTGCTTTCAAATAAGCTGGAAAATGGAGGGCTCTTGCTACCCAAACATAAGAAATTCGATTTTATATTAGGTCTTAAGAGTGTTGACGAGGAGCAAGTAAAGGCCCTTGTTGCTAAGATAAGAAAGGTCCCTGGCGTGATTACGGCAATTCTAGTAGAAGATCAGTCGAAAGCGGTACAAAATTTGCTTAGTTTATTTTAGCAGTTTGAACTTTTTTTATAGCTTAAGCTAAAGTTGTAACTATTTTTACCTTACTACCTTTACATGGTAGCAAAAAATCAAATGGTTTTGTAGATTTAAAAGTTAAATTAATAGCATTTAGCTGGCTCTTGATTATGAACAAAAAACAAATTTGGCTTTTAATTTCCATTATATTTTTAAGTTCTGTAGGATTGATACTCGTTCAAACAATCTGGATTCAGAATTCTCTTAAAATAAAGGAAGACGAGTTGGAGGATCAGCTCGATAACGTAATTCGGCAAGTCGTTCAAAATGTTCAGCAAAGTGAGATACTTAGCCAAACACAGCGCTCTATTTCTCCATATTCAAGCAAAGAAGGGGTTAACCCTTTTTCTGAAGATCAGTACGACATCATAAAAAAAACGCGATCTTCTATAAGAACAATAAGCAAAAACGAAAAAATATATAGTGTTGATCCGAAAGATTCCGCTCGGTTTATAAAGCAAATCAAGGGTACAATTGGTGACAGCAATGCGGCAAGTAGCCTAATTAGTAGCGTATATAATTTTGATAGTAAAATATCGGATAGGTTAGATGGAGATAGAATGAGCTTTCCTCTAAATGAAAAGTATAGAAGGAAAACAGTTTTTATCACAGAAACTATTGATAAGCTGATTCGCATTGAAGAGCCTATTACGCAGCGAGTTTCAAAGCAACAGCTCGACTCTTTGATAAAAAAAGAGCTAAAAGATAGGGGAATTAAGATCCCATTTGAATTTGCAGTTACAGATGAGGGTGCGAATGTTATTTTTATGACGGATAATTTTACCCGAAACCCGAAGGACGCTCTGCCGATACATCAGCAGCTTTCTCCTGAAGGCTACCGAAAGACATCTTTCCTGCATGTTAACTTTCCAAATACGCAAAAAGTAGCCTTTAGGTCAATGGCTATTTTAGCTTTAGTGTCGGTTGGATTAACTTTAATCATAATTTTTGCCTTTTCTCTAACTTTACTTGTTATATTTAAACAAAAGAAGCTATCCGAAATTAAAAACGATTTCGTTAGCAATATGACGCACGAACTAAAAACGCCAATATCTACAATTTCGCTTGCTGCTCAGATGCTGCAGGACAAAAATTTACCAAGTTCGGCAAAAAATTATGACTATCTTTCGAAGATAGTTGGTGATGAAAGTAAAAGGTTAGGATTTCTTGTCGAAAAGGTGCTACAGATGGCAATCTTTGATAAGGGCAAGCTGAAATTGAAAGAAAAAGAAATAAATGTACATCAAATAGCAAGTAAGGTTTGTGATAACATGCAGCTGCAGCTGAATAGTAAAGGGGCAGTACTAGAACGGTCTCTTTTGGCAGAAAAACATATAATTTTGGCAGATGAGGTGCATATTACAAATATTATAGCTAACTTGTTGGACAATGCGTTAAAGTACAGTAAGGAAAAACCTAAAATAAGGTTGAGTACATACAATAAGGATGCTGGTCTCGTTATAGAAGTGCAAGATAACGGAATCGGGATTAGCAAGGAGAACTTGAAACGCATATTTGAGCAGTTTTACCGAGTCCCAACCGGAAATGTTCATAACGTTAAGGGATTTGGCTTAGGACTGAGTTACGTAAAAAAGATTGTTGAAGCGCATGGAGGACGTATCTGGGCCGATAGTGAAATGGGCATGGGGAGTACCTTCAGCATCTACATACCATTTAAAAGTGAACTAAGTAACAATTAAACCTGTATAGAAATGGAAAACAAGGCAAAGGTTCTTTTAGCAGAAGATGATGAAAACCTTGGTATGTTACTAAAGGAGTATCTGAACGCCAAAGGTTATCAAACAGATCTATTTGTTGATGGAGAAAAAGCTTTTGACGGCTTTAAAAACAACAAGTACGACATCGTAATATTGGATGTTATGATGCCTATTAAGGATGGTTTTTCTGTCGCAAAAGATATTCGTATGATTGACGACAAGGTACCTATTCTCTTCCTTACAGCAAAGTCGATGAAAGAAGACGTGCTTGAAGGATTTTCGGTAGGTGCAGATGACTACATGACAAAGCCATTTAGCATAGAAGAACTTCAGTATAGAATTGAGGCTATTCTTCGCAGAACAAAGGGTGCTGGTGGTGTTGCGAGTCAAGATCAGTTTGTCCTAGGTGCATACACCTTTGATGCAACTAAGCAAATCTTAGGGCATGGTGGTATTGACCAGAAGCTTACTGCAAAAGAATCTGAACTTCTTAAGTTTTTATGTATTAACCGTAATGCGGTGCTTGATCGTAACTTTGCTCTCAAGACTATTTGGTCTGACGATAGCTACTTCAATGCACGTAGTATGGATGTGTATATCACAAAGTTAAGAAAGTACTTAAAGGAAGATCCTTCTATTCAAATTTTGAATATCCGTGGTAAAGGCTTTAAGCTGATTGGCTAGCCTCAAGAAAAAGTTTTAGGATTGATTTTTATCAATCCTAAAACTTGCTTACATTTAAGCCAAAATAAAAGTTGGCTTAAAGGATATGGGCAATCTTTTTGGAAATATTTCTTTGGCGTTAAAGCTGAAGTTGGGATACATTCCCTCAACTCTACAGTATGAGGCTAAGCTTCAGAAGAGTTGGGAGGATGTAATTTTTTTTCAACAATTTCCGGAAGGAAATTTGTGGAAGGAATATGTGGAGTTGAAAGGGAAGAAATATTCCTCAAAAAATGAGCAAAGAGCCTCTCAGGTAAGGTTGAAAAACATTGAAAAATCGGATGAATGGAGGCGCTATAAAAAACTAGCAAAATCATCACAAGTTTCTCGGATGATTAAGATGGAGGAGACATTTGCCGATAACTTTGACGGTAACAGTATCAACCAGGATAGATGGCTCCCTAAATACTTTTGGGGAGATAAGCTGATAGGGAAAGGATATTCGCATTCTGAGGAATTCCATCATTATACGGAAGGCCAAAATCTTCACGTCAAAAATGGGCGATTGATTATCAAAACGGAGGAGGGATCTCACGCAGGAATGGCTTGGGATAAGAAATTCGGGTTTATTCCCAAGAAATGTGATTTTACATCTGGTATTATTAATACAGGGCATAGTTTTCGGCAGCGTTATGGCCGATTTGAGGCTAAGGTAACGTTCTCTAGAATTGATGGAGTATACAACGCTTTCTGGATGATTGGAGACAACGCAACCCCTCATTTGAACGTTTTTAAAATTAATCAAAACCTTGAATTGGGTGTGATTAATGGAATAAAAGAGGTAAATCAGTCAAAGGTGTCTTCTGACCTACTGAAAGAGAATACCTATATTGTTGGATTGGAGTGGGGAAAAAAAGATCTAAAATGGTTGATAAATGGAGTTGTTGTAAAGAAAATGAGCAATAATCTGCCAGATACTCCTCTTTACTTAGTTTTTTCTTCGGGGGTTCAAAAGAAACCGAGCGGTAAAATAGCGAATGACTTTATTATAGATTGGGTACGATGCTATAAAAGAAACTAGATATAAAAAAGCCGTTGCATAAACAACGGCTTTTTTTATTAGAAATATGATTAATCTCCCATCTTGAGAACTGCAAGGAAGGCTTGTTGTGGTACTTCAACATTGCCAACTTGGCGCATTCTTTTCTTCCCTTTTTTCTGTTTTTCTAGAAGCTTGCGTTTACGCGAGATATCTCCACCATAACATTTTGCTGTAACATCTTTGCGCAAGGCTTTAATTGTTTCGCGAGCAATCACTTTAGCCCCGATTGCGGCCTGAATTGCAATGTCGAACTGTTGTCGAGGGATCAAATCCTTCAGCTTTTCGCACATTTTTCGACCAAAATCATAGGCATTATCGCGGTGGATTAGGCAGGAAAGTGCATCTACGGGCTCTCCGTTTAGTAAGATGTCTAATTTTACAAGAGTTGCCTGCTGATATCCATTTAAGTAGTAGTCGAACGAAGCGTAGCCACGTGAAATACTTTTTAACTTATCGTAAAAATCAAAAACGATTTCGCTTAGAGGCATGTCAAAGTTTACTTCAACACGATCGGTAGATAGGAAAACCTGGTTACGAAGAATCCCTCTCTTGTCAATACATAGCTTCATGATAGCGCCAAGGTACTCTGTTTTTGTAATCACTTGGGCATGTATAGTTGGCTCCTCAATAAAATCGATAAGGGTTGGGGCTGGTAATCCCGATGGGTTATGAACCTCCACCAAATCTCCTTTAGTTGTATGGATTTTATAGGAAACGTTTGGAACGGTGGTGATAACATCCATGTCAAACTCGCGGTACAAGCGTTCTTGGATGATCTCCATATGAAGAAGGCCTAGGAAACCTGCACGAAAGCCGAAGCCAAGAGCAAGCGACGATTCAGGTTCGAAGGTAAGCGATGCATCATTAAGCTGCAGCTTTTCGAGCGAGGAGCGTAGATCCTCGTAGTCATCCGAATCTACAGGATATAGGCCTGCAAATACCATTGGTTTAACATCCTCAAAGCCATCAATTGCTTTTTTACAAGGGTTTCCAACAGAGGTGATGGTATCTCCTACTTTAACTTCGGCTGAGGCTTTTATTCCCGAAATGATGTAGCCCACATCTCCAGCACGGAGCTCTTGTCGTGGATGCATTTTCATTTTAAGAACGCCAACTTCATCTGCGATGTATTCGTGCCCTGTGTTGAAAAATTTCACTTTCTCCCCTTGGCGAATTACTCCATTCACAACCTTAAAGTAGGCAATGATACCACGGAAAGAGTTGAATACGGAGTCAAAAATAAGCGCTTGGAGTGGGGCTTCAGCATCTCCAGTAGGCGCAGGGACCCTATTTACAATAGCCTCCAGTATTTCAGGGACTCCAACACCTGTTTTGGCACTGGCTGGGATGATATCTTCAGGTTTGCACCCAATAAGGTCAACAATTTGATCGGTTACTTCCTCAACCATTGCCGCTTCCATGTCAATCTTGTTGATTACAGGAATGATTTCCAAGTTGTGGTCTAAGGCAAGGTAAAGGTTAGAGATGGTTTGCGCTTGAATTCCTTGGGTTGCATCAACAATCAGGAGAGCACCCTCGCAAGCCGCTATTGCGCGTGATACCTCGTACGAAAAGTCTACGTGGCCAGGGGTATCGATTAGGTTTAGGATGTAGGTTTCATTACCATGGATGTATTCCATTTGGATGGCATGGCTCTTAATGGTAATACCCTTTTCGCGCTCCAAATCCATGTTGTCTAGAACTTGGTTTTGGAACTCCCTATCGCTAAGCGTGTGGGTAGCCTGTAGAAGTCTGTCAGCCAAGGTGCTTTTACCATGGTCGATATGGGCTATAATACAAAAGTTTCTTATGTTCTTCATTAACCGCTATTCTTAATGGACGCAAAGATAACTTATTAGTTTGAATTGTTGATATATTAAACAGTTACGTAGGCAAATGGTAGGTGTTTATTGGGGGCTAACATTATTATTTAGCTTATTATTTACGATCAAAATTTTTATAAAAAATGGAGAGCTCTCGCAAGAGCCCTCCATTCACCCTTAATTAACTAACACTTTTAGGCAATGATTCTGTCTACAGATACCACGATGGCAGCAACTCTTATTGCATCAAAAACTCTATCTTCACTAGCACCTAACTCGCGAACCGAATGTTCGTGCGAGTTAACGCATGCTTGGCAGCCATTCACCGCAGAAACTGCAAGACTAATTAGCTCAAAAAGTTCTTTGCCCAACACAGGGCTCATCATTATGTTCATGCGGATGCGCGCAGGCATATCGCTATATTTTTTATTGTCGCAGAAGTGGCGGAATCGGTATAAAATGTTGTTGGCACTTAGTAAGGATGCTACTGCCGCAGCTTCAGCAACCTCTTCGGTGTTTGCACCTGCTGCTGTTGCTCTTTTTTTGAAGGCCTCCTGAAGCGGAGCGTTTTTGGCATTAACAGCAACGGCATAAGCCGTAAGTAGGGCATCTTTCTCTCCTAAATTTTCGGATGAAAGGGCTGTTTTTAGGTTCACCTTAAGATCTCTAAGGTATTTTGTGCTGCTTTCACTTAGAGTTTCTAGTGCAGGATAGCTTTTATCAGCGCTTAGTTCAAGGTCGTTTAGTAATTCTAGTGCGGTTTCGTTGTACATCTTCTTTTAGTTTTATTGGTTGTTGGTATTCATTTTGGGTGCTACATCTAATACTCTAGGTAGCAAAAAAGGGCTTGTCTATTTGAGTTTGGTTGCTTTTAGTTGTAGAAGGGGGGCTTTTAAAGCCCCCCAATCTTTTTATGTGGTTATAGCTTAATGGTATCTTGACCTTTTTCCCAGTTACATGGGCATAGCTCATCGGTTTGAAGCGCATCTAGCACTCTAATTACCTCTTTAACGTTACGTCCTACGCTTAGATCGTTTACGCTAACAAAACGAATTGTTCCTTCAGGGTCTACAATGTAGGTTACGCGGTAGGCAACCTTCTCATTTGCCTCTAGAATTCCTAGCTCTTCGGCTAGAGACTTTGAGGTATCAGCTAGCATTGGGAATTTAAGCCCTTTTAGGTCGCTGTGGTTGTTGCGCCATGCAAGGTGTACGAATTCAGAGTCGGTGGATGCACCTACAAGTTCTGTATCGCGGTCGGCAAACTCGCCGTAGGCTTTATTAAACTCAGCAATTTCGGTTGGACAAACAAAGGTGAAATCTTTTGGCCACCAAAATAGCACTAGCCATTTGCCTGCCTTCTTGTGATCTTCTGAAGTGATGGTTGCAAACTCCTTACCATGTTCTAGAGATACTACTGCGGTCTTGCTAAATTCAGGAAGCTTGCTTCCTACACTTAAAATTCTGTTTGACATGATCGTAATTTTTTTATTTTTTGATTGTTCTTGTTTACTTATTGAGGTATGCCGATAGCATCCACACTGTCTTCTCCTGTTGCGAGATGTAGTCACTTAAAAGCGTTACCGAACCTTCATCTCCCGCTTCTTGAGCAACTTTAAGCAGCTCGCGTTGCTTAATAAGCAATGTTTGGAAGTTATTTAGAGTTGTATCTAGGGTAGATTTTGCATCGCTTAGGTTTTTAGCCTCTGCAATGAATGAAGTCTTGATGTAGTCGCTGTAAGAATGTAGGGGTGTATTTCCCAAAGTAAGTATTCGTTCTGCAACCTCGTCTATTTTTAGAATTGCATCGTTGTACAGCTCTTCAAATTTCAGATGGAGCTCAAAAAACTTCTCTCCTCTGATATTCCAGTGAAAGCCTCGCAGGTTTTGGTAAAAAATTTGGTAGCTAGCAAGTAGTTCATTTAGTCCGCCAGCCAATTGCTGCGCTAGATTTTTATCTAGTCCGATTGAATTAAGATTTGTGTTCATGGTTGATTATTTTTAAGTTTCTAGCTTCTTGTTCTGTTTTACGATACAAACATACGATGGGTTGTGATATAAATCAAATCGATAATATTTATATGTCGATAGATATAAATTATATTTGCAGAATATCATTGCATTGCAGCTGCGTTTAGTGGCTGCTTATATCAAAAAAAAGGAGATATGGTTACTTTAGTACAGCTCGAATATATTGTTGCGGTGGATACCTACCGCCATTTTGCGACTGCGGCCGACAGGTGTTTTGTTACGCAGCCTACGCTTAGCATGCAAATAAAAAAGTTGGAGGACGATTTGGGTGTGACGATCTTCGACAGGTCTAAGCAGCCCATAATTCCTACCGATGTGGGCGTCGAAATTATCGAGCAGGCTCGCGTTATTCTTCAGGAAGCAAAGGGAATCGATGCGATAGTGGCTAACCACCTTAAGGAGGTGACCGGAGATCTTCGAATAGGGATAATTCCCTCCTTGTCGCCCTACCTACTTCCTTTGTTTATGAACGATTTAACTAAAAAGCACCCGCAGCTTTCCATAAAGGTTCGCGAGATGATTACGGACGACATTGTAGATGCTTTGAAGAAGGATTTACTCGACGTGGGGATTCTTGTAACGCCTTTGCACGACGCTACCATCAAGGAGGAGCCTCTTTTCTACGAACAAATAGAGGTTTACGCCTCCGTGGGGCACAACTTTACGGGTAAGTCAAAGATTGCCATTAAGGAGCTGGCCTCGCCCGACCTTTGGTTGCTCAGCAGCGGGCACTGCTTTCGCTCGCAGGTGCTTAATCTCTGCTCGTACCACGATACTCAGCGACATTCGCTTCCTTTCGAGTACGAAAGCGGCTCTTTTGACACGCTGATGAAGATGATAGACCGGCATGGTGGCTTCACCTTGCTCCCAGAGCTGGCGGTATCGGAGTTGGACGACTTAAAGCGCAAGCAGGTGCGTACGTTTGTCGATATGGTGCCTTTGCGCGAGGTTGGATTGGCCTTTACCCGAAGTTTTGCCAAACGAAACATGCTTAAAACGCTTAAAGAGCATATTCAGGCAGCAGTACCTGCCGAGATGCTTAACAAGGAGCGTGGAACGATTATAGAATTTCGTTAGCCTCCCTTAAAAAGGTAGACGAGGAGTACCAGCTCACGCTGACCGCTCCTCGCCCTGATAGGTAAATTTGAAATTATAGGTTTTTCTTTTCTATAGGAAGATCTTAGCCCCAAAGGTTAGCGTGCGGGGCAATGCGGGGCCGTATACGTACTTTGCGTCGCGTAGGGCTCCCTTATCGAAATCCTTTTGGTAGCTATCAAAAATGTTTTGCATGCCTGCGTTTAGCTGCAGGTTCACCTCTTTAGATATTTTTAGCGTATAGGCTAGCTTTATTCCCATATCGAAGAATGATGGCGTAGTCTTTTCGGCAAAGGTGGTTATCGTTTTATTGCTATCGTTCGGGTCAACCGAGCCAATGTTGTGTTGGACTAGCATTGGCCCCGTATAGGTGCCCGATAGCGATGTTACAAAGTCCTCGGTTAGCTCATAGTTAGCCGAGAAGAACCCGTAGCTGTCCGGAGTGCGGAACATTTTACGCTGTGGCTTTAGTACGCCACCTCCCGACCAGTCGAAGGGCTTCTCGTAGCGGCTTTGTTGCTGCGTGTAGCCCATTTGGACGTCGAAGCGATGCGAAAAGACAGCTTTTGCCTCCACATTTACCCCTGTTACGTAAGCTCCAGGACCGTTAACTTTCTTTCTAAGGATGTTTCCATCGGCATCGCTACCGCTTTCTACTATTTCAAACTTATCGTTTAGCGTCGTGTAGAAGCCTTCCACCAAAAAGTTGGTTTTAATACCTCCTAAGTTGGGGTAAATATCCACCGAGGCGCTGTAGCTATGAGACTTTTCGGGCTTTAGGTTCGGATCGTTACTGATTAGCGCCACCTCGCCGCTAACGGCTAGAATATGCAAATCCTCGTCGTAGGTTTGCGGCGCACGGAAGCCAGACGAATAGGTAGCCCTGAAGTTAAAAATGCTCGACGGGTTGTATCGAAGGTTAATGCGGGGGCTTATAATCGCATCTTTTACCATATTATGCTTATCGAAGCGGGCTCCAACCAGAATGCCGAGCTTTTTTGTCGTCCATTCGTTCTGTAGAAACACGCTCGCTATTTTTGCCTTCTGATCGGTGAACCTATTGTATCCTGGGGCGTCATCTTCGAGGTGATTGAAGTTGTATTCGGCACCTGCCGTAAGCTCCGAGGGCATAAAAATCAGCTTATCGAAGGTTTTGGTGTACTGCGCACCTCCTACCCAGGTTAAGTCGTTGCTATTTCCGTATGCGTTGGGATCTTTTCCTGCTCCGTAGTAGCTCGAACGCTTATTGTGCTGAAACGAGGAGTATAAGTTAAGGCGCTGCTTCAGATCTTTGCCCAGCAAATCGAACTTGACACCCCCGCCGTTGGTATAGTACTGCGTTTGCTCGGCTATGTCGGCCATGTGAGGGGGTAAGTCGAACGCGTTACCACCCCTGCGGTACTCGTTAAGGTTATGGTACTCCACGGTAATCTTGCTAAAGTCGCTTGTCTTATGGTAGCCACGGAATCCGATGGTGCTAGCTTTGTTTTCGCCCAGCTCCGAGAAGCCATCGCCATCCTTGTCAAAGTGATTGCGGTTTCTCACCATCCCAAAAATGTACATTCCCGACTTAAAATCGTTGGTAACGAGCGATGCGTTGAGCATAGTATTCACATCGGGCGTTTTCATATCCATCAGCATGGTGTTGTTGGCAATGCTAAACAGGTTGCGCGTGGGTTCTTTGGTTATAATATTGATAATTCCGCCTACAGCATTCGATCCGTAGAGGGCAGAACCTCCTCCGCGGGTTATTTCAACGCGTTCCACCATGTTAGTGGGCAGCTGTTCTAACCCGTAAACCCCCGAAAGCGAGCTAAAAATCGGGCGGCTATCAATTAGAATCTGAGAATACTGCCCATCAAGCCCGTTTATTCTTACTTGTGGGAAGCCGCAGTTCTGACAGCTGTTCTCAACCCTTACTCCAGCTTGAAAATTTAGCCCTTGCGAGAGGTTGTTCGAGTTTGTTGTCTCAAAAACCTTAGGGTTGATGATGCTTACAATGATTGGGGCCTCCTTTTTATTCCTTTCGTTGCGGTTGGCCGACACTACGACCTCGTCCATCGATATATTTTCCTCCTCCGTTTCTATTTTGAGCTCGATTGGCTTGCTCCCGAAAGCGTCTAAATGCTGTTCGACCTTGCGAAAACCTACCCCGGAGGCGATTAGCGTGTGATGGCCCTTGGGAATATTCTTTAAAATGAACTTTCCCTCGGCATCGGTAATGGCGCCAATGGTGGTGCCCTTTATCATTACGTTTATAAAAGGGATGCTACCCTTTGTTTTGGTGTTTACTATTTGTCCAACAACCGATATGGGGTTATTGGCGCTAGCTGTACCTGCCCCAAACACGAGCAGCACTAGCAAGAATATGATGGTATTCCTTTTCATTTACTTCCTTCTTATTTAGCTGGTTGACACAACAATTTAGACCCTTGCTGTAGGGGTATAGCAGCTGCATAACGCTAGTAACATGGCCATAATATTGGCTACGCAAAGCAATAGCGCCAGTAAGTGGGAGGTAGGGAAGCCCTCGAATCGGCTAAGCCCTATTTAGAAGGATTGGTGGAGCCCTTAGCTGCTTAATGGCCACATCGTTGTAGCGGCAAATCTCGCTAAAGCTCCTATACTCCACCTTGATGGACGATAGCAGCGCTTCGATAATGTTCAGCGCAATCTCATCCAGCGAGTGGAATGTCGAGAGCTCGGAAATTTGCTGTACTTGGTTGGATGAGTGCCCGTGGCAGGGGTTAGAAAAGGGGTGGGAGTGGGTTACATTCTCCCCGTGGATGATATGGCTGTGTAGAAATAGGGTGGTGCTTCCATAGTACCCCATAAAGAGAACTACGAGTAGCAGCTGTACTATCTGATTCCACCTTTTAGTTGCCATTTTCACCTTTTGTTTGCCAAAACTATTCAAATATTAGCATACCACAATGGCTCCAAACTAAAATACCAACATGTAGGTATTCCCCTTTTATAGCTATATTTATGGGTAAGTTAAACCAATGTGTCGCCGATATGAAGCATTATGCGCCTATTGTACTGCTGCTTGCGCTCTGCAATTCGCTTTGGGGGCAGGCCGATTCTGGCTCAAAAAACGCCTCGCCTTTTACGTACTCCATCCTATACAAGGGAGATTGGGTTAGCTCTTTTAAGGGAGGGGTAAAGTCGGGCTCGAGCTATGCGGGTATTGCCACGGCGCATCTTGCCTTCGATTTGGAGAAGGCGCGCTGGTGGAAGGGGGGCCTGCTGCAGGTTTATTTATCCAATACGCATGGCCAGCAGCCATCAGAAAGGCTTGTTGGCGCGTATCAGGCCGTTAGCAACATCGAGGCGGGCAATAGAACCTTCTTTCAGGAGTTTTGGTTCGAGCAAACGGTTGGTCAGCTGAGCCTAAAGCTGGGCATACAAGACTTGAACGTCGAATTTTCGGCAAACGACTTTGGTAGCAGCTTCATAAACTCCTCTTTTGGCATACAATCTACCTTTAACGACAACCTGCCGGCCTCTATTTTCCCGGTAACAGGCTTTGGCGGCATCCTAAAATGGTCTATCAGCGCCATGCATACGGCTAAAATCGGACTTTTTGAGGGTAATCCCAGCTGCCTTTCAATTGATCCTTGGGTTTTTCGCATTCCATTCTTCGAAAAGTCGGGTACGCTTAATATTTTCGAGTATAGCTACAGCGGTGCAATTCCTGTGGGGGCCAATGGTTTTTACAAGCTCGGAATGTACTATCACAACCATACTTCGCCTGCTCAAGCAGCCGATACCAACCATGCAGGCCACAACTACGGCTTTTACTTTGTAGGCAACCAGCCTCTTTACCGGCGTTCCGACCATTCGTCGCTCAACCTTTTTACCCAGCTATCGCTTAGCCCAATTAAGCAGAGCAGCAACCATCTCTACTGGGGCGTTGGCCTCTCCTATAAGGGGCCATCTTGGCATGTGCCCGACGAGCTGGGCTTGGCCTTTGCCCAGGCCCGTTTCAACGAGAGCAATGCTCCGCTCGAGTCGGTTTGGGAGTGCTTCTACAGGTATTCGTTTGGACAATACTTCTACCTGCAGCCTTCGGCGCAGTATATCGTAAACCCCATGCGCTTTGGCTACCCTTTAAACGATGCTTTCCTAGCCATCGTACGCTTTGGCTTCCACTTCGAACCCCGCTAGCATACCTTCGCAGTAGTTTATCAGCTGCTCCAACGTTAGCGGAGGCAATAGCAATTCTCTTATACCTTTAGGCCAATCTTTCGCATTAGTATGGAGGCGTTAAGGCTGGTACAAACACCCGTTTTTACCTTATAGTCGAAATACAGCTCGTCCTTTTCATCTACCTGCACATCGAAGTGGTAGTTCGCAATGGCTTTGGGGTAGGTGTGCTGCGCTTCGGAGAGCGATAGGTCGTGCGTGGCAATGATGCCGCACACTTGGCTTTCCACCAGCAGGTCTACGAGCGCTTTCGAACCTATATGGCGGTCGTTGGAGTTGGTTCCGCGGAGTATTTCATCCAGTAGGAGGAACGCCTTCTCGCCCTCTTTTACCGCCTTTACAATTTCGCCAAGGCGTTTAATCTCCGCGTAAAACGACGAGGTGTTCTCTACCAGCGAGTCGGTAATTCGCATGCTGGTCCGAATGGGTACGTAGCTCACCGTAAGGCGCTGCGCGCAAACGGGCGCACCTGCGTAGGCTAGCACCATGTTAACGCCTAAGGTGCGGAGGAAGGTGCTCTTTCCGGCCATGTTAGATCCGGTTAGAAGGATGGTTTTACTATCTGTAATGCTAAACGTATTGCATACGCGCTGCTTAGCGGGTATCAGCGGATGGCCCGCCTCGGTTGCCTCAAGCCTAAAGTAGCCTTCGGCCACTTCGGGCATCGTCCAGCTGGGATTGTTGTACGCTAGCGTAGCCAAGGATGCCAGCACCTCCATTTCGCCAACCACCGCTACCCATTCGTCTATCAGCAGCTGGTACTTGCGCTTCCATCGGTTTAGCTTAAATACCACCCTAAAGTCCCAGAAGATGTATGCGCCCACTAGGAGCATGAATGCTGCATTGTTGCGGACATCGAGCTGCTGTACAAGCTGCGCAAACTCGGCTGTGATGGCCGATGGCTGCCTGCCAGACTTGGTGATTCGGCTCTTTAGCTCCATCAGCTGTGGCGAGCGGAACGTTTTTGCCTCTACAACCTTCAGCAGGCGCGCATAGGAGCGCAGCTCGTCGGCCGATTTACCCACCAACGACTGTACAACGGCAATCCGATTGCCATATTTACCGTATATAATAAAGTAGGGGAACAGCGACAGCGTTACAAGGCCGTTGAGAATGCCTACGCCCCAAAGCACCATCAGCCCGACAACTAAAATTGGGTATCCAACTACCATAAGGCGTAGCCCAAAGCTGCTCAAACCGTCATTGTCGGCCGTTAGCCACGTTTTGATGCTGGTCAGATTCTCCTTGTCGGCCTCCATTTCCGTTGCAACGGCCTGCAACTCCTGTCTCCACTCCATCTCGTTAGCTAGTTCGTCTACCGACTGCTGGTTGCGGGCAATTTCCTCCCTCTTTAGGGGGTGTTGCAGGCGCTGTGCCAGCAGTTGCTTACCTTTGGCGGTGCTGGCCCGGCACAGCAGCTGAAAAATTGACCTGTCGCCAAAAATATCCAAATCGTACGTGTAGGCATGCCTTATGTCGAAGTAGATGGCGCCTGTATCAAACGCGCTGGTGTCTCCGTTGATGCAAGCTACCTCGTTGCGGCATATCGCTATTAGGCTATCGTAGTAGGCTACTAGCCGCTGGTTTTTCACGTCGCGCGTAGCAACAAGCGCAAATAGCCCCATTAGCAGCAGGCTTAGCCCCACCGCTGCCACCACCGAAATGGCAAATAGCCCAAATAGTGCAGCAACAGCCGCTGCAAAGGAGAGCAGCCTCATCCACATAAGCCTTTTGCCACGCTTAATGGCCATCTCCTTCTGCCTTTCGAGCGCCTCAATGCGCTTCTCGTATATTTCTATTCTGCTAGTCATTTATTGCAAGCCTTTATTTGAAGCCAAATCTAGCTTAAAAAATGCTCATTGCTTACGCTTATGCTGCTGTTATGGCCTGTGCCCTGCCGAATAGCCGCCGCCGCTGGCTGCCTGTTCTTGCAGAATTACCAATGGCTATAGCTAGCAATAATGAGGGTTTAGTAGCTTGTTTCTGGCTTTTAGCTGCAAAGAATGGTGGTTTATATACGCGTAAAGACTTTCTGCCTAGTCTTTTTCTTTTTTTTAATGGGGTTGTACATGTTTAGCTACGCGTTTGGTAAGCTTAGCATTACACTTTTTTTGTTTAGCTGGCCACAATCCGCTCGGAATTCCGCTTTTAGCTTTCGGAAACGTGTAGCTAAACGTCGGAAAGGTGCAGCTAAATGGAGGAAACCTGCAGCTAAGCTTTTGCATTGTTAGGCAGATATAAGAAAGGTTATGCTAAGATGGGCAAGTCTGCCGCTAAATGCCGAAAAGGCGTTGCAAGGTGTAGCTAAAAGTTTACTAAACGAATTTGAGCTTCCGCAGGTCTTAAAAATTATATGCAGTAGATTCTGAGTGGATAACAGATGGAATATGGTGATAGCCGTTATAAAAGCAGCTTAAAAATATGTTGTAAAACATATAAAAATATTTGTAAAAATACTTGCGCGCTATTTTTTAACTTTCGTAACTTGTGTCTATAAGAGGCTAGCGAAGCATGATTTATTTCAACGTTGGTAGCTTAACTTCCTTTCGTGCTGTACCTAGCTTTTAGAGTTAACGCTTTATTTATTAAAAAAGTAAGACAATGAAAGATGTGAAACGATCTTACGCCATGTCTGACGACTCTATGCTTGGGGAGGCAAATACCATATTTGCTTTAGCTCAGAATGATTTTGGAGAGCTATCTGCAGTAGAGCCAGAATTAACCCGCGACCAGCTAACCACCTGGCAGAACGAAGCAAAAGAGTGTTCCTCCGACTTTTCGAGCCTAGGCTCTAAAAGTGCCATATCCTTAGAGACAAAACGGGTAAACGACGCAATGGATGTTTGTAAGGGAAAGACGTCCCTATTTTACTACCATCTTGATCGGGCCTTAATCGATATCCCTAACATTGAGGTTTTATTTGGACGAAGGGGTTTTGATGAGGCCAGAAAGAACCCTGAGAAGATGGTGCGCCAAATTAACCTTATTGTAACTACCGGCAAAAAGCCAGAGTATATGGCTAAGCTAACTAAGCGTCTTGGGGATAATTTCTTTACCGAATTAACGGATTTGCAAGCGAATCTACAGGCTGCTTTGGCAGCCCAAAACTTGGCAAAGGCAAATCAACCAGCCGAAACTGAAGCCAGAGTACTTAGGTATAATGCTATTTGGAACAATATTCGTTTTATAAACGAGGTCGCTAAGATTGCTTTTTATGGTAGACCTGCAAAATTGCAGCAGTACCAGCTATACGATTCTCCTGCTCCTAAGAAGCCAGAGAATCCAGACGAGAATAAGAACGATATGCCAGATGATATTTAGGAGTTGCTAAAGGAGGTATTCCGATTTTAGTGATGTTGCATTGGTGTTGGTCCCATAGCCTTGCTTGCAGGGCTGTGGGATATTTCACAGCCAGGTTTGTTAGGCTAAAAGGATATAAAATGGTAGGATATAAAGCATTTTCTTGAATGAGTTAGATTTTTTTTTCTTTGTTAGAGATTCATTTTTAGGTTACTAAAGCAAGGAGTTGATGTGAATCTGAACCCTTGTTTTGTAAAAGCAGAGCTTATCTCATAGCCGCCTAAAATGGGATGCTGTAGCTAATTTTTCGGTGCTAAGTTTGGCTAGCTGGGTGTAAGCCTGCTTTTAGGAAGGAGAAGTATCTACTATCACATTCTACATAAAGATAGCTGCTGTAAGGTTTAAGCAGCTTGGTATAATGTAGGATTGAAAGCCGCATAGAGGTAAGAATATTATATAGGTTTTGGATTTTAGGAATTACTATTCATAATCGTGGAATTTTTGTCATTCTTAATATTCTTAGAGTTAAGGTTCGATGTGAATCGAGAACTTTTTAGTATTTGGATTAAAACCATCCCATAGCATCCTTTACTAAGGTGCTATGGGAGATTTTAGGGATGCTAAGCAGGTGTAGCGGAGATTCACAAGCTATTGGACGCGTAAGATCTTTAAGCTTTAGCTTTAGGCTGCTGCTAATGCTGTAAGATTTAAGTCAAACGGATTAATATTTTGCATGGAAGCCATATAGAAAGAATATATACTTTGTTTGTTATAATCAGACTTTTTTAGGTTTTTGTATGCCCCTATAGCCTTTTTGAAGGGATATGGGGGTATACTTATTTAATGTGGGTGTTTTTGATGGCCTATTAAATTAAATAAAAGGGGAGCATAACTGGTAGAATGGCAGGCTTGTAGTTCGCTATGTGTGACCTTTTTTGTAACTTACCCTTTAAATAATGCAAGGTGTATGAAAAGAGTGCTTAAGGGAATGGCATGCCTTACCCTCGTTTTTATAGGGGGTGTTGCATTGGCGCAGGCTGGGAATGTGGCTCAAACGAGCGATTCTCTCAATTCTGCAGCGCTGCATAGCTACCATAGGCAGATGGCCGATATCGAAAGGAATCGGATTGCCGACTCGGTGAAAAAGGCCGATCTCGAGGCGCAGTTGAAGCGCTTAAAAACTACCGATAACCTGCAAAAGGAGGAGCTGCTGCGTAAACTAAAGGAGATTGCGGACAACGAGCAGCAGCGCATTGCCGCCAAAAAGGCGCGTATCGATTCCTTAAGGCGTTCGGCCAAGGGCTACCAGGCGGTGGGCGTTATGGAAGATACGCTATTTACCCTTTATGCCCGCTTGGGATCGCTCACGGCACAGGAACGTGCCGCGAACATCAGCCGGCGTATACAAAAGCTCTACGATGACGATTTTTTGAAGGTCGACTCCATTTTGGTGGTCAAATCGGAGAATGCTTACGACATTGTTTACGGCGAAATGGTGGTTATGTCGGTTACCGAAAACGACGCGCTTTGGTCGGGAGAGAACCTTTTAGCGTTGACCACCCACTACCATAAAGCTATAAAGGATTCCATCGTTAAAGCACGTCAGGAGAACAGCCTAAAGAAGCTCGGTATCCGTATAGGGCTGGTGCTGCTGGTTATAGCCCTTACATGGCTTATATTTTGGGCTATCGGCCGAGGTTATAGGCGGCTTTTGCTCCATATAAGAACCAACAAGGGGAGGTGGCTTAAGGATTTATCGTATAAAGACTACACGTTTCTTTCGGCAGAGCAGGAGCTGCAGGTTATACTCTTCTTTCTGAAGATTTTTAGATGGTTTATCTATGTCATGCTGCTCTACATCTCCCTCCCAATCATTTTTAGCATCTTCCCGTTCTCGCGCGATTGGGCCGATTCGCTGTTTCACCTTGTTTGGGCGCCTTTTAAAACCATTTTAATGGCGGTATGGCGCTATCTGCCCAACCTGTTTAGCATCTTGGTTATTTATTTTGTGATGAAGTACTTTATACGCTTTGTGAAGTACATTTTCCACGAAATAGAGGCCGACAAGCTGAAGCTAGCGGGTTTTCATGCCGATTGGGCAATGCCAACCTATAGCATTGTGCGGATACTGCTTTACGCGTTTATGTTTGTGCTAATTTTTCCCTATCTGCCGGGCTCCGATTCCAATATTTTTAAGGGCGTGTCGGTGTTTATCGGTATTTTATTTTCGCTGGGATCTTCCTCGGCCATTGCTAACATGGTTGCAGGATTGGTAATCACCTACATGAGACCGTTTAAGATTGGCGATAGGATAAAAATTGGCGACGCAACGGGCGATGTGGTGGAAAAGACGCTGCTGGTAACCCGCATAAAGACGATTAAGAACGAAATAATAACGATACCCAACTCCTCGATCCTATCGAGCAATACCACAAACTATACTAGCGAGGCCGAAGGTGTTGGTTTGATTATCCATACCACGGTAACCATTGGCTATGACGTTCCTTGGAAGGACATGCACCAAGCGCTGATCGACGCGGCGCTTCGAACGGATTTTGTGCTGGATAATCCGCGTCCTTTTGTGCTTCAAACCAGCCTCGAGGATTTTTATGTTGCCTACCAAATAAATGCCTACATCCACGAGGCGAGTCGGCAGGGTGGCATCTACTCGCAGCTGCACCAAAATATACAGGATGTGTGCAACGAGCGGGGAATAGAGATCATGTCTCCCCACTATCGTGCCGCTAGGGATGGTAATACCACCACCATACCGGCCAGCTACTTGCCTAAGGATTACCAGGTACCTTCGTTTAACGTAAAGGTGGATAAAAAGGAGGATTGAAGGACTTAGCTAAGGTCGTCATCGGCTTCGTCGGCACTTTTTTTAACCATAGAAAAGAACTGGCGAAGCTCATCTTTTCTGGGCCTATCGATAAGATGCCAGCGTATGCCTCGAATGGCTCCCTCTATGGCACAAAGCTTGCTAAAGCAGGCTTCGCTATCTACAGCCATAATTCTGATGAAGGTATTCTCCGTACCAACCTCCTGCAGCTTTTGCGGGGTGTCTATCTCCACCTTCAAGAGCAGCTCCTCCAACGATTTGCCTATATTCGGAAGCTTTGTAAGCTTGCTAACCTGTTTTGCCATAGATGAAGTTGCTATTAGTAGTTCGTAATATAGTATGTGGATTTTAATATTTGTGGCAATGTATAAAAAAAGGATTAAACATCAGGTCTCAACACAAACTATGGTTAAATAGGTTGTGCTTATATGTTCTTGTTGCTATAAAATGATGTTAATTTGCGGCAAAATCAGGGAAAGTATGTATTAAAAGCTTCTTTATTTGGTAAGGAAATATTTTTGAGGCTATATATCTTTCTTTTAAGTTAACATCATAATCATTTAATGTAATGAAAAAAATCCTTCTTTTATTAAGTTTGGTTGCGGTATTTGGGTTTAGCGCCCAGTCTCAGGAGAGTGTTAAGAAGAATGAGGTTGGTTTATTCTTTCAAAATCTAAATGCGTATGGTTTCAGGTATAAGCATGGAGGTGATGTTTGTAAACTTAGGGTTACAGGCCTATCTCTTTCGTTTGGTAAAGCAGAAAGTTCGGATAATGCCGTAGAGAAGGAGCGAAAAACGGCTGGATTTGGTTTAAATGTTGGGTTGGAGTGTCCCATAAAAATAGACGACAGTTTTAGCTTTTTCTATGGTGGAGAAATACAGAGCAGCTACAATTCTATAAAGAGAGATGGTGATTATAATATTTATATTGAGCCGAAAAAGAGCAAGAAAACATATGGAGTGGGTTTAGGTGTTGTTCTGGGTTTTTCTTACGCTGTTAATCCTAAAATATCGGTATCAGCCGAAATAGTTCCGAATTTTATGTTTGTGCGAGATGAAATAGATGATATAGAATCAACAAGATATAATTTGGGGATTACCAATAATGGAGCAGGAATAACTATTGGCTACAAGTTCTAGCTTATAGCCGTTTTATGCTGTTCAGAAGAAATAGTAAAAGCGCAGATGAAAAATCTGCGCTTTTTATTTGCAAAAAGGTCAACCTATTTAATGTATTCCACAATCCTTCGTCCAACTTCTGCGGTCGAAACGGGATTGACGGGGTTTAGGTCAACAGTAAGATAATTCTCGTTTACAACATTGTCTATCGATTGGTAGATGGCCTTTGCCGCAGCCACCTCGCCAAGATCCTCGAGCATCATGGCGGCCGACAAGATGGTGGCGATGGGGTTTGCAATGCCCTTACCCTTTGCCTGGGGGAAGCTGCCGTGTATTGGCTCGTAAAGTGCCACCTTCGAGCCCTTAGAGGCGGATGGCAGCATGCCGAGCGAGCCTGTAATAACGCTTGCCTCATCGGTCAAAATATCTCCAAACATATTCTCGGTTAGCACTACGTCGAAATAGGAGGGTTGCTGTATGAGCTTCATGGCCGCATTGTCTACAAACATGTAGTCAACTTCTACCGAAGGGTAATTTTGCTCCATCGATTGAACGGTTTCGCGCCACAGGCGAGATGTGGCCAGTACGTTGGCCTTATCTACCACCGTTAGCTTATTTCTGCGGGTTTTGGCGTACTCGAAAGCCATTTTGGCAACGCGCACAATCTCTTCGCGGGTGTATACGCAGGTGTCGAAGGCTGTTTCACCATTCTCACTACGTCCGCGAGGCTCTCCAAAGTAGATTCCACCGGTTAGCTCGCGTATCACCACGAAGTTCGAACCTTTGGTGATCTGCTCCTTAAGGGGCGAAAGCTGTAGCAAGCTGTCGTATGCCTTTACTGGACGAATGTTTGCGAATAACCCAAGGGTTTTGCGCATCTTCAAAAGGCCCTGCTCGGGTCGCACCTTGGCGTTGGGGTTATTATCAAACTTCGGATCGCCTATCGCACCGAAAAGAATGGCATCCGAAGCTTCGCAAATGGCCTGCGTTTCGGCGGGAAAGGGATCTCCAACGGTGTCGATGGCTATTCCACCAACCAGTCCCTCATTATAATCGAATTCGATGTTGTACTTATGTCCAACCGCGTTTAGCACGTTTATGGCTTCGTCTACTATCTCTGGTCCAATGCCGTCGCCCTTAAGTACGGCTATTTTGTAGGTGTTCATACACGTTTCTGTTCAAATTCAACAATCTTTTCCTTTAGGCTGATGAGGTAATCAACATCATCGTAGCCATTCATAAGGCATTCCTTCTTATATCCTGAAATGGGGAATGTTTCCGAAACGCCATTTACGGTTATCTGCTGCTTTTCTAGGTCTATCGAGATTTCCGTCGCCGGATTTTTGTCGATGGCGTTGAATAGCAGGTCCAGAAATAGTTCGCTTACCTGTACCGGAAGCAGCGCGGTGTTGAGCGCATTGTTTTTGAAAATGTCAGCAAACATGCTGGAAACTACCGCTGCAAATCCGTAGTCTTTTACAGCCCATGCGGCATGCTCGCGGCTCGATCCGCAGCCGAAATTTTTGCCGGCAACTAAAATTTTACCGCTGTAAAGCGGATTGTTTAGGGGAAAAGAGGTAACCTTTTCGTTATTCGAATCGTAGCGCCAGTCTCTAAAAAGGTTATCACCAAATCCTTCTCGGGTGGTTGCCTTCAAAAAGCGGGCGGGTATAATTTGGTCAGTATCCACATTGTCCACGTTAAGCGGTACGGCTGTCGATACTATTTGTTTTATCTTCTCATTTGCCATGATGCCTTTTTATTTCAGTTAAAAGTCGCATTAAATGGAGGATGTGCTTGTTTTAGACCTATCCATTTCCATCTAAGGAGGTTTTACGCCTTTCCTATTTGCGTTAAACGTATTTTATAGGGTAAGGGGGCCTTTTTATGCGCACATTTTTTGTTGATATTCGTCACGCCAGCTTACGAGGGTCGGTGATAACTCCCATAATGGCAGCAGCGGCAGCTGTAAGCGGACTAGCCAGTATTGTGCGGGCTCCAGGCCCCTGCCGTCCTTCGAAGTTACGGTTCGAAGTCGACACGCAGTACTTCCCGGCTGGAACTTTGTCCTCATTCATAGCTAGGCATGCCGAGCACCCTGGTTGACGGAGGTAAATACCTGCCTCTTCGAATATTTGGGTAATTCCTTCGGCTTTGCAGGCTGCCTCTACCTGTTTTGATCCAGGTACAAACCATGCGGTTACCTCCGAAGAGACTTTTTTGCCCTTAATAAGCTTTGCTGCTGCTCTAAAGTCTTCTATACGACCATTGGTGCAGCTGCCAATAAACACATGCGATATTTTAAGCCCCTCCAATGATTGTCCTTCATGGAAATCCATATACTCTAGCGCTTTTTTGAGCATCAGCTTATCGCTGGCATCTTCAAAATCACTCTGATAAGGTACTAAAGCATCTATGGCAATGCCCATCCCCGGATTGGTGCCATAGGTTACCATTGGTTTAATTTCTGAGGCATCAAAAGTGTATTCAGCATCGAACAGGGCGTCTTCGTCGGTGTACAAAGTCTCCCAGTAAGCCTGCGCTTTGTCCCATAAGCTATTTTTAGGGGCAAAAGGACGATTTTTGATGTATTCGAAGGTTGTTTTGTCGGGGGCTATAAGTCCGCCACGAGCTCCCATTTCGATGCTCATGTTGCAAATGGTCATTCGTCCTTCCATAGAAAGGGAACGAATGGCTTCGCCTGCATACTCTACAAAGAAACCGGTGCCACCTTTGGCGCTAAGCTTGCTTATGATGTATAGAATGACATCTTTTGCGGTAACAAAAGGTTCTAACGTGCCACTAACCGTAATTCGCATGGTTTTAGGCTTAACCTGTGGAAGTGTTTGCGAGGCAAACACCATTTCAACCTCAGAGGTTCCGATGCCAAAGGCGATAGATCCGAATGCACCATGCGTTGCTGTGTGGCTATCGCCACAAACGTAGGTACTACCCGGTTGGGTTATTCCTAACTCTGGACCAATTATGTGTACAATCCCTTGATAGGGGTGACCAAGCCCGTATAGTTCCAGTCCAAAATCGTTGCAGTTTTGTATAAGCTGCGTCACCTGCTTGCGCGACTGTTCTTCTACAATTGGAAGATGCTGGTTGGTGGTTGGAACGTTATGATCGGCTGTTGCAACGGTTTGTTGCGGTCTAAAAATGCCAATCCCGCGCTTTTTAAGCCCATCGAAGGCTTGCGGAGAGGTTACTTCGTGTATAAAATGGCGATCGATGTACAATATATCTGCTCCATCGGTATTTTGATGCACAACGTGCGCATCCCAGATCTTATCAAAAAGTGTTTTGCCCATTAGATATTCGTTAAGAGTTATACAACTTGCGAAAGAGCCTCCAGATAGGCCTCGATGGTTGCCGTTATGATATCTGTGTTAGCACTAAAGCCGTAAAAGACTTTTCCTTTGCTTTCTACCTGTACGTGGACTTTTCCCATATCATCGCTACCGCGTGTTATGGTATGTATAAGCAGCTCTTCGAGTGTTGTTTTGGTTGTTATAATAGTTTTAACCGCGTTGATAGCTGCATCAATAGGTCCATTACCAGTGTCGGTTCCTTCCCATGTCTGTCCCTCGTATTTTAAGCGGATGGTAGCAGTTGGAATAGCCGATTTACCGCATAAAACCTGTAGCGATTCGAGCTGTATTTTGCGATCATGTCTAGCTGTTTTGCCCATAAGTGCCATTAAGTCATCGTTATGAACTTCTCTTTTTTTATCAGCTAGGTCGAGGAACTCCTTATAGGCTTCGTCGAGTTCTTTCTGGTCTAACTTGTATCCTAAAGATGTTAACCGATGCTTTAGCGCTGCTCTTCCACTTCTTGCAGTCAGCACAATCGACGATTCGTTAACACCTACCTGTTTAGGATTCATGATTTCGTAGGTTTCTCGTTTTTTTAGCACCCCATCTTGATGTATTCCTGATGAGTGAGCAAATGCGTTACGTCCAACAATGGCCTTGTTTGCTTGTACGGGCATTCTCATTAGCGTAGAAACCAATCTACTGGTAGGGTAAAGGCGCTTGGTGTTAATAGACGTTTCTAGCGAAAGCCTTTTGTGGCTGTTGATAATCATTACCGCTTCTTCTAACGAAGTATTTCCGGCTCTTTCTCCTATTCCATTTATGGTGCACTCTATTTGGCGAGCTCCGTTAATGACGCCAGCAATAGAGTTAGCCGTTGCAAGTCCTAAATCGTTGTGGCAGTGGGTTGCTATTATTGCCTTGTCTATATTTTTTACGTTTTCTTTGAGGTAACGTATTTTGGCACCATACTCATCAGGTAAGCAGTATCCTGTTGTGTCGGGGATGTTAACAACGGTTGCTCCTGCTGCAATAACCGCTTCAATAACTTTTGCCAAAAAACGATTTTCTGAACGCCCTGCATCTTCAGCATAGAATTCGATGTCTTCTACATACTTTTTTGCGTACTTGACAGCAGCAACAGCCCTTTCAACTATTTGTTCTGGCGTTGCATTAAACTTGTACTTCATATGATGGGGAGAAACTCCAATTCCAGTATGTATGCGAGGATGCTTGGCAAAGCGTAAAGCGTCTGCTGCAACGTCAATATCTTTCTCAACGGCACGAGTAAGGGCGCAAATAGTTGGTTGGTTTACTGCTTTCGATATCTCTACCACAGACGTAAAGTCTCCAGGCGAAGAAACGGGGAATCCTGCTTCAATGATATCGACACCGAGCAGTTCTAGCGATTGGGCAACTTCAATTTTTTCGAGAGTGTTAAGTTGGCAGCCTGGAACTTGCTCTCCATCTCGTAGCGTTGTGTCAAAGATGTACACCTTTTCTTTGCTCATGGTATTCTGATTTAGATTAAAAAACTAGCTGAAAGTTTTGCTCGAAAGAACATAAAGGGAGGCGGTTAACGCAGGTTCTAGAGCAGTAAAAAGCGTCGGTTGAGGATATTGGCAAGCGCGATGAGCATATCCCAATATGGTATTGGGGTACTTGTATCAAAAGGCATATCAATGTAATCCTGCGTGTATTGCATATTGGTGGATATTTATGCTTCGGTAAGCATTTCACTTTCTGCAATCTTATGGATTATTTTGTAAAGTCAAGAAAGTTAGCAACAAGGTTATTTGTTGCAATTTTTATCGAAAGGGAGATTTTTTGTAGAAAAATGAAAGGAAAAGAAGGGAAACTTTCTTTCTATTTTTGGAGAAGAGGATTTGTAGCAGACGGATTAAAACAATGTTAAAAATAACAAAAATAATAGGAGAGCAAATTGCCCTCCTATTTAATCCTTTCAAATACCAAAAATTTATTGGATTTGGCATTGATTAGTTTTAGCGTTGAACCTATAAGTTCAATGCTACTTGCCATAACCGTAGCCTCATAAGTTTTGCCAATTTTTTTGCTGTTAAGAATAGCTTTGCTTGTTCTGTAGAAAATAGCCTTCTTATTTTGTTCATCTAGATGGTATCGTGCTGATAGAGCCTCTTCTCCAGCATTCAACGTGTACCTGTAGCCTTTTTGAAAATTTAGAAAGATGCCTTCAGAATTAGGTGTTACCTCTTTCTCTCCATTAAGGGCGTTTATTGACGCTAGGAGCCTCCATTCTGTACCGTCCAAATTGACATTGGAGGGCTGAACTTCCTTGCTACAACTTGATAGCAATAGCCAGCTAACAGCTATTGCTAGCGATAATTTTAGTATATGGGATAACATGGCAGTGTTAAATTATTGTAATGCAAATGTAGGAGAATTAGAATATCTGCAAATTTTTTGGATGAAAAATGATGGTTTTTGAAAAATATTTTTGTCTGCTAGCTTTTTATATGAAATAAATATTCCTAGATTTGCAGCTTCTTTAGCGACCCCGTAGTTCAGCTGAATAGAACGTCAGATTCCGGTTCTGAAGGTCATGGGTTTGAATCCCGTCGGGGTCACTTTTTTCCACTAATTTTATAATTTTATTCCACAAGATCCTGCTAAATTGCATGAGGGAGGCTCTTTTGATTATCTAAAATCACTCCATCTATATTGGGTTTAGTACTAGGGGACATAATTTTGAGATTAATATTTCTTTTGCACTAATTGCTATAATTGATAATAAGTAAACCAAGAGGCTTCAAGTGCCTCTTTTTTTGTATAAAAGTATCAGAAAACAGAAATGTGCTATTATATTTGAAATAGAAACATCCTACTACAATGATTGATTTCAACAATACAGAGATAGCATTTCGAATTCGCTCTAAAGGCGAACTGATAAAAGCGAAGCTGCTTTTTGGAGCAGTGAAAAATCCCGCTATGGTAAAAGCATTAAACGGAATAACCTCGTTTGCCTTAAAAGTAGGATTCCCGGTGGGGTGGCTTGTTAAACCGACATTGTATGTGCAGTTTGTAGGAGGAGAGCGGTTGTCGGATTGCGATAAAACCGCTCAAAAACTTTCGGCTTATGGTGTTAGTTCTATTTTAGACTATTCGGTAGAAGGAAAGGAGGATGGCGAATCGATAGAAGCGTGCTTTGAAGAAATTAAGCAAAGCGTTCTATTTGGAGCGAAGAGGAGCTATGTTGCCTTTGCGGTTTTTAAGCCTACAGGGATTACTCATGCTCAGATTTTGGAAAAGGTCTCATCGGAAATCCAGCTGTCCGAAGAAGAGCAAAGAGAGTATGAGCGATTTGTCAAGCGAGTTGACGTTCTTTGTGCTTTAGCCGCTCAAGTTGGTACTCCTATTTTAATTGATGCTGAAGATTACTGCTACCAAAAAGCAATTGATGAGGTGGTCGAAATGATGATGGAGCGCTATAACAAGGAGAAGGCTGTTGTTTATAATACGCTACAAATGTACCGTACTGATAGGTTGGATTACCTAAAGATGTTGCATCAGAAAGCCCGAGAAGTAGGTTTTAAGGCGGGGGTTAAATTTGTTAGAGGTGCTTATATGGAAAAAGAGCGGTTGCGTGCAACCGAAAGAGGCTATCCGTCTCCAATTAACCCAACAAAAGAGGTTACAGACCAGATGTATGATGATGCGTTAATCTATACCATGCAAAATATAGACGATTTTGCAATTTTTGTGGGAACTCATAATGAAGATAGCATCAAGCTGCTTGTTGAGTTGGTTTACAAGTATGATATTGATGTTAAAGATTCTCGAATTTGGCTTTCTCAGCTATATGGGATGAGCGATAATCTATCATTTAATTTGGCCTACGAAGGTTTTAACGTCGCAAAATATCTTCCATACGGTCCTGTAAAGGAAGTTTTGCCATATTTAATAAGAAGGGCAACCGAAAATACGGCAGTTGCAGGTCAAACTTCTCGTGAATTAAACTTGATAAACCAGGAAATAGAACGTCGTAAAGCATATAAGGAATGGTAAAAGTAAACAATGAGAATGAGGTTGCGGCCTATCACATAATTCGGATTTTATTGGCAACTTTATTTACGGCGTATGTTGTAAGTCTTTGGATATTTCCTGAATATTTTTCTTGGGCAGGAAATCATTTAGTGAAAATTATTGGCCATTCTTATGGAACTTTCTATGTTTTATTGTCGTTGCTAGTTTGGTTTAATGGAGGTGTCTGGTTTGTGGAGTTTACATTTGATGATAACGTATACGAATTTCGCTATTATGTTTTGACCTCTCCTTTTGGTGCAAAGAGAATGGTGCGGATTCCTACCGAAAATCTTTATGCGTTTGCGGTTAAGCCATCGTTGTTTGGGATCAAAAAAAAGCTCATATTATATCAAGAGAGAGAGGGAAAACTGTTTGAATATCCACCTATTCCGATAGGAAATTTGTTTGTAGAAAAGCAAAATGAAGTTTTGCTGGAACTTCGTAAATTTGGGACTGAACTAAAACCATAGTATATGCAGGACGACAACCTCCTCCGGTATAAAATTGCATTGGAAATGATTCCACATATAGGAAGCATTACTGCAAAACGGCTAATTGCCTACAGTGGAGGTGTTGAGGAGGTTTTTATTCAGTCGAAAAAAGCGTTATTGAAGATTCCAGGTGTAGGAGAGGCTTTAGCGTATGCCGTTTCTAACCAAAAGGTGTTGGATAGAGCCGACAAGGAGATCGAATTTTTGCAAAGGTATGAAATTAAGCCTCTTTACTATTTGGACGAGGACTATCCATATCGGTTAAAACAATGCGATGACTCTCCGATTTTACTTTACTATAAAGGAAATACTTCTTTATCACACGAAAAGGTTCTTTCAATTGTAGGAACCCGAAATGCAACAGAGTATGGGCGTGAGCTATGTGCTACGATTGTTGAGGGACTTCGATTAAAAGGCTACTCTGTTTTGATTATTAGTGGATTGGCTCATGGAATTGATACCGCAGCTCATCGAAATGCCATAAAAAACGGATTTCCTACCGTTGCTGTTTTGGCGCATGGGCTGAATATGATTTATCCATCTGCTAATCGTGGACTTGCAAAGGAAATGCTTGCAAATGGTGCGCTTGTTACCGATTTTATAACCGGCACAATGCCTGAAAGAAATAACTTTTTGAGGCGAAACAGGATTATAGCAGGACTGGCAGATGCTACTCTTGTTGTTGAATCAGGAGAGAAGGGAGGTGCGCTGGTAACAGCAGATTTGGCTTTCTCTTATAGTAGAGATGTGCTGGCTTGTCCTGGACGGGCGACTGATAAGTTTTCTTTAGGTTGTAATGCGCTTATTAGAACCAATAGAGCTGCGCTTGTGGAATCAGCAGAAGATGTCGAATTGGCGCTTAATTGGAATTCGGGGCACCCATCTGTGCGTTCGCCTCAGCAGCTGTCAATTTTTAGAGATTTTACTAGCGAGGAGCAACTGATTGTTAGTGTGCTAAAAGAGGTTGATTCTGAAAGTATTGATACAATTTCATTCGCTACAGGTTTGTCTATGCCAGCAACTTCTGCTACTTTGTTAACCCTTGAATTCGATGGGGTTGTGAAAAGTTTTCCTGGAAAAATTTACAGTTTGTCGAATAGTTATGCGTTAAGGTAACAAATTTGTAGATTTGTAGCGAATTTTATTTTAACCTGTAATATTTTGCGCTTAAATGGAATTTGTAGATACCCATTGTCACCTTTATGCCGAGGAATTTCGTTCTGACTATTTACAGGAATTGGATAAGGCGCGAGATCTGAGCGTAAATTCAATTATTTTGCCTGCAATAGATGGGGAAACCCACGAGCATTTATTTCAGCTGGCAGAGCAGCATGCCTCTTTCTACCCATTGATTGGGCTTCATCCAACGTCTGTAAATGAGAATTTTAAGGAGGAACTTCTTTTGGTCGAAAAGTATCTTTCGAGTAAAAAGGTGTATGGTATTGGAGAGGTGGGGATTGACCTCTACTGGTCGAAAGAGTTTAAGAAGGAGCAGGTTTATGCGTTCGATTACCAAATACAGCTATCTCTTCAGCATCGGTTACCTTTGGTAATCCATTCGAGAGATGCTTTTCCTGAAATATTTGATGTTCTTAAAGCGTACAAGAATAGCTCAATTTTTGGAGTGTTTCATGCTTTCACGGGCGATCTTGATACGTATAAAAAAATGGCGGAACTGGGAGATTTTGCTGTTGGCATAGGTGGAATTGTGACTTTTAAAAACTCAGGATTGGCTGATGTTGTTGAACAAATCCCGTTGGATAGAATTGTTCTGGAGACAGACTCACCTTACTTAGCGCCAACACCTCATCGAGGAAAACGAAATGCGCCTTCCTATATTCCATTGATAGCAGCAAAGATTGCTGCTGTAAAAAATGTAACTATCGAGCAGGTTGCCGATGTTACAACTACGACTGCTAAACGAATCTTTAAAATCTAACCTAATGAATAAAACGGCGATACTTATCATATACACAGGCGGAACTATTGGGATGAAACGTAATCCCGAAACGGGCTCGCTTTCACCTTTTAACTTTGAGCAAATTGTTGATGAAGTTCCAGAACTTTCGAAGTTCAACTTTGCGTTAGATACAATATCCTTTGATCCACCCGTGGATTCCTCCAACATACAACCTGAATTTTGGCAAAATTTGGCCGAGCAGGTTAAGTTGAATTATGACAAATACGATGGTTTTGTTATTCTGCATGGTACAGATACGATGTCGTATACCGCAACCGCTTTGAGTTTTATGATTCAGAATCTGACCAAACCAATTATTCTTACAGGGAGCCAGCTTCCGATCGGAGAGGTGAGAACAGATGGAAGAGAGAATCTTCTTTCTGCGGTGGAGGTTGCTGCTGCCTACAAGGAGGGGAAGCCCCTTATTCCTGAAGTGTGTATCTTGTTTGATAACGTGCTTTACCGAGGGAATAGAACATTTAAGTATAATGCTCAAAGCTTTAAGGCCTTTAGAAGTGAAAATTATCCGGAACTGGCAACCGCAGGAATTGAGGTTCAGTATCACCTGCCGTATGTTCGAAAGGTTGACTTTACCCAGCCTGTCCTGTTTAACTCCAACTTTGACCCTAGTGTTGTTACGTTGGCTCTTTTCCCTGGAATAAGCCAAAAAGTCGTAAATTCCATTTTAAACATAGGCGGGGTTAAGGGTGTCGTTTTAGAGACATTTGGTTCTGGTAATGCTCCTACCTACCCTTGGTTTATTGCGGAACTGGATGCTGCGATTAAGCGAGGGGTTGTTATCGTTAACGTATCTCAATGTCGTGGAGGCAGCGTAAATATGGAAAGCTACGAAACAGGACGCTTGTTAAAAAATATGGGCGTTTTAACTGGTATCGATATAACGTTTGAAGCGGCTATTGTAAAGTTAATGTACCTGTTTGGACAAAACTACTCAAGTTCAGAGGTTAAGGAGAAATTTGAGCTCTCTTTAGCTGGTGAAATGGGTTAGAAGTAGGATTTCTGGATTTTTTTTCCCTAATTTGCGGAACCTACAAATAGTTGGAGAGATGGCCGAGTGGTCGAAGGCGCACGCCTGGAAAGTGTGTAACCGCCAAAAGTGGTTCATGGGTTCGAATCCCATTCTCTCCGCTCTCGTAAGAGAAAATTAACCACAATTACGTTCTTTTTATTTAAATTAATCGACATCGACCATGAAAAAAATTCTTGCAATGGTTGCAGTAGTTGGTATGCTATTCGTAGCACCTGCTGCTTTTGCTCAAAATGATTCGGCAAAGACCGATAGCGCTGCTACTACTCAGGTAGATGCTGCTGCCGATCAGGCTGCTGTTTCTGCAGAAGGCGACATGCCAGTTCACCAGCAAATTAAAACTAAGTTCATTGAAGGAGGTCCTCTTTACATGGCCCCAATTCTTCTTTGCTTAATTTTCGGTCTTGCAATTGCAATTGAAAGAATCATCTATCTAAACATGGCTACGACCAATACTAAGAAACTTCTTCTTAACATTGAAGATGCTCTTAATAAGGGTGGTATTGAAGCTGCAAAGGAAGTTTGCCGTAACACTCGTGGCCCTGTTGCTTCTATTTTCTACCAAGGCCTTGATCGCTCTAGCGAAGGTGTTGACGTAGTTGAAAAATCTGTAGTTTCTTATGGTGGGGTGCAAATGTCTCAAATGGAAAGTGGTCTTACATGGATTGCTCTTTTCATTGCTATTGCTCCTATGTTAGGTTTCTTGGGTACTGTAGTAGGTATGATTATTGCGTTCGACAACATTGAAAAGGCTGGAGATATTGCACCAACCCTTGTTGCTGGAGGTATTAAGATCGCTCTTATCACGACTGTAACAGGTCTTATCGTTGCGATGATTCTTCAGGTATTCTACAACTACCTAGTTTCTAAGATTGATACTCTTGTAATGGAAATGGAAGACGCTTCTATTTCTCTAATCGACATTCTTGTAAAGTACAACCTTAAAAAGTAATTAACCATGACCATAACTAAATTTTCAAAAACATTCCTGTACGTTGCCTACGCCTTGGCAATTGTTTTTACAGTGATGTTTTTTATGGGATTGGATGGTACTGATGGAAAGACTGAACAGAATATTGCCGCAGCAGGGCCTTACCTTTCATATTCGTACGTGCTTGCTGCCATTGCAATTGGATTAGTGCTAGTGTTTTCCGTCGTTAACATCTTTGTAAATCCAGCAAATCTTAAATCGGCTCTAGTCGGGATAGGAGGAATATTGGTGATTGTAATTATTAGCTACTTGCTAGCTTCTGATGCTCCACTAAACTTTACCTCTAAGGAAGTTGCTGCCCAGTATAATGGCGATACTGCAACTCTAAAGTGGACAGATGCAGGTCTTATAACTGCTTACATCCTATTCGGAGTTTCTATAGTTGGTATGCTATTTACTGAGCTAAAGGACTTTTTTAAACGTTAGAACGTCACTTAGGTGATTAAAAGATAAATAATATGGCAGGAAGAGCTACACCTGAAGTAAATGCAGGTTCAATGGCCGACATCGCCTTCCTATTGCTAATCTTCTTCTTGGTGACTACTACCATGAACACGGATACAGGTCTACAACGTAGGCTTCCACCATGGACTCAGGAGACTAACGCCCAAGATCAGGAGGTAAACCAAAGGAATGTGTTCCAAGTTCTCGTTAACGGTCGCGACTGGTTGATGGTGAACGGGCAGCGCATGGATGTTACCCAGTTAAGAGAAAAAGTAATCGAGTTCGTTGAAAACCCTCAGAATAACCCAAACCTATCGGAACAAATTGCCAAAAACATACCTATGTTGGGCAATGTGAGGATTTCGAAGGGGGTTATATCGTTGCAAAACGACCGTGGTACCAGCTACAAGATGTACATGAAAGTGCAAAACGAAATTGTAGCGGCTTACAACGTACTTCGTGAAAAGGCTTCTCAGGAAAAATTTGGAAAAAAGTATGATCTTCTTTCCAATGACGAGCAAGAAGCGATAAAAAAGATGTATCCTCAGCAAATATCTGAGGCTAACCCACGTAACGCAGCAGGAGTTAAATAGCGATGGCAAAATTTTCTAGAAAAGGAAAAGGCGGTATGCCCGCCCTATCAACAGCGTCGCTGCCTGATATCGTGTTTATGCTTCTATTCTTTTTCATGGTGACAACCACCATGAGAGAGCAGGAACTTAAGGTAAAAGTTAAGCTGCCTGCAGCAACTGAAGTTGCCAAGTTGGAAAAGAAGTCGTTAACCAGCTTCATCTTTATCGGTCAGCCAACTCGTGAGTATCAGGCTCTATTCGGAACAGATGCTCGTATACAGTTGAACGACTCGTTTAAGACGTTGACAGATATACGCGACTTCATTTCAGCGGAACGTGAAAGCCTTGATGAGGCTGATCGTGGCTTTATGACTGTTGCGCTTAAGATTGACGAAGAGGCAAGAATGGGTCAGGTTACAGACGTAAAGCAGGAGCTAAGAAAGGCAAGTGCTTTAAAGATTAGTTACATTGCGCGTAAGGTTGACAACCTCGCATTGGTTGAATAAAACTTTTCGTACCACGATATAGAAAGGGCTCCTAAAAGGAGCCCTTTCTTATTAGGATTATGTATAATAAAAGGGAACTAAAGAGTTCCCTTTTGCTATTTTTGAGGTTGGATTGTTAGGGATAACTCCTTTAGCTGCTCTTCCGAAATTGTTGAAGGAGCATCAGTCATTACATCTCTACCTGAGTTGTTTTTAGGGAAGGCAATACAGTCTCGGATGCTATCGAGTCCTGCAAATAGGGAGACTAATCTGTCTAAGCCGAATGCTAATCCGCCATGAGGAGGCGCTCCATATTTAAAGGCGTTCATTAAGAATCCGAACTGAGATTCTGCGGTTTCTGGTGTAAAGCCAAGCAGTTCAAACATCTTATTCTGCAGCTGGCTATCGTGAATACGGATTGACCCACCTCCTAGTTCTACTCCATTAACAACCATGTCGTAGGCATTGGCACGAACTCGACCTGGATCGCTATCCAAATACTGGATGTCTTCAGGTTTTGGTGACGTAAATGGGTGGTGCATGGCGTAGAATCGTTGAGTTTCCTCATCCCATTCGAAAAGAGGGAAGTCAATTACCCAAAGAGGTTTAAATATATTCTTATCGCGAAGTCCAAGTCGAGCACCCATTTCTAGGCGTAGTTCGCATAATGCTTTCTGAGTTTTTGATTTGTCGCCTGCTAGGATCAAAATTAAATCGCCCTCTTTTGCATTAAACATGCTTGCAATTGCTTTTAAGTCTTCGGGGGAGTAAAACTTATCCACGGAAGATTTAAACGCGCCGTTGGCCTCGCATCGAATGTATACAAGGCCTTTAGCTCCTATTTGAGGGCGTTTAACGAACTCTGTAAGCTCATCGATTTGCTTGCGGGTATAGCTTGCACAACCCTCGGCACATATTCCAGCAACGTAGCTAGCGCTATCAAAAACAACGAAATCGCGGCCAGAAACAGCCTCTTTAAGTTCTACAAACTTCATCTCAAAGCGGATGTCCGGTTTGTCTGATCCGTAGAACTTCATTGCATCATGCCATGTCATGCGGGGGAATGCGCTATCAAAATCGACATTCTTTACAAATTTGAAGAGATGCTTAACCATTCCTTCAAAAAGTAGGAGTACGTCCTCCTGCTCAACAAACGACATCTCACAGTCTATCTGGGTAAATTCAGGTTGACGGTCAGCTCGTAAATCTTCGTCTCTAAAACACTTTGCAATTTGAAAGTAACGATCGAATCCCGATACCATCAGAAGCTGCTTAAAAAGCTGAGGCGACTGTGGAAGTGCGTAGAAATGCCCCAAATTCATACGAGATGGTACCACAAAATCGCGAGCACCTTCGGGTGTCGAGCCAATCAAAATGGGGGTTTCTACTTCTAAGAAGTCCATCTGATCGAGGTATCTGCGGGTTTCGAATGCGATTTGGTGGCGTAAAATCATGTTGTTGCGGACAACGCTACGTCGTAAATCGAGGTAGCGATACTTCATGCGTAAATCGTCGCCACCATCCGTGTCATCTTCGATGGTAAATGGAGGAAGCTCCGATTTATTAAGTATTGTTATATCGTTAAGGATTATTTCGATGCTCCCAGTTGGAATTTTTGAGTTTTTGCTTGCACGCTCAACAACTTTTCCGGTTGCATTAATTACGTATTCGCGGCCAAGATGGCTAACGGTATCCTTAATATTTTGAGCAGCATTGTCATCAACAACTAGCTGGGTGATGCCGTACCTGTCTCTAAGGTCTACAAAGGTCATTCCGCCGAGCTTACGCACGCGTTGAACCCATCCTGAAAGCGTAACTTCCGCTCCCACATTTTCTTGGCGTAATTCGCCACACGTATGTGTTCTATACATAATTCCTTAATTTCTAGTTGTGCGAAGGTACAATTTTTCGGGAAATTGATTAAATTTATATTTACCTTTGCTTTAGAGGCTGATATTTTTAACTGCTATTAAATGAACGAAATCGAAGAGAGCGACGAAAAATTTATGAGAGAGGCACTAAAAGAGGCCCTTATTGCGTTAAGTAGGGATGAGATTCCTATTGGTGCAGTAGTAGTGCTAGATGGAAGAGTTGTGGCTCGTGCTCACAACCTGACGGAGGCCTTAAATGATGCAACGGCACATGCCGAAATGCAGGCTCTCACCGCAGCAGCCAATACTATTGGTGGAAAGTACTTGGATAGATGTACGCTTTTTGTCACAGTGGAACCTTGTCCTATGTGCGCTTCGGCATCGTACTGGACCCATGTCGGACGTATCGTATATGGTGCCAAGGATGAAAAGAGGGGCTACCAAAAATTTGGAGATAAGCTACTTCATCCACGGACAGTGGTTAAGGCGGGAGTGCTTCAGGACGAATGTGCCGCTTTAATGGTAAATTTTTTCAAAAATAAGAGACAAAAAATATGAGCTCTATTGCACAGTAAAAATTTTGCCATTTCTTTGCATCCATTCAACAGTTTTTAGAATCAATAAAACACAGAATAAACCTATGAGAAGTAAGACAATTAAATTTTTCGGATTGTTAGGTGTATTTGCTTTGGCATTTACGCTTAATGCATCTGCACAAACAAAGGCGGATGCTGCGCAGCAGTATAACGACGGAGTTACCGCTTTTAACGCAAAGAACTATGCTGTGGCTATTGCTGCTTTTGACAAGGCTATTGCTTTAGCCGAGCAGGTAGGCGATGAGGCCAATGATGTGAAAGAAGGTAGTATAAAGCTTCTTCCTAGTAGCCACCTTCAGAATGCTATGCTATTCTACAAGGATAAGAAGTTTGTAGAGTCCATTAAGGAGTTCAATACGGCTATCCAAGTTGGTAAAAAGTATAATGATACGAAGGTTGTTGCTTCTGCTTCTAATGCAGTTCCTCAGCTTTACCGTATTATGGGAAATCAAGAGTATACTTCGGGCAACTACGATAAGGCAAAGGAGTACTACAACATGGGGCTTCAGCTTAACCCAGAAGCAACCAATAGCTTGCTTGGATTAGGTTTAGTTTATGCTAAGCAAAACAAGGTTGACTCTGCTTTGGTATACTTCGATAAGGTCATTGAAATTGGAAAGAGCACCAACAAGCTTGATGAGGTAGCTAAAGCAAACTCTCAAGCTAGAGACTTGATGCTAGAGCAAGCTTCTAATGCAGAAAAGGCAAAGAAGTACGAAGAGGCTGTTAACGATTACAACTCGGCTCTTAAGTATGCCCCTCAAAGTGAGGTTGTATACTACAAGTTGGCTTTCTGCAACTACACCATGTCTAAGTGGGAAGATGCTGAAAATGCCGCTAACAAGGCGCTAGAGTATACCTTGAATCCTGCAGATAAGGCAAAGGTTTACTTCCTACTTGCAGGTGTTGCCGAGTCTAGAAAGGACATTCCAAACGCTTGTGCCAACTACAAGAAGGCAATAACTAATCCAAAGTACAAAGCTCAAGCTGCAGCTCGTATTAAGGCTTTAAAGTGTCAATAATTCTTAATTAGATACTTGTGCGGGGGCTTCGAATTTCGAAGCCCTCTTTTTTTGCCTACATTTGTAGGCGTTTACTGAAAATGTAAAATGGCAGATAATACAAAACCTGTAAAGGCCATCCTTTCAGATATAGATGGTACTATTCTGAATAAGGATCGCGTTCTCTCTAAGTTAACTATTGATACCATTAAGACGATCAAAAAGGAGTATGGCATTCCTTTTATTCTAATCTCGGCTCGAATGCCCAAGGCAATAACTCACCTTGCCGATACGCTTGAAATCCGGGATCCAATTATTGCCTACAACGGAGGCCTCATTTTCAGCAACGACGCTAACCGAACCATCCATCAAAATCTCACCATTCCTACTGATGTTGCCTATGATGTTTACTCTTTCCTAAAGGAGACAGATGTTCACATCAGCCTCTTTAGAGAGGACGAATGGGTGGCAGAAACCGAGGATTTTTGGGCGAAGCGCGAGATAAATAATACTCGAGTTATGCCCGAGTTTGCTCCTATCGAACAAACTGTTGATAGGTGGGCACACAAGGGACTTGGGGTGCACAAGATAATGTGTATGGGCGATGCTGGCGCCATAGAGGAGCTAGAGATTTTCATGAAAAAGAATCATAAGGGCAACGCCAATTCGTATCGCTCTAAGGATACCTATTTAGAAATTACCCCAACAGGAACTAACAAGGCGTTGGCAATGCACAAGGTGCTTTCGGTGCTTGGTGTTGATGCTGCGGACGCCGCTGCCTTTGGCGATAACTACAACGATGTGGAAATGCTGAAGGAGGTGGGACATGGAGTGGCAATGGGGAACTCTCCTGATAAGGTGAAAAAGGCAGCAAATGTTGTTGGATTGCACCACAAGGAGGATGGGCTGGCTCATGAATTAATACGGTTATTCAACCTATAATATGTGACTACTTATATAGGAGGGCGGCTTTAGGGCTGCCCTTTATTAGTTAAAAGATAGTGCTAACTTTGCCTGTATGAATACTAAACGAACGCTAGAATTGTTATCGCCGGCTAAAAATTTAGAGCAGGGGATGGCTGCCGTCAGCTATGGCGCCGATGCGCTGTATGTTGGTGCACCCCGATTTGGTGCTCGCGAAGGAGCCTCAAATTCGGTTGCGGACGTGGAAGCGCTAATTCGTTATGCGCATCGCTATGGAGCGAAGGTGTTTGTGGTGATGAATACCATTGTGTACGAGCATGAGCTTGAGGAGGCCGAACGTATGGCCAACTGGGCCTACCAGGCTGGTGCCGATGCGCTGATTATACAGGATATGGCCTTTTTGGAGATGGGGCTACCTCCCATAGCGTTGCATGCGTCTACTCAAACCCATAATATTAGCGCCGATAAGGTGCGATTTTTTCAGGAGGTGGGCTTTGAGCGAGTAATTCTAGCCCGGGAGCTATCGCTTAGGCAAATTGAGGAAATACGATCCCAAACCAACGTAGAATTGGAGGCCTTTGTGCATGGTGCGCTTTGCGTTAGCTACAGCGGTCAGTGCTACCTTAGCGAGTCGCTTGTAGGCCGTAGCGCCAATAGAGGTGCTTGCGCGCAGCCTTGCCGCTCGTCGTACAACTTGGTTGATGATTCGGGTAAAATTCTAGTAAAAAACAAGCATTTACTTTCACTAAAAGACTTTAACCTTTCCCATAGCATAAGGGAGCTGGCAAATGCCGGTATCTCCTCCTTTAAGGTAGAGGGGCGGTTAAAGAATATCGACTATGTCAAAAATATAACGGCGCTGTATAGGCGGGAGCTGGATGCTATTCTATCGGATGGAACTTATGCTAAAGCTTCGTCGGGAAAAGTTTATCTGGGCTTTACTCCCGATGCCGAAAAGAGCTTCAATCGTGGTTTTACCTCTTACTTCACGGAGAATCGTCTTGCCGACCTAACTGGATTTAATACCGCTAAGGCTACAGGTGCACTAGTAGGCCGGGTAAAGGAGGTGATGAAAGGCAGCTTTGTGATTGATGGCAGCACTTCGCTTGCTAACGGCGATGGCATCTGCTTCATATCTAAGCAAGGGGGGCTTGTTGGTACCAACGTCAATAGGGTAGAGGGACGTACGGTATACCCCTTTAAGATGGATGGTATTACCAAGGGGATTCAGATATTCCGAAACTACGACCATCAGTTTGCCAAAACCTTGGAGAGCAATGCCACCGAAAGGTTGGTCGATGCCGAACTTCGCTTCGATTACGATGGAGCTAATGTGGCGCTCTCAGCCGTAGATGAGGATGGCTTTACGGTGTCGCATACTTGTGCTGTAGAGCTGGAGGTAGCGCAAAAGCCCGAACGGGCCATTCAGACAATCGAGCAGCAGCTCGGCAAGTCGGGAGGCGGAATGTTCCGAATTACGCGGGTGGAGATTGGCTGCGCAGACGTACCGTTTGTTCCTATGTCGATGTTAAACGGCTACCGGCGTCTGATACTTGGGCTGCTCGAGGAGCGACGTATGAGCGCGCTTCCTAAGGCTGGCCAGGTGGTTATTCCTTCCGATATACCATTTCCTGAAAAGGTACTCGACTATTCGGCCAACGTGGTGAACTCTCTAGCCCGAAAGTTTTATGAGCGGCATGGGGTTACATCCATTGATCAGGGCTATGAGCTGAGCCATTGCGAATCGGCGAACCTGATGACCACCAAGTATTGTATCCGCCACGAACTTGGCGCCTGTTTAAGAACCGATGCGGGAAGTAAGCTGCCCGTAATGCTCTATCTCGAGAATAATGGAAAGCGATTTAGGCTGACGTTTGACTGCAACCGATGCCAGATGATGATAAAAAAAGGGTAGCATGTGCTACCCTTTTTTACTTTTTCGTGCGCTGTGCGATAAAGAAGTAGGTGAGAAATCCCGCCGAAATAAAGATTAGAATGATAGACGGAATAATACCGTTAACCAGATACCACGAGTTCTCTCCATAATTCATTAGAAAGGGGTAAAGGCTGGTTGAGATTAGTGAACCTACACCCGTAAAAAGCGCTACAATGCCCCATTTAAGCGAAGGCTGGCTGGAGGTCTCTACCGTTGGATTTTCTCTAACAATAAGTTTGTCCGACTGGTCGACCATGTTGTTCTTTATGAGCAACCTTTTGATGCTGTGGTTTGACCATAGCTTAAAAATGGCGTACATGGCGTAAAAAATAATCGCCGTAATGAAAACTCCTTCTGACATGGCTGTGTTAATTTTGATTTGCCTATATGACACGGCTCCAGTCGTAAAGGTTGCAGCTTTTGCGAAAAAAATTACAGGTAGGTTTATATCCCTATAAAATGGGTAAGCGTTATCGGCAGCCTCGTGTTCCGTGTCGGAGTTCTGCATATCGGCTGTTTGCTGCAATACTGGTGATGAATAGCTCCATCCGAGGCTCTGACGGATAGAACTGGAGCAAGTTGGGCCCGTCCGAGCTTCTGACGGGTAGAACCGGAGCGAGTTGAGCCCATCCGAGACTCTGACGGATAGAACTGGAGCGAGTTGGGCTCATCAGAGACTCTGACGGATAGAACCGGAACGAGTTGGGCCCGTCAGAGGCTCTGACGGCTAGAACTGGAGCAAGTTGGGCTCATCCGAGACTCTGACGGATAGAACCGGAACGAGTTGGGCCCGTCAGAGGCTCTGACGGAAGCCAAGTAGCAAAAGCAACCAGCGGTGGGTAGTGCTGATGAGCAAGGTGTAAAGTTGGTAAAATAACAACCCTTGCGGAGCAAATTCATCGCTGCATTTCAATGCTTTGCCGCCTAAAGGGTATCCGGCGCTTGTAGGTAGAGCATAAGCCGATAAACTTTCTTTTAAAAAAATGAGAAAAGTTGAAACCTTATAGGATATTTTAGCGTCATATAGCCGATGAACGACGCAGATCTTATACAGAGTATCCTTAACGGAAATATGTCAGCATTTAGCTACCTGGTGAGCATCCACCAGAAGTTGGTGCTGCACATTGTTCGTCGTATGGTTACCAACGACGAGGTGGCTGCCGATATTTGTCAGGATGTGTTTGTGAAGGTGTACCAAAAGTTGGGAGAATTCAGGGGGCATGCAAAGCTATCGACATGGATTGCTCAGATTGCCTACCATCATGGTATCAACTACCTTCGAAAAAAGAAGCAGCTGATGGAGATTTCGGTGGACGAATCGATCGCGGTAGAGCGTCAGGTGAGCGCCGTGCATTACGAGGAGCCTGTTACTATGGACGAGGATGTGAGGCGCTTGCTGCTACAAAAGGTGGAGGAACTTCCTCAGCAGTACAGGGTGGTGCTTACCTTATTTTACCTCGAAGAATTTTCGTACAAGGAGATTGAGGAGGTGACAGGGATGCCTGAGGGAACGGTGAAAAGCTACCTTTCGCGAGCAAAAAGCATGCTCCGAGAAAAGCTTACATTTGTAAAACAAGAGATGTGGGGGTAACAGTGATGATGAAGGAAAAGCATAATTTTGACGATTTGTTCGAGAGCGCAATGCGCCAAGAACCGGGTTACCAGCTTCCTGACTATTTTATAAAAGGAGTAAACGAGCGGCTTGCCCGTAAGCTAGCTTTTCGGGTCCACCTAAAGATGATGGGTGGGTACGTTATCATCCTTGCTTCGATATTGGGGCTAATGCTTGCAGGCAACTACATAATTGCTCACTATTTACCCAAGTACAGCGACTATAGCGTTAGCCTAAACGTGGCCGGTGGGCTTGCGTTTTTGGTGCTTTTTATCCTGTTTATGGATCGGGTGGTGCTGTCTTACCTTGCTTCTCGTTATCAGCACTAGCGCATTTGCCGTAAAGGGGGTTGGATGAAGGTTCTAAAGATGCTACCTTTGCCCCATACAAAAAGATAGCAAGCATGTTTCAACAATACTCGGCAGCGGTAGGTAAATTTGGTAATGCCTACGCGCTTTTCGATGCCAGCCAAGTGGGCAAGATGGTTACCATAGAGTACTATTTAATCTTGGACGATAGCGGTAACGCCACCATTAAGGGAGGCATTCTGGAGGTGGAGGCACTTCTTGAGCAAACCATGGAAACCTACGTTCAGGAGCACGTAGCCGAAACGTTACCCTACATGGTGATTCGAACTTTGGTGGATAACCATACGCCCGAAGAGTTGGAGGGGATGGCAGAGGTGGTATTCGTAGCCGACGATACGGTGGTGGATACCCTTAAGGCTAAGTATGAAAAGTATGCTGCTTTGATTTTAGAAAAAGGCATTTCAGAAGCTGTAAAAGCGGCGATAAAATAAAAAGGCTCCAATATTGGAGCCTTTTTTATTTTTAGTGAATTGAGTTTTTATATTAAAGAATTGAAGTTGTTAAAAGAATTAGTCCAAAATAAGGTTTGGATTTTCAACAACAAATCCTAATGTTTCTTTCATTTCCCCATTGCTGAGGGGTTCTTCTTTATACATTGGAAGTCCAACCTGTTTCTTTTTGACTTGAGAACTTAGAACTTTTTCAACAAGAGGCACAGTTCCTTCATGGTATGACTTAAAAATATATCCAACTAATCGTTTGCGAGGATATTTGCTAATAATATCCGCTGAAGTTGTATATCTATATTCATAGTCGTTGTTCACAGCATACAATGCGATTAATTCGTTAGGGATTATATCTGGATTCGAATACATGTAAATATCTCTTGAGAATTCATTAATAATAGGTTCTGTCGGTGGTGTAATAAGAAATGTGTCATCGTGTCTTGCTAAATTTGTATAGAAGCGAATAATTCTGCGTGTACACGGATAAAGACAAGTCTTTTTTACATCATTTGTTGGTTCGCCTATGTTTTCTATGTTTTCTATGCGTTTTATATTTGAATTACACATGTTGATTTTTTTTACAATTTCAGTGTATTTGTCTGATGTTGGATCAAAACAAGGTAACGCATTGATTAGATTTGATCTGTATTTAACCCATTCTTTTTTATTTTCGTTATGTTTTTTTGTTGAAATGAAAGAATAATCATTTATAATATCACTATAGTAGGTGTATTTATTTAGTATACGAGTTAAATTTTTATTGTTGTTAATCTCATCTATTGCATTGTTAATTATTGAAGGAATTCCACTTATGTTGTCTGTAAAACTTAAAATTGGTCCCCCTGAAGTACAACTAATTCTCAAATTTGAATTTTTGAATTCTGAATATTTTGTTTTAACTTCTTCAAAACTAATTTTAGCCGACATTATAGATTTGAAGGCAATTTCAGCATTTGTTTTGATACTCAGAGAACTATTCGATGAATAATCAACGTTGGAGAATTCAAATTTAACCATGATAACCCCCCCTAATACAGCTCCTGATATAAATTTATCTCCATATATATTTCTGAAGTCTGAAGGAGATTTGCTTTTGTAAAGGATATCTCTAATTGAATTTTTTAGATTTGGATCAAAAGGATACATTGTGATTTCTCCTTTAACAATTTTCATCAATGCAACACCGTATATGTTATTGGTTTTATTAGTGTTCTCTTGAGTTAATTCTTTCTCAAAACTCGCAGACATACTAAATCCTGCATACCCTCCTTTGGCACTTGTAGAGAATTTGCTTACAATTTTATCTCGAAGTTCAGATGCTTCGGTTGTGATAGTATAGTCCCATCCTGATTGTTCAGAACAATCAACTGGACGAATTTCGAAATTGTCAACAAATATTTTATTTGTAGTAACTTCATCTGTGACATCTTTAACTCCAAAGCCAAGATAACTATAATAGTCTGAATTTTGTAGGCTACGCATTGGTCCTTTAGGAGTTTGATTAAGTTTTAAGGTCTCTTCCTTATCTAATGGTGTAATGTCACTACATGAGTAGAAGAAAAAAAAAGACAATAATAAAAAAGTTAAATTAGAAATTTTCATACTGATTTGTTTTAAATTTGATGTCAAATATATCGTTTTGTTATATTCGAATGATACATATTGCTTTATTTAAGGGAAATGAATGCAAGCTAGTTTAATTTTTTATTGATGGGAGTTTTTGACAGGAATATTGCTCCGCTAACTCTTTCTTTCAATTTCTCTCAGGTTTTCCATCTTTTTGGTCTCCAAGAAGTATTTAATATCACCAAGGTGCTCCTTCACCTTCTTGTTTCCAAATTCGTACACCTTGCTAACTAGGCCATCTAGGAAGTCGCGGTCGTGCGACACCACAATCAGCGTTCCGTCGTAATCTTTTAAGGCTTCTTTTAGGATATCCTTAGTTTTAATATCGAGGTGGTTGGTTGGCTCATCGAGTATTAGCAGGTTAACAGGCTCGAGCAGCAGCTTGATCATGGCTAGTCGGGTACGTTCGCCTCCCGAGAGAACTTTTACCTTTTTGGTGGAATTGTCGCCGCCAAACATAAACGCCCCTAAGATGTCTTTTATTTTGGTGCGGATATCGCCTTTGGCAACATCATCAATAGTTTGAAAAACGGTTACATCCTCGTCGAGCAGTGAGGCCTGATTTTGGGCAAAGTAGCCTATCATCACGTTGTGGCCTATAGTTAGGGTTCCGTCATGCTCAATCTCCTTCATGATGGATTTTACCATAGTCGATTTTCCTTCACCATTCTTTCCTACAAACGCAACACGTTCGCCACGCTCGATGGTAAACGATGCGTTTTGGAAAACAGCATGGTCGCCATAGGTTTTTCCAACGCCATCGGCAATAACAGGGTAGCTACCTGCGCGTGGTGATGGTGGAAACTTCAGGCGTAGCGAAGAGGTATCCTCTTCGTCAATCTCTACAAGTTCGAGCTTTTCTAGCATCTTAACGCGCGATTGCACCTGTAGCGTCTTGGAGTAGGTTCCCTTAAAGCGCTCTATGAACTCCATGTTGTCGGCAATCATTTTTTGCTGATCGTCGTACTGCTTTTGTTGCTGCTCGCGGCGTTCTTTGCGCAGCTCTAGATATTTTGAGTAGTTAACCTTGTAGTCGTAGATACGACCCATGGTTACCTCTATTGTTCGGGTGGTTATATTGTCAACAAAAGCGCGGTCGTGGCTGATCACGATAACTGCCTTGGCGCTGTTAATTAGGAACTCTTCGAGCCACTGTATCGATTCGATGTCCATGTGGTTGGTGGGCTCATCCAGAAGTATGAGGTCTGGCTTCCGTAAGAGAATTTTTGCCAGCTCTATGCGCATACGCCATCCCCCGCTAAAGTCGCCAGTGGGGCGGGTAAAGTCTTCACGAACGAAGCCAAGGCCAAGTAGTATTTTCTCAACCTCGGCGTCATAGTTGATATCTTCGATAGAGTAGAATTTTTCGCTAAGGGTAGATACCTCCTCTATAAGCCTAGAGTATTCGTCGCTTTCGTAGTCGGTGCGAATGCCCAGCTCCTCGTTAATTTCCTGTATGCGTCGCTCCATTTCGTGAATATTTGAGAATGCCAACGAGGCTTCCTCAAATACGGTGCGGCTATTCTCGGTCATTAGGTGCTGGGGAAGGTAGGCTATTACGGCATCCTTAGGGGCCGATACTCGACCTGCAGTTGGTTGGCGAGCGCCAGCAAGTATCTTTAGCAGGGTCGATTTTCCTGCACCGTTCTTGCCCATCAGGGCGATACGGTCTTTCTCGTTAACAACAAAGGTAACATCCTTAAACAGGGTGGTGCCCCCAAACTCTACGCTAAGCCCATCTGCAGCAATCATCTCGAAATAAAAAATTTGAGGGGCAAAGATAGAAAAATAGAATTGCGAAAGGATGAAGATTGTTTTTTGGCTCCACTTAGTCTGGTAAAAAGCTATGTTTTTTACTGTTTTTAAGGGAAATGGGGTGTGGCGGAAAACAATTAACAAAGCCTTAGCTGGAACTAACAAGGTGTTAACCCCGTTGGATGGCTGATCGCCTTATATTTGTATCAGAAATCGCAAAGACATAGATACAAATTAGCAGTTTGTTTTAGTTGGTTTATTTTTCATGATTTAAATTTTGGTTGACAATACTTAACCCTCGACGAGATGTCGAGGGTTTTTGTTTTATAGCATAGAAGCAACAGGCTGTTAGTCTTTCTTTACCACCCTGCTTTCGATGAAAATGCTAACTTTGCACAAATTTTTTACGACTATGAGTACTAGTTTGGACAATAGAGGCGCAGTGGACTTTAAATCCATCAGGCCTTTAATTAACGACACGCTGCCCAAGTTGTACATCGAGACTTATGGCTGCCAGATGAACGTAAACGACTCTGAAGTTGTGGTGTCCATCATGCAGAATAACGGCTACTCGTTGACACAGGATATGACGAAGGCGGACCTTATTCTCATCAACACCTGCTCTATTCGCGATAACGCAGAACAGCGTGTATGGGGACGTCTGGATGTATTTAAGCAGCAGAAGAAAAAGCGCTCGGTGTTAGTGGGCGTTATTGGTTGTATGGCCGAACGGCTAAAAAACAAGCTCCTAGAGGAGGATAAGGTGGTGGATATTGTGGTTGGACCAGATGCCTACCGCGACCTTCCTAACCTAGTGCATGGAGCCGAAGGTGGGCAAAAAGGGATAAACGTTCTGCTATCGCGCGAGGAAACTTACGCCGATCTTAGTCCTGTTCGTCTCGATCAAAATGGGGTTACAGCGTTTGTATCCATCATGAGAGGATGCAACAAGATGTGTACCTACTGTGTTGTTCCTTACACCCGTGGTGGAGAACGTAGCCGCGATCCGCATACCATTCTTCGCGAGGTTCAGGAACTGGCTGATAATGGCTATAAGGAGGTTACCTTACTTGGTCAGAATGTAGACTCCTATCTTTGGATTAATCCCGAAAACCAAGATGAAGAGGTAAATTTTGCCGCGCTGCTGGATATGGCTGCAAAGCAAAATCCAACCATGCGCTTCCGTTTCTCAACGTCGCATCCTAAAGATATGACCGATGAGGTGCTAAAGGTTATGGCTGCTCACGAAAATATCTGCAAGTACATACACCTTCCTGCGCAATCGGGGAATACCCGTATGCTAAAACAGATGAATAGGGGCTATACTCGCGAGTGGTACCTCGATCGTATTGCAGCTATCCGTAGATATATGCCAGATTGTGCTATATCCACCGATATTATTGCAGGATTTTGTACTGAGAGCGAGGAGGAGCATCAGGATACCTTGTCTTTAATGGAGGAGGTTGGTTACGAGTTTGCCTACATGTTTAAGTACAGCGAGCGTCCAAATACTAAAGCGCAGCGCACCTTAGCAGATGATGTCTCAGACGATGTAAAAACTCGTCGTTTGAATGAAATCATCGAACTCCAAAATAGGTTGTCGCTTAAAAGCAACCAAAAAGATATAGGACAGGTGTTCGAAGTTCTTGTAGAGGGAACCTCAAAGCGTTCTAAGGAAGAACTTTTTGGTCGTAATTCGCAAAATAAGGTGGTGGTATTTCCACGAAAAGATTATAAGATTGGCGATTTTGTCAAGGTAAAGATTAACCAGGCATCATCGGCAACATTAAAAGGCGAATCTGTAGAGTAATAATAAACAAGAAGAGGTGGAAATAGTATCCACCTCTTCCTATTTAGTTGCTCTTTCGTATGCTAATTAGTACAAGTCGATGTCTATATCAGCGCTAGGAATTAGTCCGCTTAGTTGGCCTAATGACGATATTTGAATGTCGCTGCCTTTAATTAGAATTAGGCTATTCTCCTTGTTGCTTTGAGTTATAACGATAAACTCTTTAATTTTTTCGCCCTCCTGCATGGCGTAGTACTTCACTTTTTTACCGTTGTCGTTAACGCTCATCATCTCGGTATACTTAGCCGCATCAATACAAGCGTTCGCTTCCTTAAGGATGGTTTCTCCAAGATCTTTATACTCCTCCTGTATTCTTTTTTGTTCAGCCTCTTTTTGTAATTTTTTCTCCTTTCTAAGCTTTTCTTGCGCCTCCTTGTCTCTGCCTGTTTTTGTTTCTAAGGTCATGTTGTCGGTATCAAAGTAAAAGCTGTCATTAGGCCCCATAATAAATGTCGAAATTTTGCTTTTAGGTATTTTTACCGATAAAATTTTTACAACGTTCAAATTCTTCAAATCACTATCATGATCGTTAAATCCACGCTGTTTCATCAAAATATTGAGCATTGCCTTGCTCATGTTGACGCTGTTGCATCGATTGTCGGATTTATACTTTTCAATAACATCTTCGACCTTACACTGGGCGTTTGCGCTGCTTGCAAAAGCTACTACACCTGCGATGGCAAGTATGGCCATCCTTCTAAACTTCTTCATATTGTTTGTTTTTAGTTACTGTTTTTATTTTGGAGGTACTCCTCTAAGTAGGCTAAACTTGTTAGTGGTGCCAGAGAACTGTTCATCTCTTGTATCACATCCAGCTTACGCATGCTTTTTTCCACCTGGTTTACATTTTTGATTGGATCAAAAGCATCCTTTTTGCGCGATCGTTGCTTGGGGACTTTCCTTTCTTTTGGTGTCTCCGTCTTTTTTATTCGATTCTTTTGGGGTGCTAACCCAATATTTTTTTGTTCTGTTGGCTTTATCTTTACCTCGATAGAAACATTAGGCTTTGGCCTAACAACCTCCACAACGGGTGCTGGTGCCAGCGAAGGTAGGTTTGGCTGTTCTACTTGAGGTATGATAAGGTAGGCTATGCATGCTGCTGTTGCCGCTACAATTCCCCATACCATTTGTCGCCTATTAGGCATCGAGCTGCGTAGATTAGTTCTGCTGCTTGTTATTGTCCGTTCATTTTCGAAATAGCCAAATAATGAACGGTATTGCTCTAAATGTGATGGCAAAACGAAGGTTGTTCGGAAGTATTCTTTAAGCCACTTCTCCTCTTCGATAGAGGTTTCTCCCTCAAAATATTTATCTAGCAGCTCTTCTACTTGTTTCATATTCCTTGTTTTGTTCGTTAAGCAGGGAGTCTCTCAGTTTTTTTCTAGCTCGCGAGAGTGTTACCCTTACCTGATTTTCCGTCATTTGCATGATGGATGATATTTCCGAATACTCCAGCTCTTCAATATCCCTCAAATGGATAACCAGCTTGTAGCTGTCGTTAAGTTGCTCCATTGTTTGCCTTATTAGGCTGTAGCTTTCGCTACTTTCAAGGCATGTTTCGGGGGTGTGGTTGTCCAACTTATGGGAGGCCTTGTCTAATTCCACCATCCTAGTTCGCCCTAGCTTTCTTTTTATATCGAAGCATAGATTTTTTGCCATAGTTACGGCGTATGCCTCCACGTTTTGCAACGATTGTATGTCGTTTCGTTGGCAAAGCTTTAGTAGCACTTCCTGAGCAACATCTTCGGCCTCCTCTTTACTACCGAGTAGGCGTTGCGCCACCCTTAATAACCTATCCCGTATGGTTGGACTGTTTACCCTTAGCATTCCTTGATTTGCTTGTTTATAGAGAAGACGAAATTCATGGGGATCTATTACACCGAAGCGGTAATTTTTTTCTTTTTTCTTCAAAAATAGGTCATAGGATCGATAAGATGAAAAAAGGGGATAAGCTACATTGCTTGTCCCCTTTTGCCTTTCCTGTTAAGGAAGCCTATTTAAAAAGTATCTTGTTTTTGGCGTCAAGGCAAAGTGCTGCCGCTCCAAAAATTGCAATATCAGGCGTTTCTGTCTGTACAATTTTTAACCGCTCGGCTGGCTCGCGGTAGTAGAATGAGCGAATTTGCTCTAGCATTGTCTTCTCGAAGTAAGAAAATGCCTTAGATAGTGCACCTCCAATGACAATGATGTCTGGGTCTACCGAGTACATGATGGTTTTGATGAGGTTTCCCACATCGTATCCGAATTGCTCGAATATGGCCAGCGCAATTTTATCTCCATCTTCGGCTCTATCCAAGAAAGTTTCGGCCTTAATGCCATATTTTTCCTCGAAATACCCTTCGGAGCAGTAGAATTCGTAGTCTTTTTCTTTGTATGGAATAAGTCCAAACTCTCCGGCCACACAGTTTCTTCCAGAGTAGAGGTGCCCGTTAAAGATAATGCCAGCACCTACGCCCGTTCCTATTGTTAGGCCAACAAGATTGTCATACGAAAGCCCGTGGCCGAAGTATTTTTCGCCAATAGCAAAGCAGTTGGCGTTGTTGTTTACGTAAACGGTAACCCCGAATTGCTGCTCGAGGATGGCTTTAAGGTGTACCTTCCGCCACGAAGGGATGTTGATTACCTTGTAGACAATTCCTTCCTTTACATCTACAACGCTTGGAACTCCAATGCCAATGCTGGTAACTTCAGGGGTCATTACCTCCTCAATGGTGGAGATTAGCTCGCGAAGAATTACATCTTCAACCTCACGGTTATTTATCTTGCGCGAAGTCTTCTGTTCGATAGCTTCGCCTTTTATACGGCCTACCTGGATGTTGCGCCCGCTCATGTTAACGCCAACAATAACCTCTTCGGTATCTCCTGTAAATATCATAGCTTAATATCTTTTCATTAGTTGAATTACCTAAAGCTTGTTCCTCGCACAAAAAGATCGGTTGGAACAATAATCGTATTGGAGGTGATGTGCTCATTATCTTCCGAGAGCATCTCCTCAACCTTGGCCGCTAGCTCGTCGGCCATTCGGTTGGCATCTACCTCTATGGTCGAAATAGAGGGGGTTATAAATTTGTTGTATTCGAACGAACCAAAGGCTATCACCGGAATGTCGTTAGGTACGTTGATGTTTTTGGCCTTCAACGACTGTATTAGCAGCAGCACATTGTGCGGTTTGGCTACGATCATTGCGTTGGGAGGCTCAGGTAGTGAGAATAGGTACTCAATGGCATGGTCTACCGAGTTGTCTTCCAAATCGCAGTTAACGACATACTCCGATCTCCAAGCCATTCCAGCCTTGTATACGGCCTGCTTGATACCTTTTACAATCTCCTCGTAAATGGGGCAGCGACGGCTACCTACTATAACCCCAATCCGATTAGCGCCGCTATTAATAAACTTGCTAGCGGCAGAAAAAGCCCCTTGGAAATTATCTGCAATGATCTTGGGCACGGGATAGTCGAAGTTTACACGGTTAAAGCAAACTAGCGGAATACCCGCATCAATGAGCTGCCCAAAGTGGCTATAGTCGGTGGTGTCTACAGAGGTTGAAAGCACTACAAGCGCAGGTTTTACTTCGATAATTCGCTCTACAATTTGCTTCTCCACTATCGTATCATTCCCTGTAAAGAATGATGAAACGATAATCCCTTTCGGAAGTAGAACCTTTTGAAGCTTATCTAGAGCGGTTCGGTACATTCGGCTATTCAAGTGGGGGCATACCAGCGCAACAATTTGCCCTGTGGAAACCAACCGCTTGCCGTAATCCGACAAACCTGGTTTGTAGCCCAACTCTTTGGCCATCTTTAAAACCTTCTGCTTAGTAGCATCGCTTATACGAGGATGGTTGTTTAGCGCGCGCGATACTGTTGATACCGAAATACCCAGCTCGCTTGCGATGTCATCTATGGTTATATCCATCCGTTTCATAAAAAGGACACTTTTGTTTGCACAATTTTACAATAAAAAACAATATGCCTTGCGCAAATCCAAGTTTTTTATTCAAATAATTGCGCAATTTCATCCAATTGCTGAATTAATGCTTTTTACAGGAAAAAGAATGGTTCACCGCACCTATTTTACTATTTTAGCCCCCACAAAATCTAACTTATGCGACTAGCGAAACTCGTAATTGCTATGCTGATAGCCTTAACGGTTGCTTCATGTAGCAGCTATAAGGATATCACTATCGAAAAGGTGTCTAATGTAAACGTTAAGGAGATTAACGGATCCTCCATAATTGTTGATTTGAACCTGCAAGTCAACAATCCTACCGGTAGCCGGGTAAAACTCAACGAAGTTAACCTCGATATCATCAAAAAAGATGCAAAATTTGCCCACATATCGTCGGTAGGGAAGGTTGTGGTGCCAGCACGCTCTGTTTCGGAGCGGACGCTAACCTTGGAGGTGCGCATTACCAACATTCTATCGTCGGGCATGATGCTGCTTGGCAAAAAGTTGAATCCTGACGACTTTACCGCCAACGGATATATAAAGGTAAGCTCATTTCCCTTTTCGAAAAAGATAAAGGTGGAAAACCAAAAGGTAGGTAGCCTAGTGAAAGGGCTAGAAACCTTGATGCCGGGAGCTAAGCGGTAAGACGAAGGCTTTGATTGCCCGTGGATGCTAATTAGTAAATTGATTTTGCTACCTTTGAAACCAAATAGTTCGCACCAGAACAGCAAACGAACTGAATAATGAAGAAATTGTTGATTGCCACCGTACTTCTGATTGGAGGATTAAAGGCTGGATTTGCCCAAAACTACAATCCTACAGATACGACACAGCACGTTGTTAGCTATAACATCTACGACGAGCTGGCAAAACAGGGCGACAAAGGGGCTGAAGTGACCCTTAATGAACCCTCTTTCCTAAAAATGGCCATGCAGCTGCAGATATCTAGAAATGACGGCGCATTTAGCATGGATGGTTACCGTATAAGGCTCTATTCCGACAACAAACAAAACTCCCGACAGGCATCCGAAGCTATGGTTAACGATCTTGCCCTGAAGTATCCCAACGAAAAGGCATATCGAACCTACTCATCGCCCTACTTCCGTGTTTCTATTGGCAACTTTAGAACCTTAAGTGAGGCCCGAGCCTTCCTCGAGATCATTAAGTTGGAGTACCCTAAGGCTTATCCTGTAAAGGAAAAGATCAGCTTCCCACCCTTATAGTGGGATTTTTTTATTCCCGAAATTCTTGAAAACAAAATAGATCAGAACAAAAGATGAGCGACCAAATTAAGCACGAGTGTGGCATAGCCCTGATTAGACTTCGCAAACCGATGGAGTACTACAAGGAAAAATATGGCTCGTGGACTTATGGAATCCAGAAGCTTTACCTCCTAATGGAAAAGCAGCACAACAGAGGACAAGACGGTGCTGGTGTTGCTAGCGTTAAAATAGACCTCGAACCAGGTAAACGCTACTTCGACCGCTACCGTTCTAACAACGCCGCTCCTATTAAGGATGTTTTCGACAACATTCGTAAAGGAATTGCTATGGCAGACTCCTCGCTGGTGCTAGACCCTGCTTGGGCCAAGGAAAATGTCCCTTTTGCTGGAGAACTTTACCTAGGGCACCTTCGTTATGGTACATTTGGTAACCACTCCATCGATTTTGTTCACCCGGTGATGCGCGCCAACAACTGGCGTACTCGCAGCTTGGTGCTTGCAGGTAACTTCAACCTAACCAACGTCGACGAGCTCTTTAAGCACCTTGTTGATCTGGGACAGCATCCAAAAGATTTTACCGACACCGTTACCATTCTTGAGATGATGGGCTTCTTCCTCGACGAGGAGAACCAGATGCTCTTCCGTAAGTACAAGAATGAGGGCTTCAACAATAAGGAGATCACCAAGCTGATTGAGGACAACCTCGATATTAGAAAGGTGCTTGAGATAGCCACCAAAGATTTTGATGGCGGTTACGCGCTTGCTGGCCTTATTGGGCATGGCGATGCGTTTGTTGCTCGCGACCCTTGGGGAATTCGTCCTGCCAACTACTACATCGATGATGAGATTGTGGTGGTTGCCTCCGAACGTGCCGTAATTCAAACTGTGATGAACGTTCCTGCCAGCGAGGTGCATCAGGTTAAGCCCGGAACGGCACTTATTATCCGTAAGAATGGCGATGTAGCCCTCGAGCAGATTCGCGTACCCCAAACCCGCAAGTCATGCTCCTTCGAGCGCATCTACTTCTCTCGTGGAACCGATAAAAACATCTATATAGAGCGTAAGGCCCTTGGAAAAGGGGTTGCCAACCAAGTTTTAAAGACGGTTGATTACGACTTGAAGAATACCGTGTTCTCCTTCATCCCAAATACTGCCGAAACTGCCTTTTACGGTCTTGTTGAGGGCGTTGAACGCTACATGGCCGAGCAAAAAAAGCAGCAGATCATTGAGGCAAACGGCAATATTACCCAAGAAAGGCTTATTGAGATTATCTCCGAGCGCCCAAGAATTGAGAAGATTGCCGTTAAGGACGTAAAAATGCGCACCTTCATCACGCAGGATCAGGACCGCGACGATATGGTTGCCCACGTTTACGATATTACCTACGGAACCGTTGTTCCTAACGTAGACAACCTGGTTATCATCGACGATTCTATTGTTCGTGGTACAACCCTACGCCAAAGTATTCTTAGAATGCTTGACAGGCTTAGCCCTAAAAAGATTGTTATCGTTAGCTCGGCTCCGCAAATTCGCTATCCCGACTGCTATGGTATAGATATGACCAAGATGGGTGACTTTATTGCCTTTACTGCTGCCATCGAGCTGCTAAAAGAGAAGGGAATGGAGAGCATTATCGAGGATGTATACCAGCGCTGTAAGGCTCAGCAGTACCTTCCTAAGGAGGAGATCATCAACCATGTTAAGGATATCTACCGTCCTTTTACCGACGAGCAGGTATCTGCTAAGATTGCGGAGATGCTTCGTCCTAAAGCCATGAAATCTGACTTGGAAATTGTTTACCAAACCGTTGAGGGGCTTCACGAAGCTTGTCCGAACGACCTTGGTGACTGGTACTTTACCGGAAACTATCCAACCGATGGTGGAAATCGCGTGGTAAACACCGCTTTCATCAACTACATCGAGGGAAAGAACCAGCGCGCTTACTAAGCCGATATTTTTACAATATAGAAAGGGGAGTAGCTTAATTGCTATTCCCCTTTTTGCATGTAAAGCCTTATCTCAGATAAATACGGTAAGGGTGATGCTGTATAGCTTATAGTTTCCAAGGTTTGGTAGGTGTACTAACCTTGCTTTGGGGAAGATTTCTATGCGCGAACGGCCATACTGGGTGGTTACGGTAACGCCTAATTCGCCCGAGTAGGTATTTGCGCTTAGCACCTCGTAGTTGTTGATGTAGGCATTTCTAAATTGCTCGGCTATGGGGCGTAGCTGTATGGCTTTGGGGTCATCGCTGGCAGCATTTTCGGTTGCTGCATCGATGGGGGTGAGGGAAATGGTGCTGCTATGGCTAAAGCGGGCGGCTACTCCTGCATGTGGTATCAGGTAGAGGCGTCTCCATTTAAGCTGGTGGTCGATGCTGGCATTAACCGACGTGATGGAGTAGGAGGCTTTTTCGCGGGGGATGGCGTAGGTCTCCTTGTAGCTCTGCTCGCTGGCTACGAGCTCTATTTTGCTATAATTTTTTGTGGTTGCGCGGCCTTTTTGGTAGATATATCTTGCTCCGTAGCTAGCTGTGCTATAGCTATACTTTTGCGAGCTGGCCGTTTTTATCCAGTTATATTCCGTTGTAGTTGGGTTGGCCAGTACCTTGGTAAAGGTATTCTCTGTTCCTTTTCCATTAAATGTAGCTGCAAATACCTGAAATAGCTGATAGCTCAGCTCTTTTTGCGATTCTAGCGAAGCACGATAGGTGGCCTCTGTTAGCTTATAGATGTAGGGGGTGAGCAGCGATGATTTTTGTTGCTCCTGTTTTATGCCTCTCAGCTGCATGTCTAACGAGAGGGTGGTTGCCCCAAGCTTGCGCTGTAGGGTCGATTCGAGCAGCGTTGTAGTGCCTACATACTTTGTTTGCTGGTAGGTTTCCTCCTCTGTCCACTGGTAATCGAACCGATGCAGCCCTAGTGGGCGCAGTAAAAGCACCTTTTTGCTGGGTGTAAAGACCCGTATATCCAAATCTTCTGCCGAGTTACCCAAGCTAAAGGCTGCTCCCATCAGCCATTTTTCATCATTATAGTGAGCCGATAGCCCAACCTGCAGATCGAAGAAGGTATTTTTAGGTCGAGGATCTGCCGTTTTGAATGCGGTACCCGCATTGTATCCAAAGTTTGCCCCTACCAGCAGCTTCGGACGTAACCTGTACGATAGCATTCCTCCAAAGGCGTAGCTTTCTGTATAAAAACGTCCTGTAGAAGTATCGGCCACCTGATACGGATTACCCTGCGCCAGCGTTAATGCATTTATCCACTTTGCGCCTGCCCTCATACCTCGTTGATAGGATGCATATCCTATGCTCGCCAGCTTATCGCCTCTTATTCCTCCATCTACCACAAAGCGGGTTTCCTCTGCGCTGTTTCCCTCTGTTAGCACGTACCGTTTACTTTTCGATTCGTCCCAATGTTGTAGTACCATGCGTGTACGAAAGGTTAACGAGTCGAGGTGCAAGGCAGAGGGGGCAAAGTGTACGTAGGGGGTAGCCCCCTTAGAGGCATCGATCTGAGCCGAAACCCCGATCGATGCCATGCAAAGGAGCATAACTAGAACAACACTATAATGTTTGGTTAAGTGCATAGCTATAATTTGCCTTCGTTGTTAAGGGTTTTAGTTGTTAACTCCGGGTGCTGTCTTCTGATTTATCTCAAAATCTTTAGCCGAGTTGTTGGTATCCTTATACACTACCCTTCCGTTTACCCTTTTTTCCACCTTGCGGCGTACGCATAGGCCCGAGTTGGAGGCATCTACGTAGGTGTAGCTGGCGTCTACGCTTACAGGTAGCGCTTTTTGCTTAAAGGCTGATGGATGGCTTAGCTCCACTCCATCAATTATCCTATCGTAGGGTATCTTTACTCTTATTAAAGGATCTTTTCCTGCCGAAACTGTGCGCTTAACGGTATTGGCTGTTATAAAATCTGCCATTTTTGCCTCCTGGAATATTAGGTAGCCTCGATATCCTTTTTGATGCAGCACCCATAGGGTGTTAGACGATACATGGTTTGGGATTAGGTTGGGAACTTCAGGAACATCCACATCAATACTACTCTTATCGTACCACTCGTAGTTTGCCTTTGTTAGATCTATGCTATTGGCATTTTCTTTTCGATGATCCATCGCAATATTTGCCAGTACGATGCTTTGTCCTGGCTTTACGGGTACCTCTTTCCCTGATCCGGGTATGGTATATATGCAGTTTACTACTACGCCATCTTTTACGAGCTCGGCCCACGGATTAACATCCAGCGTGGTTGTAAAATCTACCTCGCAAATGGATAGCCCATCGGCATAAAACTCCTTATCCGAGTTGTTGTATAGCTCTATGTACTGATCCTTCCAGTATGTCTTGTTTAGCGGGGTGCTTACTCCGGCAAAGTAGGCCTCCTTTATAATAAAACCTCCGCTTGCCATCGATGGTGTTAGCGAAACGGCTACCGAGAACTCTTTGCCGACAACCGAAACACTTTCGGTAAGCCCTCTAAAAATCATCTCCTGCGTAAATTCCTTTTGTGCATCGCCGCTACCTAGTGATGTCTTTACTGTTTGCTTCGATTCTACCGATATGGTATAGGTTCCCGATTCTACCATTGCTTCTGCAACCGAGTTGCTTCCTACCTTTGCCTTGTAAACTATTCCCGAGGTGGCGTTTTTTAGGTTAACCTCTATTCCTTCTGCCTTAGCGTCCGAATAGTCTGTAGGGAATTCCACCTTAACGGCCAGCTTGGTTGTTGCAACCGAGTCGTCGTCTTTGCTACATGACGAAAAGATCGCCAGCGCTGCAAATAATCCTAAGAGAGTTTTTCTCATGACTGTGTTATGTTTGATTGATACTTGTTTCGTTGTCTATTTTGGTGGTTGTAGGGCATTGCTAAATGCCCACCTTTAGCTCTACTCCAAAGAAGGGGATAGAGCTAACCTTTACTTTTGTTCCAGATATAAGCTTGTAGCTGGGTTTGTACTCTGCAATGCGGTTTACCAGCATCGAAACCTGTGCGTTTTTCCAGAATTCCTTTGTTAGGCGAAGGTTTACCTCGGTCATCATAGGTACCCTGCGCTCGTTGAAGTAGTAGTCCGAATACTTTTCGACCATACGGCTCATGTAGGGATCGTTTGCCATATCAGCGGTAAAGGGATGCTCTACGCCAGCCAAGTCGAGGTAGGCGCGGGGAAGTCCAGTACGTTTTCCGTAGCGTACCGAGCTAAACCATACGTTTTGGATAACGCACGAAACGATTAACCTATAGGCTGGGATGTTGGTAACAATCCGTAGGTTGGTGTTTAGCTGCTTGTAGGTGCTTTCCTCGCCCTTATCAAAGATTCCAACATAGCGGTAGGGCTCTCCCAAAATACGACCAGCAGGGTAGCTGTAGGTGCGGCTGTCGGGTCTTGTCTTTTGGTAAAAGAAGGCACCATCTACGATGATGGAGGTGTTTATTGCTTCGATTCTTTTCGACGAAAGGGCGTACTCCATCCCTTTTCGTAGGGTGTATATGCTATTTACAGGGGTGGTAATGCCGGTAAATAGGGTGTCGGGATTCCATTTAAAATCGGAAATGCTAGGTTTACCAGGGTTACTTCCATTGTAGCTGCTGTTGTCGTACTCCTTGTAGATTATGGGGAATATGGTGCTCCTAAAGTCAAACCCATTTTTTTGAACTTCGTGAAAAAGGGTGATGTTTGTGCTAAAAAGCGCGTTGTCCCAATCAATTCCGGCCTCCCATTTGGTGGTTTTTACAGGCTTTATGTTCCTGTTGGTTGTCTCCCTTACCATTGTATTTACCCAAAGTAGCCTTTTCGCTTCGTTTTGCGAGAAGTAGTTTAGCTCAACAATATCCTCGTAGTCTTTATCTGGATATAGATGTAGCAGGGTAGGTGTTTTAGACGATGTTCCTGCTCCTGCTCTTACGGCTAGCAGGTGGCACCAGCCGTTATCCCTGTTGGCGTAAGCAAGATATCGCATGTTGAATCGTGGCTCTACAAAGATTGTCCCCTCGGCCGATGTTTTACCCGCCGCATGGTAGGTGTTAAGCCTTACTCCACCTTGTAGCTGCAGCACCGATTGCCCCATCTTCACGTTTATCTCATCCTCTACGAATAGCGCCCCCTTTTTCATCCAAGGAAGCGAGTGGTATGCTCGTGGGCGTGTTGCTCCCAGCGTATTGGCCAGCGGTGGGCGTGTTGGGTCGAATACCTGTCCGGCGCCAAGGTTGGCATCGGTTCGGATATCTACCCCAGTAAGCAGCTTATGGCGTAGGCCAAGCAGCTTAAAGCGGTTGGTAAGCGATGCATTTGCCGCTAGGTTTAGCGGTTTACCATCTATCAGCAGCTTTGCATAGTATTCGCTTGGTAGGTATATCCCCTCGTACTCGCCCGATACCCTGCTAAGGGCTAGCGGTTGAGGTCCCTTTAGGGCAACTATCTTTTTCTCCATGCTCTCTTGGTGCGCATAGCTGCCCGATAGCCTATAGGTAAGCTGCCAGGTTCCTTTCTCCTTGGGCGATAGCGTTCCACCTGCGTTGAGGCGTATTCCTTTTTCTGTCGACGAGTATTTCTCCTCCAGCGTTATTAGCTCAGGGTCGCTTTTTCGTACATCGCTAGAGTAGCTTAGCCCCAGCTTGGCGTCAACCTTATGCTGAAGCTCTCTTTTGGCAAAGGTGCGCGCCCATCCTAGCTGCGAGGTGTACCTATCGTACCCAATATATGGCGTACGCAGGTCGGAGTACGAGCGGGCATAGTCGAAGTCGACGTTCACCACCCCTCTACCTTTTGTAAGGGCAACCCCTTTCCCTACACTTACCAGCTTAAGCGCTGGTTCCGATTTTATGCGGATGTATAGCGGCGTTTCGCCTGTTTTACTTTTCAAAATCATCATGCCACCGGTAACCTCTCCGTACTGAGCCGATGGTATTCCTCTAATAACCTCCACCTCCTGTAGCCTATCGGTGGTAATGCTTCGTACATCTACCCCGCCAGCTGCCACGGTCGAGTATTTTTCGCTAGCACCTGCTGTATTGTTTACCTGCATGTTGGCATCGTTGCTTATGGGGGCTCCATCTACCACGATGGCCGTTCCCAGCGCCGTGTTGTTGTCTGTTTTTATCTGCCTAAGGTTAAGCTGCTGTGCGTTGGCTATCGATCCATCTCGCGATAGCATTCCCGGTAGCAGCTGCATGACATCAGCCAGCGACGAAGCTTGCAGGTGCCCAATTGCCGCCTCTCCAATGCGCGAGGTGGAGGTTATTCCGGAGCTTCGTTTTGCCGTAACCACTAAATCTTTTATGCGTAGGTCGGCTTGTACCATAAAGGCATCTACCTGCCTTATGCTATCGCCCACTACAACTACCTTTTCTTGGGGCACGTAGCCTAACATCGAGAACTGTAGTACCGTCTCGCCCTTCTCAAGTGCCAACCGAAATGTTCCATCTTTGCTTGTTACCGCACCTTTTACCCCATCCTTTACCGATATGGAGGCGTACTGCAACGGTTTTCCCGTGCGTAGGTCGGTTATTCGCCCTGTTACTATGCCATTTTGAGGGTAGGCCAGCAATGCTTGAAATGCGATTAAAAGGAATAGGAAAAGCTTTCGTGAAAACATGGTAGTGCGTATCTCTAAAAAAAGTTCACAAATGTATCCTGGCATGTCGCGGAGGGCAATCCCATTATCCCATGAAAAGATGGGCTACATATACCTAATAATGGGGATGGACACGCCCTGCCACGTTCGTTACCTTTGTAGAAATAAAATATATGCTAAGGATTGTCCTACCGCATGCATCCAAAGTGGCATGGTAGGCATACATTCTGGTGGGGAACTAACAATATGGGTATGATAACGAGCGATAAGCTGCTGCTGGAGCTGAAAATGTCCGATTTAATCAACAAAAACTACCGGTTACTGCTGGTGCTACAGCGGTTAAACATCGGTTTGGGCTTTAAAGATTTGTCGGTTGAGGAGGTATGCCGCGAACATGGCATTGCCCCCGGATTCTTTTGTATTCTTGTTAAGCTTTACAACGAAGGGAAGGTTTTGATTACCTCTCCCGTAGAGCGGCGATACTTTCCTAACCTCGTACTTTTTCTCCGCAACTCGCACGACTACTTCCTAAAGGAGAAGATTGTGGAAATTGATGCCGCAATTAAGGATTTCTCGGCGTCGTTAGAGCATGGTGGGCACGGATTGTTGGAGCGCTTTTGGAGCGAGTACGCCCGCGAGGTGGAGAAGCACATGGGATACGAGAATCGTCAGGTTTTTCCGCTTATCATCTCCCTTTACGAGCAGAAAAGCTTCCCCCTAGAAGGGCTACAGTTTATCCAGCAGTTCGAAGAAAACCACGACGACATTGCCGAGGCGCTGATGGACCTCAAAAATTTGCTTATTAAGTATTTCCCGCTCACCGAAAAGGAGCGTAACCGCCACCGCATACTTAAGGATCTTTTTGAGCTAGAGGAGGATTTGCAGCTCCATCAGCAGGTGGAGAACTTTGTGCTTATACCGTTGGTAAAACAGCTTACGCAGGAGAACATACAGTTATGACCTACAACGTTCTTATACTCGATAGCTCTGAGCTTATACGCATTGGGATGTGTAAGGCCATTTCTTTGGGTCTTTCTGTAGGCCATTGCCATCAGCACGAGGAGGCTTCGAACCTGTGCTCGTGGTTGGAGCGTAATAAGGTAGATATTATGGTTTGTAATACCATATTTTACAACGATCTGCGCTGTATTGTTGCCAAGCTTCCTTCCGAAAGGCCTCTTATGGTGGGCGTTGTTTCCAACATGTTCGATGAAAAGATAGGTAGCTTTTTCGACGAGCTGATATACCTAAACGACCCGTTGGATAAGATAGCCAAAAAGCTGCAGATGCTTGTGGAAAAGGAGCATGTGCCAGCCGCTAAGCTAAGTACAGACCTGTCTGACCGCGAGCGCGAGGTGCTGCACCTTATTGCCAAGGGGTACTCGCATAAGGAGATATCTGACGAGCTATTTATAAGCATCCATACCGTTGTTACCCACCGTAAAAATATATCGCAGAAGCTGGGAATTAAATCGGCATCGGGGTTAACCGTTTATGCCATTCTGAATAACCTAATTGCTCCAGAAGAGATGCAGAATATGCTGCAGTAGCTGGCATTTTCTTTAGTAGTATTCTTCTATAAAACCCTCCTACTACCGTCCCACTTATGGGACGGTTTGCGTATAGCGTCCAACCATCCAACCTTAGCTGCTTATCCCATATTTATGGTATGGTGGTAGCCATTATTCCCCTTCATTGGGGATTTTTAGAGGGCTGTGGGCGCTATACCTTTGTCGCACCCTACCGCTAGGGCGGTGGTTAAACCAATTTTGAAAAACCAAATTACGACTCATCCAAAATGAAGAGAATTATTCTTATGATGCTTTGCGTTATGCTAGCAAGCAGCTACATCTTCGCCCAGAAAAAGGCTGGTACCGCTACCATTACTGCCAACGAGTTTTACGCCAATGCTCCAAAATATAAGGGACAAACGGTTATTGTTAAGGGTGTTGTTAAGCACATCTGCTCCCGTTCGTTTCAGAAGCTATTTCTTACCACCGACGATGGTAAGGGGTTTGTAAGGGTTAACATAGAGGGCAAGGATAAGTTTGCCAAGAATCTTATAGGTAAGGATATTGCCATTGTTGGCAAGGTAGAGGCGCTAGAGCTGGCTACCGCCAAGGGATGTGATGGCGGAAAGGCCTGCGACGATGATAAAAAAGCTTCGGCTGATGGCAAAACCATATACTATGTGCTTTGCCAATCTTACGCAGTAGAGTAGTAGTTCAAAATCAATCATCAAACAAGCCTTTTCTTCTCTGGAGAAGAGGCTTGTTCTTCTATCACGCTTTAATCGTAGCACTATATTCGCTTACCAATGAAAAAAATTGCATTGCTGGTTGCCGTACTTTTTGCCGCCAGCAGCTCAAAGGCCGACGGGGGCATGTGGCCTGTCGAATCAATACCTTCGTCTATTATTAAAAAGCTGCAGACCGATGGCGCTGGCGCCCTGCTTGATGGCAGCATGCTCAAGAAGCAGAAGGCGGTGGTAATTTTCGGACGTGGCTGTACGGGATCGTTCATCTCCAGCAACGGACTTATCCTTACCAACCACCACTGTGCCGCCGATTACCTGAAGCAGCTCTCGGCTGACGCCAAAAATATCCTCCGCGATGGCTTTGTTGCCAATACCCGCGAGCAGGAGATTCCCGTACCTGGCTTGTCCGTTAAGATTTTACATAAGGTGGTGGATGTTACCCCCGAGGCCGACTCGTTGCGCAAGCTGCTGGCCAACAACAACCCCATGTTTATTACCAAGCGTATTATCACCGTGCTTCAGAAGAAGTACTTCCCAAAAACCGACTTCGAATGCGAGATCGATAACGAGCAAACCACCGGCAAAACGAAGCTTTATGCCTACGAGGTGCTTAACGATGTTCGCTTGGTGGCTGCCCCATCAATGCAGCTGGGCCGATTTGGTGGTAACGCCGACAACTTTGAGTGGGAGCGCTACCAGCTCGACTTCTCGCTCTTTAGAGCCTACTCTAGCAACGAAGGTAAGGGGGTAGAGTACAATGCCAACAATAAGCCATTTGTGCCTAGCAGCTGGTTTGCCCTATCGGCTAAGAAGGTAAAGAAGGGAATGCCCCTTTACACCGTTGGCTATCCGGGCTCTACCAGCCGATATGTAACTTCGGAGCAGGTAAAGACCTTTGTTGCCAATGCCGACTCCATAACGGCTACCGTACGTAACCGCCATCTAGCATTTTATGCCGATCCGCTTCCTTTAAATACCAGCGCGGAGCGCGATTTGAGCGAAAAGATATTTTCGTATGCCAACGCTGCAAAGTATTCCGAGGGGAGATTTGAGGGTTACCGTAGGTGCAACCTTTACGGTATGCTAAGGGGCGACGAAGCAAAGCTTGCGGCCACCCAAAAGATGCTAGTAGATAAGATTAACCGCTTTGCCATTGAGATGCGCCCCATAGTTAGCACCCACACTACCCTTATCGAAACCATGTTTAAGGGAACCTCGGTGCTGATACCCGGTATGCGCGCAGGACAAATATCCAAAAGCTGGAAGGATACCGCTGCACGCGCTAAGGCCATTGCCAACCTAATGAAATGGTACGACGAGTACGCTGCTACTACCGATTTTGGAAGGGAGCGAGCCCATTTCGAAAGCCAGCTGGCCAACCTAAGCCATGCTCCTTTACTTTCTAAAAGTGCCGTCATCAGCCGTATTGCAACCTTAAGCTCCGAGCGCCTTCGCAGCTACTGCGATTCCGTTTTTGAGCATAGCATCTTTACCTCGCCCAAAAGGTTAAGCGCATTTGCTGCCAGCGGTACCGAGCAGCAGCTTAATAACGATCCGATATTTATTCTTGCCAACGAAACCTACGACTTTGCGGTAGAGCTTAAGAGGTTGGCCAACCCTTGGCAGGATAGCGTACGCGTTTACTCTAAAAAGCTTTGGGACGAAAGGAGGAAGGCTGGCATAGAAACCGCTCCCGACGCCAACTTTACCATGCGCCTAAGCGTAGGTGTTGCCGCCGATGCGCCCACCTATGGTGGTGCTACCAAGCCAATGGCAACAACCTTTGCCGATATGGCTCGCGTAAACGGTAAAAAGCCAACCTACAACGTAGATAGGGGGCTGCTGGATAGAATTGCTAGCGATAAAAAGCTGGCAAAGCAAGCCTTATGCTTTGCTTCTACCAACGATATTACGGGCGGAAACTCCGGTAGCCCAGTGCTCGATGCCGACGGCAACATTATTGGTCTTGCCTTCGACGGAAATTTCGAATCGCTCCTTGGCGATGTTCGCTACCTGCCCCAGTATAATAGAGCCGTTAACGTAAGCATGCAGGCCGTTGTCGAATTTATGAAGGTTGTTGCCCCATCTGCCAATGTGGTGAAAGAATTGCAATAAATAGGCGAATGGCTATTCGTTTTGTATATGTAGTTATTCATAGGGATTGATAGATGTGACCCTACCCACCAATGGCTACCCTTTACAGCGGAGTCCGGGGTGGCCGATATGGTAGGGAAAAAAAGGTTAGCACCCTTTTTAATGAAATGATAGAGTGTTTTGTTAAGCTTGCTTTCCTTTCCCCCACCTGTATAGATAGCAGTGCAGGTGGGGGATTATTTTTGTACTATAGCGTGGAGGAGGTAGCCCTTTTTGCTGCTGCGCTAGCTATAGCATCATTACTACTGCAATTTACTTCTTGGTGATTGCCTATTTTAGTCGAAACATTGCCATTGTACCTCTCAATTTTTGCTTTTCCAACGCTTACACCCCCTCCGTAGCTGATGAATTTAACAAAAACAACGCCTACACCCCCATTGTAACTCACGGATTTGGCAAATTCAACGCTTACACCCCCTATGTAATTAACGGAGTTAACAAAAACGACGCTTACATCCCCATCTTACCTGACTATGGAGGGTATTTGGTGTTAATAAAATTAATAAATATTAAAAACATTGCAATGTTATTGATTTCACTGATATTTTATTCACATCGCTATTGACATTGTTTCTTATTCGCCTTAACTTGTTTGCTATAAGTGTTAGTTAACCTAATGTATAATTTAAAAAAGGTTTGCTTATGGCAAATAAGTCAAGAGTAGATATTGGCCGCGGACCTACCGATTTAATTCGGGTAGCATTAAAGTTAGTTGATAAGCACAAAGAAGAAGGGGAAAAGTCGCCTTTACATGCTATTTTAGACATTGATTGGGTGTTAATTTCAACTTCTACACCTCTTGCACAGAAAAAGCATGAAGAGGCGGAAGAGCTTATGAGAAAGGCTGAAGCGGCTTACAGGGAACGTGACAACTTGCTAAAGCCTATTGACGAGGCAGTAAGAAGGAGTCGCAATCTGCTTAAAACCATTCATGAAAACAACCCTAAGTTGTTAGCAGAATGGGGTTACGACGTAAGCTACTCGGCACCAGCGAAAGCAAAGGCTGAGAAGGCTTCTAAAACACCAAAAGAATAGATAAAAAAGGCAACCACGGCAACACGGTTGCCTTTTTTAATGGTGGCTGGGGCTTATGCTGCAAACCGCAGCTAGCAGCCACAACGAGAATGGGCTCTCTACACTTAAAAAATTCCTCACCATATCAGCCTATTGCTACTCTTCCTACAGGAATCTCGCGGAGAGCCTTATAGATATTCTTTAGATGCAGCTGTAGCGGCAACAAAAAACCCCTTACGAGCAATTATGGCAGGCAAGGGGAATTTCTATCTAGCTGTATGGCATAATTCGATTACTCGTTTCCGAAGGTGTACCTGATACCCCATAGATGGCGTAGCCGTGCATCCGATTCTATCATAAATTCTGGGGCTACCTCTACCAAAAAGGAGAGCTTTTTGAACTCCTTTATCGGAAAAATCTCCAGCGATAGCGGAACGGTAAACGCGCGTAGCTGATCTGTTTCTGCAAAAGGTGTCAGATTTAAGCCAAATCCTACAGCAAACTTATGATAGGTAGATGCCTTGAAGTTGTAGAATAGGTCTAACTCCGTTTGTACAAATTCGAACTTGTCGTTGGCAAAAACCTTGAGTTCGCCGCTAACTGGCTTAAGCTTATTGGTACCTATCGCAAACGCATTGGTGTGGTAGGTGCTTACGTTTAGCTGAGATTTAGCGGAAAGGCTAAGCATGCAGATAAAAAGGAAAATAAAACCCTGTTTCATATTAAGATATTGAATAAAAAGTAAATCTTTTTTATGTAGCTAATTAGTGTACGCTTCAAAAGTAGAAAGATGGATAGTATTTTCAAAGATCCATTTTATTATATTGAAAACGCAGGAACTTTTTTTGTAAGGCTGGACGCCTCGAAGGGGAATCGGTTGGCTCTACCTCTCTATTTTCTATGGTAGGCGGCTATTAAGGGAGGTTAGGGGCAATGGTTGCTGGCTGATTTTGGCGAATGCGTTTGTCGTGAGGATACGTAAAGCAAAGGCGGGAGAACAACGTTCTCCCGCCTCGACAGCTGTAGCGGTTCCGCTACAGTAATCAGTATTGCTTTTCTTTACTAACTATTTCTAAGTTCGTTACCAAGCGTTCTTTTTCTTGGCGTCAACCTCCTTTAGGAGCTGCTTAACAGCTTCCTCAATTTGTTGGTCGCGGCCAGCATCAAGTACGGTAGATTGGTTGGCAACCTTAAAGTCTGGTTCGAGCTGGGTATTCTCCAAGAACTTACCTTCTTTGGTGCGGTAGCCAATAATTGGAATTCCGTAGGTAATGCTGTTGTCCTGCATGTTTTCCCACCAAACGCTGGTCATGGTTCCAGGAACGGGCATACCAACTAGCTTACCGATACCCATGTGCTGGTAAACCCAAGGGGTACCGTGCGCGTTGGAGTAGTTCGCTTCGCCGGTAAGCATGATAGATGGCTTAGTCCAACGCTTGGTTGGCTGAAGGCCCACGTACTGTCCGCGAGGAACCTGCTCAAGATACTTTGTTCCGCTGAATAGCGCTTCGATATCTTCGTGCATGCGGCCACCACCATTGAATCGGGTGTCGATGATAATACCATCCTTATCGTTGTAACGTCCAAATACGTCGGAGAAGGTGCTACGGAAGCTAGCATCTGCCATAGATCGGATATGAACATAGCCTAATCTGCCGTTCGAAAGCTTTTCAACTTCAGCGCGGCGGTTCTCGATCCAACGGTTGTACATCAGCTCGTTTTCGAGGCCAGCGCTGATAGGCTTAATTACCTCGTCGAAGCTGGTGCCCTTGGCATCCTTAAAGGTTAGAAGAACGCGCTTGCCAGCCTTTTGGTTAAGTAACGGGAAGTAGTCCATACCTGCGGTAATTGGGGTGCCATCAACGTGCGTTAGGATGCAGCCCTTGGTAACCTTAGAGGTGGCGCGGTCGAATGGACCATCCTTTAGCACCTCTTCAACCTTAACCCCTTCGCCGGTGTAGGTAACATCGGTAAGCAGGCCTAGGCGTGCGGTGTTATCGGCACCATCTACACGAGGAGCGCTGTAGCGTCCGCCGGTGTGCGAGGCGTTAAGCTCGCCCAAGAGCTCGCTTAGCAGCTGCGCAAAGTCGTAGTTGTTGTTGATGTATGGAAGGAAGCGCTCGTAGTTGTTCTTGTAGTACTCCCAGTCGCAACCGTGAAGGTCGGTACGGTAGAACTTGTTCTTTACGGTTTGGTAAACGTGGTTGAACATGTAGGCACGCTCGGCTGCACCATCAATTTCCACCTCGGCGGCAAAGGTTACCGGCTTGCGGCTACCGCTGTTCACATCAATCTTAGAGATGCCCTGAGAGGAGAAGATGAATAGATTCTTTCCATCCTTATCGAGTACCAATGAACCACCTCGGCCGTTGAGCTTGGTAAGTATCTTGGTTTCGTTTTTGCGAAGCTCGTTAACCCAAAGGTCGTATCCATCCTCGAAGGCGGCAAGGTAGAAAAGCTTTTCGCCATCGGGGGTAATAACGTAGTCGGATAGCTCGGATGAGTTGATGGTTAGGCGCTGAATTCTATCTTCGATGCCGTTTAGCTCGAGTTTGATAGGCTTAACATCCGATCCCTTCTTGGTGGTATCGGCTCCAGCGGCAGGTTTTTTCTTATCGTCGGCAGGTTTTTTATCCTTGCTGTCGGCGGCCTTCTTCTCGGCAGCCTTCTTTTCGTTCTCCTTCTTCAGCTTTTCCTGCTCCTTAATAAGGTCAAGATCTTCTTTCGAAAGGGTAGCCTTATCTAGCGCAGCTTTGTTGGTGTAGATACCAAACACGTCGCGCTCCGATCCCCACGAACCGTGGGCACGCATACCAAAACGGTCGGATGAGAAGAGGATAATATCGCCGTTCATCATCCACTTTGGCTTATCCTGCATGTAGCCCGAAAGGGTAATATTTTTAACCTCGCCGCCATTGGCGCTAACAATACCTATGTCGTTGTAACCCTGACGTAGCTTGTCGATGTAGGCTAGCGTAATCCATTTTCCGTCGGGCGACCAGTCGAAATCCATATCGCCATCGGAGTAGGAGAAGTTCTTGCTACCATCGGTTATCTGGCGGGTGGCCTTTGTTTTGGTGTCGATAACAAAAATCTTAGTTCTATCCTTTAGGTAGGCAACCTCGTTACCCGCAGGCGAGAACATAGGCTGGAAGGTGTCGTCTTTGCTAACCAGTAGAGGTTCCTCCTTAACGGCAGAGGCTGCGTAGAAGAACGGATCGGTAGCTTTGGCGATTGATGCGGTATAAAGATTCCAGCTGCCATTACGGAATGCAGCGTACACCAAGGTTCTGCCGTCGGGGCTGAAAGATGGGGTGCGCTCTTGGGTAGGTGTGTTGGTGATACGGCGGGTGGTGCCATAGTCAACAGAGGTTACGTAGATGTCGCCACGAATAACGATGGCGATTTCTTTTCCATTTGGAGAAAGAACAGCATCAGAAACGCCGCTACGGGCAACAGTCTCCTGCTTTTGGTTATCTGCATCGCTTACAATGGTAACCTTTACTTTCTCGGGTTGTCCGCCAGCCTTTAAGGTGTAAAGCTCGCCGTTTTGGCTAAAGGCCATTACGTCGTTTTTAGAGGCAGAAAGGAAGCGAACAGGATCTTTGGTAAACTTGGTAACCTGGCTGATGGCTTTTGGGTTGGCAACATCCATCTTCCATACGTTAAAGGAGCCAGAGTTTTCAGAAAGGTAGTACAACGTTTTCTCGTCGGCCGATAAAACTGGGTTTCTATCCTCTGCACCCTCAACTGTAAGCTGTGTAAAGGTATTGGTAGGGATGTTCCACTTCCAGATGTCGCGAGCTACAGAAGAGGTGTGGTGCTTACGCCAAGCATTTTCCTGTCCTTTGATGTCGTTGTAGAAAACAGTCTTGCCATCCTTGGTGTAGCAGTGGTTTTCGCCAGCTGCAGTGGTAATTTGCGTAGGGCGACCACCCTTTACCGAAACGGAGTATACCTCGGAGAGGAATGCCGCAGGGTATTGCTGGTTGCTTGCAGGCTTTTGGATGAAGGCAGTATAGATTACATTCTTACCATCGGGGGTAAAGGTTTGTACGGTTTCGCTTGCCGAGTTGGTGGTAAGGCGTACAGGTGCGCCTCCATCAGCCGAAACAACAAAAACGTCGAAGTTTCCGTTGCGGTCGGAGCTAAACGCGATAGATTTTCCGTCTGGACTCCAAGTTGGGTTGGTGTCGTAGGCGGGGTTGGTTGTAATGGCGGTTGCCTTGCCACCCGAAGCGGGGACGGTATAGATATCGCCCTTGAAGGTGAAGGCAATGGTCTTTCCATCTGGCGAGATGGAAGGATAGCGGAGCCATAGTGGGGAGTCCTGAGCTTGCGCAAAGGCAAATCCTACAAGGGCGGCCGCCGAAAGTAAAAATTTTTTCATCTGAATAGGTTACAATTTTAAACAATGTAGAGATGTAGCTCTCCAAATTGGGTAGCGCAACGACTACCATCCAAAAGTACATCCTTTTGGCAAAGATTCTACCGGGAAAAATCCCAGTAGAACCATTTGCATTGCTATTTTTATCTTACTACTTCTTAAGAAGCTCCTTTACGGCACGCTCAATTTGAGGGTCGATGCCGTTGGCTACATCTTCAGGAGTATAATCTACGTCAATATCAGGGTATAGGGTTTGGTTTTCGAGGTAGTTACCGTTTACATCGCGAACCCCAATTTGAGGAACCCCAATGGTAAGGGTTTTATCCTGAAGGTTTTCCCACCAAACTGCGGTCATGGTACCTGCTACTGGCTTTCCGATAAGCTTACCAATCTTTAGCGTCTTGTAGGTGTAGGGGAAGCCGTGCGCATCGGAGTAGTTTCCTTCTGAGGCTAAAACAACCGAAGGTTTAGTCCATTGCGAGATAGGCTCGGTACCAATAAACTGGCCACGAGGAGCAAATTCTGCGTACTTCTTGCCGCTTAGCAAAATGGCTAAGTCGTTGTGCAGCCATCCACCACCGTTAAAGCGGGTGTCTACGATGATAGACTCCTTGTTGCGGTACTTTCCTAGCATCTTAGAGTAAACTTCGCGGAAGCTATCGCTATTCATGCCACGTACATGCACGTATCCGATCTTTCCACCCGAAAGAGAGTCAACATAGGCCTCCTGTCTTTCAACGTAACGATCGTATAGGATGTTGTTTTCGGTAGATTTAGAGATTGGCTTAACAATCTCTTCCCACTGCTCGCCAGTTTTTGGGTTCTTTAGTCCAACTACAGTAGCGTCTCCAACCTTACGGTTAAGGAATGGGAAGTAGTCTACGCCTGCCTTAATGGTATCGCCATCAATAGATGTGATTAGGATACCTGGCTTAACCTTTGTCTTGCCATTGGCAAAAGGTCCCTGCTTCAACACTTCGGCAACCATAAGGCCATCGCCGTTGTAGCTCTCGTTGTAAAGCAATCCAAGAGTTGCCGTTTGATCGGCACCAGATGTAGGCATAGGAGAGAAACGACCACCAGTATGCGAACCGTTTAGCTCGCCAAGAAGCTCAGCCAAAAGGTCGGCAAAGTCGTAGTTGTTGTTGATGTATGGAAGGTACCTAGAGTACTCCTGGTGGTAGTACTTCCAGTCTACGTTATGCAGCTTAGGATCGTAGAATTTATCCTCAACCAAGCGAATGGTATGGTCGAGTAGATATTTTCTTTCCTGTGGGTAGTCGATGGTTTTAGGAGCCTTGTAGGATATGGTGCTACGCTTGTTGGAGGCAATCTCGATTTTGGTAAGCGCATTGCCTGCTACAAGGAATAGGTTTTTACCATCCTTATCGATAGTTAGGTTTCCGGCGTAGCCGTCAAACTTCATTACCAGCTTAGTGTTGTTTTCCTTAAGCTCGTTAACCCAAAGGTCGAATCCTTTTTCGAAGCGGCTTAGGTAGTATAGCTTATCGCCATCGGGGGTAAGTACTGCATCAGAAAGGTTCGAAGAGTTGATGGTTAGACGGGCAACACGGTTGTCTAGGTCGTCTAACTCAATCTCTATAGGAGCAACAGTAGCGGCAGAATCCTTCTTTACGTCGTCCTTCTTATCCTTTTTGGCGTCGGTATCCTTCTTGGTGTCGTCTTTTTTGTTCTTTTTGGCCAGCTTTTCAGCTTCCTTCTGAACTTCCAACTCCTCCTTGCTCATCTTAAAGGTATCCCAAGCCTTGCGGGTAAAGAACATGGCGTACACATCGTTCTGAGAGCCCCAGCTTCCGTGACTACGGTAGCCTTCCTTGTCGTTAGCCCAGATCATGCACTTACCGTTCATCATCCATTTGGGATTTTCGTCGCCGTAACCGCTATTGGTAAGGTTGGTTATGGTTCCTGTTCCATCAGCTTTTACAAGTCCGATGTCGTCAGAGTTCCATCCACCCTTCTCGAAGAACTTAACAAGGAACCACTTGCTATCTGGAGACCAAGCGTACTGCTGGTCGCCGTCTTGGTAGGAGTAGTTGTACTTTCCATCAACCACATCGCGAATTTTTTTGCTCTTTAGGTTGATTACGCTAAGGGTAACCCTGTTTTTTAGGAAAGCTACCTCCTTGCCATCGGGAGAGAAGGCAGGTTGGAAGGCATTTTCGGGGATGGAAACAAGATTTTCCTCCTTAACAGCGGTTGAGGTGGCGAAGAAAGGCTCATCCTTTTTTACTAGGCTGGCAGTGAATACCTGCCATCTGCCATTGCGCTCGCCTGCGTATACTAAGCTTCTGCCATCGGGGCTAAAGCTAACGCCTCTTTCCTGCTCGGGGGTGTTGGTAATGCGCTTTGTCGTGCCGTATTCGACAGATGTAACGTATACATCGCCACGGATTATAAAGGCAACCTCCTTGCCGTTAGGCGATACCTCCATTTCGGTGGCGCCAGACGAAAGGTCGTTGTTTACAAGTGCATTTTCAACCTGATCGTTAACGATGCTGATCTTTACCTTCTCGGGTTTAGCACCTTCCTTGTAGGTGTAAATCTCGCCAGCATAGCTAAAGGCAAAGGTATTATCGTTTGATTTTGTTAGGCTGCGAACGGGATTCTTTTTGAAGCTGGTTAGCGGCTCTACCTTGCTAGGGTTATCCAACGAGGTTTTAACTACGTTGAAGTCGCCAAACTGCTCGCTAAGGTAGTAGATGGTTTTACCGTTATCTCCAAAGATAGGGGTACGATCTTCGCCACCAAATGTAGTTACCTTGGTATGCTTCTTAGTTTGGGTGTCGTAAACCCAAATATCGCGGGTAACTGGCGATACGTGGTGCTTACGGTAGGGATCTTCGTAGCCCTTGTAGTCGTGGTAGGCCATATATCTACCGCTCTTATCAAAAGTAGGATCCTCGGTAGTGGTGGTTAGCACCTGGTGTGGGCGACCTCCATCAACAGAAATGCCGTATAGCTCGCGCATTCCTCCATCGGGGAACTGGCGGCTTTGTGGGCTGTCCATGATTTGTGCTAGGAACAGAATTTCTTTACCATCGGGGGTAAAGGCTACAGGTTGTTCCTTTACCGAGTTGGTGGTAATTCTTTTAGGGGTACCACCTTCGGCAGCAACGGTAAATACATCGAAGTTGCCAAATCTATCCGACCTAAAGGCGATGGTTTTTCCATCAGGGCTCCAGATTGGGTTGGCGTCATAGGCTGGATTGGTGGTAATGGCGGTAGCCTTTCCTCCAGCCGCGGGGACGGTGTAAATGTCGCCCTTGTACGAAAACGCTATTGTTTTTCCATCGGGAGAGATGGACGGAAAGCGTAACCAGAGTGGGTTGTCTTGTGCGCTAACGGCACCAAAACAACAAAACGCTACCGCAGACAACAGAAGTTTTTTCATGTAGTAGTTAGTCTGTAGGTTATTAAATTAAATAGATAAAAATGCTAAACGTGGGTGGGCTACTCTTCCTGCAGCGCTTCCCAGTACTCCAGCGCTCGACGAGTGTGAGGAATAACGATGGTTCCACCTACCAAGTTGGCAACCGAGAAGGCTTCCATTATCTGGTCGGTGTTTAGCCCAATCTCAAAGCAGGTTTCGAGATGGTATTTAATGCAATCGTCGCAGCGAAGTACCATGGAGGCAACCAGCCCCATTAATTCCTTTTCGCGAGTAGATAGCGCACCTTCCTGGTAGGTATTGGTGTCGATGTTGTAGATACGTTTAATCACAAGATTATTCTTCGAAAGAATCTTCTCATTCATTTTCGCCCGATACTCACGAAACTCTTTTACTTTTTGATTCATCTCTTTATCATAAATTGAGGTGTACGTAGCAGAATCTGCTACGCCTTCCATAAGACGTAGCAAATTTTCCATAATTGCACTTTTAGCAATGCAATTAAGCTTTATCTTGTTAAAACAAAGGGGAATGTAGCTGGGCTACCTTTCCTCTATCTTAACATTTCTGTCGATGAGCTCAAATATAAGGGCGTTCAGCGAGTTCTCGTCGAGATGAATCCGGTATTTTTGGCTATTTCCCGTCTCGTTTTCGAGAATAATGGAGGTTGCAATGGGGAGTAGGGCTCTTATGTTGCTATTTATAGGAATTCGTTTGACAATAATGGTGGTGACCCCATTTATGGAGAAGGAGGAACTCTTAATCTCCTTTTTCTTTTTGATTATCCAGAAGAGGAAAAACAAGTCTAGTAATAGGCAAAACGTGTAAATAATCCAATGTAGCCCACCTTCATGCGCCTGTTGTATAATTTTATACAGCAAGTATGCTGTAAAAAAGGTGTAAAAAACTGCAATGGCGTTGTAAAGGCGCAGCGCATCAGTTTTCCTTAGAATTGATTTGTCAGAAATAACCAACTCGTTAAGATTAAAGGAATAGTTTTCCATTTTTATATTAAATATGTTTCGAACACCACCTTAAATACTAAAGGACAATGTCAAAATACGAATGTGTGTATGCCCATTAATTTAGCATAATGTTTCTTCCTTAATGAAAATACACGTTTAAGATTAGATATATTTTAGTTTTCAAATATACTTTTAAAACGACTATTTAGTATCGAGAATATTAATTTAATTTGGGTATACTTTAGAAGACTTTGATATGAAGATTGTAAGGTGGGGAATAGTTGGATGCGGCAATGTTTGCGAAGTTAAAAGCGGACCAGCCTTTGCTAAGGTTGATGGATCGAAGTTAGTTGCAGTAATGCGCAGGGATGCTGTAAAAGCTAAAGACTATGCTCTTCGGCATGGTGTTGAGCAGTGGTTTATCAACGCTGATGATATTATTTTTAACCCAGATATCGATGCGGTTTACATTGCCACTCCTCCAAGTTCGCATGCAGAGTATGCCATTAAGGCATTGCGTGCAGGAAAGGCTGTATACGTGGAGAAACCTATGGCTCGGAACTATGCGGAGTGCCAAGAGATGATTCGGGTTGCCAAGGAGACTAATCAACCTCTTTTTGTAGCGCACTACAGGCGTGCATTACCCTACTTCCTTAAGGTAAAAGAATTGGTGGATGGAAAGCGTATCGGTGCTATTCTTGCTGTAAACGTTCGGTTTTATAGAGGAGCCGCACACGCCGATCGTGAGAGCCATTCGCACATCTGGCGAGTTGACCCCGAGGTTGCAGGTGGAGGCTACCTTTTCGATCTTGCTCCTCACACTATTGATATCATCGAGTATATTGCTGGTAAAATTGATGATGTAAAAGGTTCTGCGACCAATCTTGCAGGTTTATATGCTGCAGAAGATACCATTACTGCATCTTTTCGCTTCGAAAATGGGGCTGTTGGCTCTGCTCTCTGGTGCTTTGTAACAACCAACGACATCAGAACCGATACTATTGAAATTATTGGAACAAAGGGAAGCCTCACCTTCTCGACATTCGAATTTACGCCTATAGTTCTTAGGGCGGAAGGCAGGGAGGAACGATTCGCATTTAAGAATCCTCAGCATATTCAGCAGCCGCTTATACAAACCATTGTTGAGGAGCTTCAAGGTGTCGGGAAATGCCCTAGCAGCCCAGAGGAGGGCGCACGTCCCTGCTGGGTTATGGATAAAATTCTTGGACGAATCTAGCCTTCCGATCATAAAAATTAATAGATCAATGGTAATCATGGGTGTAACGTCTCTTTTTATCGTACTTTTGCACCACAATTTTTGAGAATGAAAGAAAAGCTGCTCACCAACCTTCTTGCCAACGTTGTTCGCAAGGTTGCCGTTGAAGATGTGTACCTCGATAGAGCGTTACGCGATCTATTTAAAGACAAAAAAGTTGTTGACCCCAATATTCGTAGGGCGCTGAGCCTTTACGCTCCTTTTGTATTTCGTTGCTGGTACCATTTTGGTGGAGGGAACAATGAAAGCATCATCAACATTGTAAATAAGGCGCTAGAGGTGCCAATGAACGAGCTAAATAGCTATGCCGAAGCGCATGTTACGCTAGATTTCCCAGAATGGTTTGTTGCGCTAGCAAAAGAGGAGGTAGGAGACGAATGGGAAATGGAGCTGCACGCTTTTTTAAGCCAACCTAAACGCTACATTCGTACCAATACGTTGAGGATTTCGACGCAGGAGCTGATTCTGCAGCTTCGGAGGCAAGAGGTGGTTATTCGCGCTGTACCCAATGTGCCCGATGCGCTAGAGGTTGTAGGTGGTAAGGAGGTTTTTGGAACCGTTCCATTTAAGGATGGGCTACTTGAGGTGCAGGATATATCCTCTCAGCAGGTTGCTCCGTTTTTGCTGGCCAACTTTACAGGTAATGGCTTGGTGGTTGATGCTTGTGCGGGGAACGGAGGCAAATCGCTACACCTTGGAGCGCTAATGCGCAATAAGGGGCGGATTATATCCCTAGATTTGTATCCTCAAAAGTTGGAAGAGCTAAAGCGTAGAGCGCTTAAGAGTGGTATTACCAACATCGAAACGCGGGTTATTGATACAACAAAGGTTATTAAGAGGATGTACGACAAGGTTAACTACCTTCTGCTGGATGTGCCTTGCTCTGGAACGGGAGTGTTCCGCCGTAATCCCGAGTCGAAGTTGCGAATTACACCAGAAAATATTGCTAACGTAAAGCAGCAGCAGGCAGAGATTCTAAATCGCTACTCCAAAATGGTAAAAGTTGGAGGCGAAATGGTTTATTCTACGTGCAGTATTCTAAAATCAGAGAACAGGGGACAGGTTGATGCCTTTTTAGCCATCCATCCCGAGTTTGTGCTGGATGAAGACTGTACTATATTCCCATCTTCGGGTGGCGATGGCTTTTATATGGCTCGACTTATACGGGAACGGTAGAAAGACGTTCTATTACGATATAAAGAACTGGCGCAACCTTCGTTAATTCGACAGGTTACGCCAGTTTTTATTTTACTAGCTTCCGAGTGCTGGTGTAAATAAAAAAGGATGAAGCGTTGCTCATCCTTATATTATTTTAGAAATTGGTAAAGCGGCAAAATACGCCAAGCGGTAGCTTTTTTGCATACCTATCTTTTAGGTAAAGTTCACCAATTTCCATGTTTAAGCCTTTCCCAAACGTTTGGTTGATGAGCGTTTCTGCGATGAGGGCAGAAAAACCCATAGAGTAAAGGTTAAGAACAAGGAATCCTTCTTTTGGATCGAGGAGTTCTTTGCAGCAGCAGATCAACTCCAAGATGCCATCTTCCAAAATCCAGCGCTCGCCATCTGGTCCGCGACCGTAGGCAGGAGGGTCAAGGATTATGCCGTTGTACTTGTTGCCTCGCTTAACCTCGCGACGGACAAACTTCATGGCGTCATCAACAATCCATCTAATATTGTTTAAGCCGCTGATTTCCATGTTTTCTCGGCTCCAAGTTACTACCTGTTTGATGGAGTCGACATGGGTAACATCGGCACCAGAGGCTTTTGCGGCAATAGAGGCGCCGCCAGTATAGGCAAAAAGGTTAAGAACTTTGGGTTGTGGCGTCTTCATTTTCTTTACCGATTCGTTAATGAAGTTCCAGTTCTCGCCCTGTTCGGGGAATAGCCCAACATGCTTAAATGAGGTAAGACCAAGGCGCATCTTTAGCGCCATATCCTTATAGTTGTAAGAAACTACCCACTGTTCGGGCATCCCTTTTTTCTTTATCCAAGTTCCTCTTTCGTCCTGGCCGCTTTTTTGTACTCCTTTGTCTTTTTTGAAGTAGGCATTAGCCATCTTTTCCCATTCGCCATCCGAGAGCGTTTTATTCCATACCGCTTGTGGTTCGGGGCGGGCAACAATGTAGCTGCCAAATCGCTCTAACTTTTCAAAATTTCCAGAGTCAATCAGCTCGTAATCCTTCCAGCTAAGAGGTTCTAATAGTAGCATTTCCATTTAACGTGCGTTATCGGGCAAAGGTACGATAAAAAGTGGAATGCTATAGCGCGTTTTAGGCAATTAGGGCTTCTGCTAACCTTGGTGCAGTTTCTCGTGGGCTATTTATAAGCGAAACTATTGCGCTTAGTTCGTGCGAGTAGGTTATCAGCTCCTCTATTTTGCTATCCCTTTTTATTACGTGGTGCTCTTCATCTCTAAGCGAACGATATCGGATGGTTTTAAGGTAGGCTATTTCGCCTAAAATGCCCAATTCCTCTTCGAGCATCATTACAGAGATGCCTGCAAAGCTTAGGAGGTCGGCATACTTTTCGGTATTAATTAGTAGATGTCTGTAAAGATTGTATGCGGTATGTAGCGATTCCGATTGTGCTAGCGTATCTACCACCGGAGGTATAACCTTCATCAGTTCTAAGTTGAGTGAGGCGGTACTATTCAGCTGCTTTACAATCGCGCAGTATCTTCTTTGCGCTTGCTCTGATATTACCCAGTAGCTGTTGGCTAGGTCGTATGGTTGCAGCGGCTCCTCTTGAAAGGAATAGAGTAGTGCATAAACCTCTTCTGCTAGTTCTATTCCTTTTTGAAGCATTTTGGTATCGTAGCCGTAATCTTTTAGCGAGGCGTGGAGTTCTGTATTGCTTGCAACGCGTGCAATGCTTTGGCAGTGGCACTCCAAAATTGCTTGTAGCTTTTGATTGTCTTCCATACTTCTTTTTTGTACCTAAAGATGGGCTTGCAATGCAACGTCAAGTATAAGCCAGCATGAAGTTTTAGCTAACAATCAAAACGAAGGTGGAGTGCATGTGTGTAAAAAACGGAGTTAAGCCGCTTGTAAACGATATTCTTTTTATATTTATGGCCAACCAACCTTGGTTTAGCATTTAAATCATCAGTAAAAATGATTAGACGCGCAAAGATAGAGGAGCTGAATAGCCTTATGCTGTTGCTTAGGGCGGTAATCGCCAACTTGAACTCGCTTGGTATTGACCAATGGGATGAAATTTACCCAGATGCAGTAACCATTAACAACGACATCCAAGAGCGTACTCTTTTTGTGCTGGAGGAGGATGGAGTGATAAAGGGTATGGTAGTCCTGAACGAATTTCAGGATAAGGAGTACATCGATGTTGAGTGGCGGCATGCCGTCGGTAAGGCGCTTGTTGTACATCGTCTGAGTGTTCACCCATCATATCAAGGGCAGGGAGTTGCCCGCCGTTTGATGCATTTTACAGAACGTTTTGCCGACGATAATGGCTATACCTCCATCCGGTTGGATACCTTTAGCAAAAATCCCATAACAATGAGCTTTTACAAAAGCCTTCGTTACGGCATTGCGGGTACCGTAAACTTCAGAAAAGGCCTCTTTTATTGCTTCGAAAAGGCTATTCGGGAGTAGTTTTTTGTTGGATTAGATATGAGAGTATCTGTAATGGCACCCCTATAAACGAATAGTCCTCGACATCGCGTCGAGGGCTAACTCTTAACCTAAAACATGAGAAAATTAATCTAATCTATGAGACGATTATTTGGTTGTTGTCGTCTATGCAAAGATAGGGTTGTCGGCACCTTTTCTCGGTTAACGAGTCAATATAAAGGGTTAATGCTCTGTTAACCTCCTGCCAATCTACCTTAAAATTGTTGTAGACTACAAAAAGCACGTTGTCCTATAGGATCAGATTCCTTTTGTAGAGGGATGAGGTTCTTTTACATTCCCCCTTTTTCAGTAGGGTGATTTTCTTTTTGCAGTTGTTATTTGGATAGTTGTTCTTTCAATGCTGTGGCAAGTTCGTTATTTACACGGTATCCGTGAATTACTAGTGGCTTTTCCATTTTCTTGATTGAATCTACCAGCATTTGTACCTGCTTTTTGTTGGTCTTGGTTATGGGGATGTTTTTTAGGTTAACACCGTAATCATCAAAAATTTTCATTTCTTCCTGAATGCGTGTTTTATCAGCAGGATCGTTGGGATCCAAGATACAGATAACCATTTTGTATGTTCCATTTAGGAGATAACCAAACATTTCTTCTTCTGTAGGGTAGGGCGTAAGATAAACCCCTTCTACCAATTTTATAATGGGCCCTCTTTCGAATTGGGTAAGATCGTCTAGCGAGCGCGTTTTTACTAGAGATGCGTTAGCTTCTAAAGCTTCTGCTGCTTGCGATTTGACGATGGTTTTAAAAACATTTACTCGGTCGCGTCCCAAATAGCAGTGTACGTAGTATTTCCCTTTTCCGTTTACGGCCAGATCCTTTATTTTTTGTACCGCTTCTTCGTTTCCTGAAATCCAAGGGAGCATAGGAATTCTAATGATTTTAATTCCTGCTTGTTCTGCATTTTCTTTTTCCTCCTCAATAAGAACAGGTTCCGCAGGGACCACCATTTCATGTAAAAGGCTGATGACTGCAGTGTAACCTTCATATTTCAGCTGATCAAGATGCGTTCTGTCTGGATAGGATCCTAAAATAAATTGAACCTTTCCAACACCCTTTATCTGTGCTTCTTGTATCCCTTGGGTATTGGCAACCATAACTTGTGGTTTGAAGGAAAAAATGAATAGAGATGCTACTAATGCAGCAAAGGGGAGAGCGAATATGAGAAAGCGAAATCCTTTACTTCGTATTCGACCTACCACCTTGGTAAGCCATAAGGCTATTAGGATGGTAAAAATTAAAAATAGAAGGATGATTACTTTTCCGAGAGTGGACTCTAAAGATAGACTCATGTTGGTTTTTTGGGCGTAGCTAGCCATCCAAGCGGCAGGTCCAATGGTTAGCACAAGTAATCCTAGCGGAAAGCCAAGACAAAAGGCAAGATATAAAAAGGTAATGCTGCTGCGCCATGTGAATTTCGTTTGTTTATTTGCCATGGTGTTGCGAGTTAAAATATTAGTTTAATGATTTTTGGCAAGAAAATGATGATGCCAATTATGGCAGCCGCGGTAGCACAAAATAGAACAGCCGCTGCGGCCAAATCTTTTGCCTCTCCTAAAAGTGGGTGGTGATTTAAGGATATCTTATCGGCAAGACGTTCAAGTGCGGAGTTTCCTGCTTCGGCTGCCAGTACAATTCCAATAAGAAGGATGATGATTATCCATTCGAAGGTAGAAATGCGCAGAATAACACCTAGGATTATGGCAATAATGGTTGCAACAAGATGTATTTGCGCATTATGCTCTTTAAATAGTAGCCAAACCCCCTTAAGCGCATACGTAAAACTGATCAACCGCTTGCGAATAGAAAAAGGTTCCTGTTTTTTCTGAATGGACATTTACTGGAGAATTAGATTTCTTTATATAACAATAGAGCGTTAAGAAATGGCTATTTTTTATCAGATTATTTATGTTGGGCTTATGTTAAAATAAGCCACCCTTAAAAATTGCTCTTTAAGGGTGGTAAAGTTTATTTGCTTGTGGGGGTGGTTACATCACCTTGAAAAGCCAACGAATGCCGAGGGTGATGGAGTTAAGTTCTTCTGTTGGTTTATTGGTAAAGGTGTATTTATAATCCGTGTTACGGTGTCCATAGACTAGATGAACCCTTAGATTTTCACCCTTTAACGGGTAGTATTCGATGCCAGTGTTGAGTCCCCAATCTTGAAAGGCCTTGCTATCTGCTTTGTAGTCTATACGTTGATCCCATAATCCTTTTACAAAAAATCCCCATTTGTCTTTATAGTACTTAAAGTTGGCTGAAAAAGATTGATCTTTTACGGTTGGATCGTTTACAGGATCGTAGGTTATGGATGGATTTTTAGAAATGCTCATCATTCTCATGCCATTGTAGTAATCAAGTTCGGTGCTAAATGCGCCTAAGTTGACTTGCAGCCCTAGCGTGAAAAAGTTGAAGTAATCGCCTCTCTCTTTTTGGGTGAGATGGTAGGAGCAGCGAGTTTTAAGAGTCCCGTCGAGCATATCACCAGCCCAAAGCAGGTTATAGGCAAGTGCCTTATTTTTGTAATCCTGTGTTGCGAATTGTGGTGCATCCGAGTTGACAATCTGAAAGTGAAACTCATGTTTTGGTACGTTAAAGACGAAGTCTACCCCTGTTTTGTAGGCATCCAAATCGTCGAAGCACAAGGTTGGTAGGTAAACATCGGCAGGGTTGTAATCGTATTCAAAAGTTCCGTACTGTACGGACTGTTTTCCTGCGATGATGGAGAAGTAGTCGCAAAGTTTAAATGCTAAGTAAGCTTGGTCGGTAGCTGACGAGAGGCGATCGCGGCCAAGCGGTTCGCTAAATCGGTTCCAACGTTGTCGTACCCGGTAGCTGATGTTGGGAGTTATCTTTCCTACAAGCCATACCTTAAAAGTTTGGCCTTTAAAGCTGGTTTCGTCATCAAGGTTCGAGTTGAAGGTGGTAACGAAGTCGGTGCGGAGGTCCAACTTAATGTGCATCATATCATTTTTCCACTTCAACTTTTCGAGTAGCGATTGATCGCTTTCCTGTGCAACCGCTGCTGCTCCGATTGCTGTAAAGCCAAATGTGAAGGCAGCTGCTTTAGCAAAAATAGATAGTTTCATGGCAACTGAATTTTGGTTGATAAAGGAATTATTGTTATATCCTACTTGCCATCCTACAATCAACGTAGGGGGATCTATTCGGGTATCAATTGAAAAACCTTTGAGTTGTAAACCAGTTCAATTGCAGGTGGCTTTTAATGTTGCTTTATAATGAAACGTTAAATGGTGAAGCCTAAAAGCCCGCATGCATTTAGAAAAAATGGACATACGGGCTTTAATTCTTATTTTTTGATCCTAAAGGTAGGCTTCGGAGGCCACTTTTGCGTTGCTTTTTTCTACCATTAGGCGATACTGGTAGATATCTTCGATAGTAACAACCGGCATATCGTGCTGAATCCCGAAGCGTATAATTTCGGGTAGGCGCGCCATTGTTCCGTCTTCGTTGGTGAGTTCGCAAAGTACGGCAGAGTCGCCAAGACCAGCGAGCTTAACCAGATCGATGCTTCCTTCTGTATGGCCGCGACGTTCGAATACGCCATTTGCTTTGGCTATTAAAGGGAAAACATGCCCAGGGTGTGCTAAATCACTTGGTTTGGCGTTTTTGGCAACAGCAGTACGGATGGTTTGAATTCTATCGGCTGCAGAAACTCCTGTAGTAACACCTTCCTTTGCTTCTATAGTGATCGTAAATGCGGTTTGGTTCTTGCTGGTGTTATCAATGACCATTGGACGAAGCTCCAACACTTTGCTACGCTCTGGAGTTAGGCAGAGGCACACGATGCCGCTACACTCCCGAATCATTAGGGCCATATCTTTTGAGGTCATTGTGGGAGCTGGAAAGATGATATCACCCTCATTTTCTCGATCTTCATCATCTACAAGTAGGATTCCCTTTCCTTGTTGTAGTTTGCTGATGGCATTCTCGATGCGTTCTTTGTAGTTGTTACCAAACTGTTTGATTGATTCCATAAGTCTTACCCGCTAAGTTGTTTTATAACCATACAATCGGGGCAAGATATCCCAAGGTGATGCAGGATAGCAGTTACGATGCGATTTATCTTCTTTCATCCAGACTTTAACTGTCGGTTTTGGAATTTCACCAAATCAGTCCTACCTAAAAGGTCGGAGTCGCGGACTATAACCGCCGGTAGGGAGTTACACCCTGCCCCGAAGTAAATCTGGTGCAAATCTAGGAATATTTATTTGGTGAGAAAATGTTATGCAGCAATACTTCTCTATTTGCAAAGAGGGTAGCACAAAAGCGACCCTCTTTGATCTTATGATCTAAATGTTCTTAAGTGCTGCAGGCTGCTTGGCAAAAAACTGTTGGTTGTTGACAACAATTTTGTCGAAGTTGGGGCCTAATATGTTGGTAAAATTTGTGAGATATTGCTTGAAGTTATCAATAAAGAGCATGTTTAAGTAGAAATCAGAACCATAGAGAATTTTTTTTCCAATTATCGGATCGTTCAAATAGTGGTTGTTGATATACTTTAAGTCATCGGTGCTGGTATAGCATGATAGATCGGTATATAAGTTTGGGAATGTTTTCATTAGTCCCGCTACGTAGTCTGTCCACGAGTAGCGATCTTTTATAGTATTTGCATCGCTAAAAATACCAAAGTGGGCAAGATTTAATCTTAGCTCAGGAAAGAGTAAAAGAACCTGCTCCCACAGCTTTGGGTGGTTAAGAGTGTTGGCTCTGTCTTCAATCCAGCCAGGGCTAAATAGTTTTTCGAACTGTACTGGATTTTGTGGATCTACAATTGCTCCGTTTCTATAAATTTTACCGTAAATATTGAGCGAATTGGCAAAAGAAGCGAATCCTCCAAGTGAATGGTGAGCTGTTATAGGAATACTGTGCTGTTGGCAGTAATCGTAAAGAGGGAGTAGTGTTGGATCAAGCGGAGAGTATCCGTTGGGTGCATATATCTTGATGCCAAAGAAATTTTTGCTTTCTATAGCATTTTTCGCCATTTGAACGACGTTTGGACGACGAGGATCTACGGCAAAGAAAGGGTAGATAGTGGTTGGGTACTTAGTTTTAAGTGATTTGATATCATTTAACTGATTTTCGAAACTACGAGTGGTGATATCAGCAAAACTCAGCACATCGTCTCCGTCTATGTTGAGAGTATTCAGAAAATTTTGGATTGCTCCGAAATCTTCGTTGTTGCTTTCTTCTTTTAAGAGGCTGAATCGATTCTTCAGATCACTTATTACTCTATCATGGATATTAGTTTCGCCTTGGGATGTGGCTTCTATGAAGCAGTATTCTACGTCAAACATTAAAGGGATTGCAGTGTCCAAAACGTATCCTTTTTGCTTATAATCGTTTAAAAGTATGTTAAATACATCAATGCTATTTTCCTGAAAGCCTATATGCAAAAAGTTTCGAATTCGAAGTAACTCTTCAAGAAAATCTGTGGATTTATTTTGGGTTCCTGTAGGACTGGCATTATTCCTGTTGAGGAGTGCTCTGATAATGAGGTAAATTGTTCGAACCGTTAGGACATCTTTGTTGAATGCATGAAAATGATAGTCGCTAATCGATTTTAGAGCATTGTTTGCTCCCGAAGGCTGATTGTTTGTCATATACTACATCCTTTTTTGTTGTGCCTACTCTTTACTGTTTTCGGCATCCCAGTTGAATTTTTTTGAAATCAGTTTTTTATACAACTATTTGGAAGCAGTAAAGGTTCTTTTTCTTCTATTAATTACTAAAAAAATCTAATCGTTAGGTTCGTATCTGCTCTATTTTTTTGCAAAAAGAAAAACAAAGGTGTATGTCACTTTGGGTTCGTAACCTTTTCTAGAGAAGGTTACTGAAATGGCTTTGTGGATTTCATTAATAACTTTTTCTTCGTACGTGATTTCTACATCAGGATATTTTGACTCTCCAACTACCCTTATAGGCTCTGTTGATGGATGTTTTTTTAAGTAATATTTGATAGCGTAATGGCCAGATAGGTCTTCACAGGGAGATTCGAGGTACATACCCTCAATGTTTATGGGAGCTAGGTTTTTTGTGTCCTTTAGTGGGAATAGTACAACTCCATTAACTGTAACCTGAGATATCCCAAGGACCGTATAATCCATTCTTGTATAGGTTGTTTCTTCCTTGCTGCAAGAAGAAAGCAAAAACACCAATGGCAAAAGGATACTAAATAGTTTCATTTTTTATCTATTATTTAAGTGATTTGATTGAGCGTGCAAATTTATGCAGTTAGCTATATCCTTCCAAAATTAAATGGACAAATTGTTTTTATTCCTGTACAGTAGCTTGTTGGTGTTGCTTGTGTTTTGGGCGAAGCATTCGTGCTGTTGTTCCCTTTAGTATGGTAAGGTTTATTAACGTACTCTTGATGTAAGAGTATGAGGATATTTGAGTTGAAAAAGAATATCTTCGAGAAAATTTCAGCAGTTTGTATGATTAGATTTTGGAAAAAAGGAGTGGTGCTTTTGTTTGCATTTTCAGCTATGAATGTAAATGCACAAGTGGCATTCGAAGGTGTGAACGTGAAAGGGATTGAGTCGCTGTTTACGTTTCCTAAAAGTTATTCCGCGGTACGAACCGCAGATCCCATTAAGTTGGATGGAAAGTTGGATGAGGTTACTTGGGTTAATGCACCATGGACTGATCGGTTTGTGGATATTGAAGGGAATTTAAAGCCTAATCCTAGATATGCAACTCGGGTGAAGATGGCCTGGGATGATAAATATCTTTATGTGGCGGCTGAAATTGAAGATCCACATATCTGGGCTAACCTTAAAAAGCATGATGAGATCGTGTTTTATGATAATGATTTTGAAATATTTATCGATCCAGATAACGACACTCACAACTATTTTGAGTACGAGGTAAATGCTATAGGAACAATTTTCGATCTATTTGTAGTAAAAACTTATAGGGTTGGAGCGCCTGCTATTCATAGTTGGAATTTCGATGGGCTAAAGCAAGGAATTAGTATTGATGGAACAATTAATAACCCAAACGATACAGATAAAAGGTGGACATTAGAAGTTGCAATTCCATTTAGCACTTTGGCTTTTGGAATGACAAATCCATCGGTAGCAACACCGTGGAGAATTAATTTTTCGAGAGTTGAGTGGGATACAAAAGTCGAAAAAGGGAAATACGTGAAGGAGGTTGATGTACAAACAGGTCGACAAAAACCTGAAAATAACTGGGTATGGTCGCCACAAGGTGTCGTTAATATGCACTGTCCAGAACGCTGGGGGTACTTGTCTTTTGTTAACAGCACAAAATTGAATGGTGTTAAAACTTTTGAGATCCCTCAAAATGAAATGGCAAAAAGTGCACTTTGGGCTTTATTTTATCGTCAGCAGGAATATGCCAATAAGAACGGGAAATATGCAACAACGCTGGCAGATTTGGGATTTAAAACAAACATCAAGGTGAATAACATTGATTATACTCTTATTTTAGAATCAACGTCCGACATGTATCAAGCATCATTGTTTGATGCTAAAGGAGTTCTTGTTGCAAAAATTAATAATGACAGCAAAATTTTTGCGGGTATTTCAAAAGACTAAGCGAATCAATATCTTTTATGGAGGCGACCTTATCGGGTCGCCTTTTTTGTACAGGAATATGCCATCATTTGTCTTTACAAAAATGTATCTTTAACCAAGATGAAATCTAAAATCATGGATAAAAGGAGAAAACAAGCGTTTGTCTTTGCTGGTTCAACTCTACTTGTCGGCTTGCTGATGTGGGGTACTGTGTATGTAGATTCGTTGTTGCCAATTGCAACTGGATATAGTGCAAAATACCTTTGTTCTGCTACTTTTATTTCGAATAGGGAGCAGAATGATGTGGAAAAACTTGATTTGAAGTTTTTTCCAATAAAGTATGTTTCTAATATGGTCAATTTTAAAGATTCCTCGGTGACAAGTCTGCTATTGTGGCGAAAATCTACAGCAATTTTTCGAAAGGGGATTGGCTCGACTCTGGACCGAGGAAAAATTCGCCCCTTTAAATTTGAAAATCGCTGGAATCGCAAAATGGAATATCAGTGCTGGCCTTTAGGCGATCGTTTTCTGGATTCTACGGTTGCTAATTCGAACGTAAAGTTGGAGAGCATTGCTAACCAGCTAGTAAATAAAGGGGCCTATGGGGGAACTTGTTTTGCATTTTTAGTAGTGCATAAAGGCATTCCCGTTGCTGAAGCCTATAGAAAGGGGATTACCTCAAAAACTCGATTGTTAGGATGGTCGATGGCCAAGAGCTTTACTAATGCAATTGTAGGTGTTCTAGTCAAGGATCGAAGAGTAAATATATTTAAACCGGTAGATTTTTCGGAGTGGAAAAATGATGATAGAAGAACAATTACTCCAAATGATCTTTTACGGATGCAAAGTGGCTTGATGTGGAATGAGGATTATGGGAATAGATCTGATGTAACTCAGATGCTTTACTGTAATGCATCCGTATCTCGATTTGTAAAAAATAAGCCGTTAGAGTTTGCTGTCGGAAAGCATTGGGAGTACTCTTCAGGAAGTACCAATCTAGTTTGTGATTGGGCTCGAAGCCATTTTGAAAGTGATGAAGTATTTTACGATTATGTATACCATAATCTATTTAATAAAATAGGAATGCAGGATGCTATAATAGAGCCTGATGATGATGGCTTGTTTATTGGATCATCATACATTTATGCAACGGCTCGAGATTATGCCCGATTTGCACTTCTATATATGCAAGATGGCATTTTTAATGGAGAGCGGATACTTCCTGCTGGTTGGGTTCAATATACAAGAACTGCAACAAGGGGAAGCAATGGTAGCTATGGTGCTGGTTTTTGGCTTAATGGAACTTCGGAGGTTAACCAATTACCTTCCGATATGTTTTCTTGCGAGGGACATGATGGCCAGCGGATTTATATGATTCCTTCCAAACAGCTAGTCGTAGTAATTTTGGGATATTCTCCAACCTCTACGAATAGGATGAGATTTGAAGACTTGATGAAAGATATTGTGTCGTCTGTAAAATAAAAAGAGGGGCGTAGCCCCTCTTTCTTATTTGCGTATTTTGCGTCTGATAAATCTTGGTATGAAAGACTTGATGTGGCGCTCTACTTTTCTGAGATAGATGTCGCCCACAGTAATGAGGATTCCCGTTTCTTCTACAGCTCCAAATTCGTGGTTAATGGCTGTTCCAAAAACTTTCATCGAAGGGGATAAGTTCATGTAGGAATTTATAAGTGGTGGGATATTTTCTCCGAGCTCACGAATTCTTTTTTGCAGGATTTTATATCCTTCTTCATATGGCTTATCATCAAACAAAGTGTCTAGCGCGTTCTGATCTATTTCGAGAACAAGAGGCTCTATTGGCGTTACCAAGTTTTCATGGTCGGGAAAGTATTTTCGTAAGAAGTAAAGGATCATATTACGGGCCTCTACATTGTAGGAAGTGTACATGGTAACTTTCCCAAAAAAGTACTTATGATCGGGATGCTCTACAACCAAAGCGCCAAGTCCGTCCCACAAGTTATCTAGGGCGTAAATGCCTTTGCTGCGGAGGCGTGTACTTTGGTAGTTGGGCTGCACGAACGAGCGCCCAAGCTCGATCATGTGTCCTAAGTATTCCTTTTTAAACTTATCCGAGAAGTTGAAAAGTTCCGAGGTTGCCATATTTTTTGCCTCAATATCGTCGCATACAATGTAACGATATCCTCCCAAAATTTCTTCTTCGCTCGGATCCCATACAATCAGCTGTTTATATGGGTGGGTTGGGTCAATATCAAACTCATCAATATCGGTGCTTTTACCAGTTCCTCCTCCCGCAGCACGGAAGGCTAGCTCTCGCAAGCGTCCTATCTCCTGCATAATATTGGGGGAGTCGTGATGGTCTACAATGTAAAGCTTGTTTCCGCCGTTGTTGGTATTACGGAGGAATTTATCTTTAGTCAACTCTTTTTTGATAAGCCTCTTATCAATCGGTTGAATAATTGGTTCCATGGCAATCTAATTGGTCTCTTGTTAAAATTCTAGTTGTTCAGCAAGTGCGTACGATTTCTCGCGAACGTATTCCGCCCATTGAACTAGGCTTCTGCTATTGTCGAATGTTTGATAAGCGATTGGATCTCCAATCACAATATCAATTTTCTTATTCTTCTGGCGGAACATTTCGTCAACCAAGTAAATGAACTCAAAGTTCACCTTGATCCCCAATTTTTTTCTGAAATTGGATAGATTGTAGAAAAAATCGGAGTTGCGACCTGAAAAGTATACTGGAACAACATCCCTTTTGTGCTTAATCGCTTTTTGGATAAAGCTTTTATGCCACTCCAAATCGATTATTTCTCCCTTAACTTTGCGCGAGCAAAGCCCCGCAGGGAAGTAGAGGATTTGGGTGTCGGAAGCATATGCTGATTCGATTTTTTCTGCATATTCGGCAGATTGGCGCCCATGCTTATTTACCGGAATAAATAGCGGCTCTAGCTGCTTAATGTTTAGAAGTAGATCGTTGACTACGAACTTAATATTGTCGTAGTGGCGCCCCATTTCGCTCATCATTATTAGTCCATCAAGTCCGCCAAGAGGATGGTTAGATGCAAAAAGGTAGCGACCTTCTATCTTTAGATTTTCAATACCGTACACTCGATAGTTGATATCCAACTCCTTGAGAGATGAATTTACAAACTCCAAGCCACTTTTATGCCCGTGGCGGCGCAAAACGCCATTCAGTTCGTCCTGATGGACAATGCGTTTTAGATAGTTGGTTATAAATTTTGGTAGGAACTTTTTTAGCCTTGGATTCTTACTGGCTATAATTTTATCTACGTCTATGTAATAGTCCGTATGGTCTTCCACGGTTAATTCGTTTTTTTCTGATTGGCAAAAGTAAGAAAAATATCGAATTCATGTAAAAAAATGACAATATCAACGGTGATAGAATGGACTAAAAGCCTTGGTTTATGTTAAACGACCATCTTTAACATAAAAAGTTATCAACAATGTGGGAAAAAGTGGGAAAAAGTGGATGCTTTTGCTTCAAAATGTAGTAATTTTACCCTGAATACAAGCCAAAATCAATGAACTCGTTTGTAGGAGATTACATTTGCAAACTCGATGATAAGGGGCGTGTACTCTTTCCTGCTGCTTTCAAAAAGCAGTCGGAGGGGGTGTTGGAGCGTTTTATCCTCAAGAAGGATATCTTTGAAGGGTGCCTTGTTCTCTATACTACCGCAGAGTGGGAGCGTCAGCTTGAGATTATCAAGCGAAAGATTAATCCGTACGTTCAAGCGCAAAATCGATTCTTGCGAGAGTTTTACAAATCAACAACCGATGTGGAGCTGGATTCTAGCGGCCGAATTCTTATCCCTAAACGATTTATTGAGATGGGAGGATTGGTAAAGGAGGTCGTTTTTATCGGTATTGGAGATAAGATTGAAATTTGGGATAAAGAAAAGTACTATTCATCAGAAATGTCGCAGGAGCAGTTCGCGGCTGATGCCGAGAAATTCTTGGGCGGCGAAATAGAGTAAGCTATGAGTGAATACCACGTACCCGTAATGCTAAAAGAGAGCGTCGAAGGGCTAAACATTAATCCTGACGGTATTTATGTTGATGTAACCTTTGGAGGAGGTGGTCATTCCCGATACATCCTCGAGCATCTAAAAGGGGGAAAGTTAATTGCTTTTGATCAAGACTTGGAGGCGCAAAACAATATTCCTACTCACCCGAACCTAATTTTTGTACATGGAAACTTTAGGTTTTTACGAAACTTTGTTCGGCATGCTGGCTATGAGCAGGTGGATGGTATTCTTGCCGATTTGGGCGTTTCGTCCCACCATTTTGATGATGAGCAGCGGGGCTTTTCTTTCCGATTTGAAGGACCATTGGATATGCGAATGAATACGCTATCTAAGTTCGATGCTGCTCATGTGGTGAATACCTATGATCCAGTAAAGCTAATGGAGTTGCTCCGCATTTACGGGGAGGTTGACAACCCTAAGGTGCTTGTTCGAGCCATTACAAAGAAAAGAGATGAAAAGCCGATAGAGACCGTTCAGGAGCTTGTAGAAGCGCTTCAACCACATATTCCTGCAAACGCACAGCATAAATTTCTTGCAAAAGTTTTTCAGGCGCTGCGAATAGAGGTAAATAGGGAGATGGAGGCTCTGAAGCAGATGCTAGAGCAATCTTTAAAAGTTTTGAAACCTGGTGGCCGACTAAGCGTGATAACCTACCACTCTTTGGAGGATCGGATGGTCAAGAACTTCATGAAGAGCGGAAATTTTGAGGGTAAGCTGGAGAAAGATTTTTATGGGAACGTCATTACGCCGTTCAATATTGTCAATAAAAAAGCGATCTCCCCAACAGAGAAGGAGTTGGAAATAAACAACCGCTCAAGAAGTGCTAAACTTAGAATAGCGGAAAAGAAGTAGAATGGAAGAGGTTTTAGAAAATATTGATAAAAAGACGGAAGCGCCTGAGTTTACGGATATAAAGCAGCCGAAAGTCGCTGCTGGAAAGCGTGTAAACCATGTTAAGGATGTGCTGTCGGGAAACGTGCTTGTGCGCGATTATCTGGTGAGGCATATACCTTATATTATACTACTGGTCGTTTTGGCGATATTTTATATAGCTAATCGTTATAAGAACGAGAAGATTGCTATTGAGGAACAAGCGCTTAAGGAAGATTTGAAAAATTTGCGCTCCGAATCTATAACAACGGCAGCGGAATTGATGCGCATTAGCCGTCAATCGGAAGTTGTTAAGTTAGTAAAGGACAAAGGTATAAACCTGGAGGAATCAACGGTTCCTCCTAAAATTATAGAAAATAAGTAGCATTAGCCTATGTCAATTAAGAAGGACATAATGTGGAGGGTAGGCGTTGTTTACCTATTCCTATTCATAATTGGAGTTCTAATTTTGGTTCAAGCTGTACGTTTGCAGTTTTTCCAAGGCTCTAAGTGGAGGGAACAGGCAAATGAGGTTACCTATAAGCGTATTAATATAGAATCTAGCCGTGGTGATATCTTGGCTGTAGATGGACGTATACTGGCAACGTCTATTCCTTACTATGAGGTTCGTATGGATCTTAGGGCAAAGGGACTTACCGATGAGATATTTTACGAAAAGATAGATTCGTTGGCTAATGGGTTGTCGAACTTATTTAAGGATAAATCGGCCAAGGCATATCGGAAGGAGCTGGTAAATGCTCGCGAGGATGGCAAACGGTATTTTGCGGTTGCGCCACGTCGGGTAAACTATATAGAGATGAAGCAAATTAAATCGCTTCCCTTATTTAACAAGGGAAAAAATAAGAGCGGTTTAATTCTGGTTCAGGTAGGACGTCGACTAAAACCTAACGCCTTTTTAGCTTCGCGGACAATTGGAGCAATAAACGAGGATGGCTACGGTGTTGGAATAGAGTATGCCTTTAATAGAGATTTAAAGGGGGTTGAGGGGATTGCCATGGCTCAACGTGTTGCTGGCAACGTTTGGATTCCAGTAAATGGCGAAGTTGATGTTGAGCCCAAAGACGGACTTGATGTGGTATCAACAATAGACATTAACCTGCAGGATGTGGCGCAGAGCGCACTTAATCGAATCCTTATTGAAAACGAAGCAGACCACGGTACTGCCATTTTGATGGAGGTATCTACGGGCGAAGTTCGCGCAATAGCCAACCTTAAACGGAATGTAGATGGAAGCTATTCTGAAAACTACAACTACGCGGTTGGCGAATCGGTAGAGCCTGGTTCCACCTTTAAGATTCCTGCCCTAATCTGTATGCTCGAAGATGGGCTAATAAGCTTAGACGAAGACGTTGATACCGAAAATGGAGAAATCTACATTTATAATAAGAGGATAAAAGACTCGAAGCATGGAGGGCATGGAGTGATTACCGCTCAACGTGTTTTTGAACTTTCGTCTAATGTTGGCGTAGCAAAGTTGATTACCAAATCATACAAAGGTCGCGAGTGTGCGTTTATCGATAGGCTTTATAGCATGCATCTTGACGAGAAGGTTGGGTTTGATATCAAGGGTGAGGTAAAGCCTTACATTAAGTATCCAACCGACCGACATTGGTCTGGCCTTTCTTTGCCAATGATGTCAATTGGCTACGAGGTAAAGATGACCCCTTTGCAGATGTTAACCTTCTACAATGCAATTGCCAATGGAGGGCAGATGGTTAGACCTAAGCTGGTAAAGGAGTTGAGATATCATGGAAATGTTGTAAAAACATTCCCGGCCGAAGTTATAATTCCTTCTATTGCCTCAAAGTCTACAATCGAAAAGGTAAAGAAGGTTTTGGAGGGCGTGGTAGATTCAGGGACGGCCACCAACCTTCGAAATCCAAACTATAAAATTGCAGGTAAGACAGGCACTGCCCAAATAGCACAAGGTACAAAAGGTTATGGTGCCGAAGGAAGCCGGGTGTACCAAGCTTCTTTTGCAGGATATTTTCCTGCGAGTAATCCCAAGTATAGCTGTATTGTGGTTATCAATGCGCCTTCGAAGAATGTTTACTACGCTGCTCAGGTTGCCGGTCCGGTATTTAAGGAAATCGCGGATAAGGTTTATTCAACAAGTTTAACATGGCATAAACCTTTAGAACCTAATGGCAAATTAGTAGATTTGCCGCGCTCAAAATCGGGTGACTTGAGGAGCTTAACAAACGTACTTGACGACTTGAAGATACCTTACCGCTTGAAGCAGGATTTTAAGAATGGTTTTGTTGGAATAGATACCACTACAGATAACGAGCTGCCTCTTTCTAAGCGCAGCATTGTCAAAAACATTGTTCCTAATGTTACAAAAATGGGAGCAAAGGATGCTGTTTTTGTTCTTGAAAATTCAGGTTTAAAGGTGGTATTTAAAGGTAGAGGTCTCGTTAAAAAGCAGTCGATAGCCCCAGGAGAGCGAATAACCAAGGGTGAAACGATTTATTTAGAAATGTCAATGTAATGAACTATGCATAATTTGGATGAATTACTGAATGGAGTTGATGTTGAGGTGCTGGTTGGCAGCAAGGCTGTTAAAGTAGCTGCCGTAGGATTCGATTCGCGTAAAGTTGTGCGTGGTCAACTTTTTGTTGCCGTAAGCGGAACTCAGGTTGATGGACATAAGTTCATTGCTGATTCGATAGAAAAGGGGGCTGTTGCAGTTGTTTGTGAGCACCTTCCTGAAGAGAAACCAGAAGGAATTACCTTTATTGTGGTTAAAAACTCGTTGGTAGCGTGCGGACGTATTGCTTCCAACTTTTACGGAAGACCTTCCGAAAAGCTGAAGCTGGTTGGAATTACAGGTACCAATGGGAAAACAACAACGGTAACCTTGCTCTATAGGATGTTTAGAGAGTTGGGGTATAAAGTTGGGCTGCTATCTACCGTTGTAAACTACATTGACGACAGAACGGTTGATGCTACGCATACTACCCCCGACGCTGTACAGCTAAATGCATTGCTCGCAGAGATGGTTGAAGCCGGTTGCGAGTATTGTTTTATGGAGGTTAGCTCTCACTCAATCGATCAGCATCGTATCGAAGGGCTACATTTTGAGGGGGCTATGTTCTCCAATATTACGCACGATCATTTAGATTACCATAAAACCTTTGATGCCTACATAAAGGCAAAGAAGGCATTTTTTGATTCGTTACCAAAAACATCGTTTGCGCTTACCAACGTCGATGATAGAAATGGCATGGTAATGCTGCAAAACTGTAGCGGCATAGTCAAGACTTATGGTCTTAAAAATCCATGTGATTTTAAAACGAAAATCATCGAGAGCCATTTTGATGGAATGCTAATAAACATCAACGGTGCCGATATCTGGACTCGTTTTCTTGGCGACTTTAATGCCTATAACCTAACCGCAGTATATGGTGCTGCGATTTTGCTTGGGGCAGATAAGGACGAGGTGATGAGAATCATCAGCATGCTAGGACCTGTAAATGGCCGTTTTGAGTACGTAAAGTCGAAAAACGGAATTACAGCCATTGTTGATTATGCGCATACGCCTGATGCCTTGGTGAATGTTATCAATACGATCAATAGAATGCGCAAGGAGGATCAGCGCCTACTGGTGGTGGTTGGAGCAGGCGGTAATCGCGATAAGACTAAGCGCCCAGTCATGGCTTCTGTTGCTGTTGCCAATGCCGATTTGGTGGTGCTTACATCTGATAACCCACGAAATGAAGATCCGAATGATATTCTTAACGATATGCGTGCTGGTATTAAAGCCGAGGATATGGGCAAGGTGCTAACAATAACCGACCGTAAGGAGGGTATTAAGACGGCCTGTATGCTTGCGCGTCCCAACGACATTATTTTGGTTGCAGGGAAAGGGCATGAAGACTATCAGGAGGTGCAGGGCGTTAAGCATCATTTTGACGATAAGGAGGTACTCCGCGAAATTTTTGAAACACTGCAATAACATAAAATATGCTATACTATCTTTTTAACTACTTAGATCGGTTAGATTTTCCAGGAGCGGGAATGTTTCATTACATCTCGTTTAGAGCAAGTTTGGCTATTATTTTATCGCTTACCATAGGACTGATATTTGGTAAAAAGATCATACGAATGCTTCAACGTCAGCAAATTGGTGAAGAAATTCGCGATTTGGGACTAGAAGGACAGATGCAAAAGAAGGGAACTCCAACTATGGGTGGAGTAATAATTCTTACTTCAATTATCATCCCAGTACTTTTGCTTGGCGACCTTAAAAATGTATACGTTCAGCTAATGCTTATTACTACCGTTTGGTTGGGAGGTATTGGCTTACTCGATGACTATATCAAGGTTTTTAAGAAGAACAAGGAAGGGTTATCTGGACGTTTTAAAATTTTAGGGCAGGTTGGTATTGGGCTTATTGTGGGCATTACCCTTTGGGCTAACAACGATGTGGTGATCCGCGAAAAGGTAAATCGTGATGCAAGTAATGCAGAGGTTACCATTATTGGGAATGCTGGAAATGCCAACGAGCGTGTTGTCTACCTTACTCCCGAGCACAAGGCCACAAAAACTACAATTCCATTTGTTAAAAATAACGAGTTCGACTATGCGAAGCTTGTTCCATTTAAAACGGAAAATAAGCAAGTATGGGGTTGGGTGGTGTTTGTCATTGCTACCATCCTAATTGTTACTGCTGTTTCAAATGGATCAAACCTTACCGACGGTCTCGATGGATTGGCAACTAGCGTTTCGGTGGTGATAGGGACAACTCTCGGAATTTTGGCCTACCTATCAGGTAACGTTATCTATGCCGATTATCTGCATATTATGTACATTCCGAATACGGGCGAGATGGTAATCTTTATGGCTGCCTTTATTGGGGCGCTTATAGGTTTCCTTTGGTATAATACCTTTCCTGCTCAGGTTTTCATGGGCGATACCGGCAGCTTGGCAATTGGAGGAATCATTGCCGTATTCGCAATTATCATACGAAAGGAGCTGCTAATCCCTATTCTTTGTGGGATCTTCTTTGTCGAGAGCCTTTCTGTGATGTTACAGGTTGGATATTTTAAGTACACGAAGAAAAAATACGGCGAGGGACGACGAATTTTCTTGATGTCTCCTTTGCATCACCACTTCCAAAAGAAGGGGTACCCTGAACCTAAGATTGTAATGCGATTTACAATTGTGGCGATTTTATTGGCTGTAGTAACAATCGTAACCTTAAAGATGAGGTAGTATGGAAAAGTGGGGAAGAATTGTTGTTTTAGGGGGAGGAGAAAGCGGTGTAGGAGCTGCGGTTCTCGCTAAAACCAAAGGGTTCGATGTTTTTTTGTCTGATCTCGGCGAGCTTAAGGATTCCTACAAGGAGACTTTAAGCAAGTTTGATATTCCCTTTGAGGAAAAGAAGCATACCGAGGAGCTGATTCTAAATGCGACGGAAGTCATTAAGAGTCCAGGAATTCCTGAAAAGGCGCCTATGGTGGTAAAGTTGAAGGAGAAGGGAATAAAGATTATCTCTGAGATAGAATTTGCTGGTAGATATACCAATGCTAAGATGATCTGCATCACCGGAAGCAATGGTAAAACAACAACAACTTCTCTCATCTACCACATGCTTAAGAAGGCCGAATTGAATGTTGGCCTAGGCGGAAATATTGGAAAAAGCTTTGCCTATCAGGTGGCTTTCGAAAATTACGACTACTACGTGCTAGAGTTGAGTAGCTTCCAGCTAGACGGAATGTACGATTTTAAGGCAGACATTGCGGTGCTGCTTAATATCACGCCCGACCACTTGGATCGCTACGACTATAAGATGCAAAACTACGTTGACTCGAAGTTTCGCATCACCCAAAATTTGAAGGAAAACGACTGCTTCATCTTCTGCTCCGACGATGAGGTTACGATGGAAAATATAGAGAAAATCGTATTCCGTGCTAAGCTGCTTCCTTTCTCTCACGAGTTTGAAGTTGAAGAGGGGGCATACCTCGACGGTGAAACGCTTAACGTAAAGTATGGCGATCATGAATTCGAGATGCCCGTAGAGGAGCTCTCGCTGAAAGGAAAGCATAACGTTTATAATTCCATGGCCGCTGCCATTACCGGTACGGTTCTAAATCTTAGGAACGACGTTATACGAAAATCGCTATCCGATTTTCAGGGTGTCGAGCATCGCTTGGAGCCCGTTCTTAAGGTGCGTGGTATAACGTTTATCAACGACTCAAAGGCTACCAACATCAACTCTACGTGGTATGCGTTGGAAAGCATGAAGGGCAAAAAGAACGTAATATGGGTTGTTGGTGGTGTAGATAAGGGTAACGACTACTCTACTTTGGCCAACTTGGTTAACGAAAAGGTGAAGGCTATTGTGTGCTTAGGTGTCGATAACGCCAAAATTCACAAGGCTTTTGAAGATATGATTCCAACTATCATCGATACAAAGTCGGCAGAGGAGGCCGTACTGGAATCTTACAAGCTGGGTGTAGACGGGGATGTTGTGCTACTTTCTCCCGCATGCGCTAGCTTCGATTTGTTTGACAACTACGAGGATAGAGGTCGTAAGTTTAAAAATGCAGTTAGAAACCTGTAGGTTGCATTGAAACCTACATATTAAAGAAATAGCTACAAATGAATAGTCTGCTTAGACATTTTAAAGGTGATCCTGTTATTTGGGCAATGCTCGCGGTGCTGTCGGTTGTATCCATATTGGTGGTATACTCGGCAACAGGCACGTTGGCATACTCTAAATTCCACGGCGAAACCTACCGTTTTTTGTTGAAGCAGACTGGCTTTGTGTTCTCCGGAATGCTCATAGCCTACATTGTGCATCTCTTTGATATTCGCATATACCAGAAGCTCTCCATCGTTGCTGTTGTGGTGAGCGTGCTGCTGCTTTTGCTGACAATGGCTATGGGAACCAACTTAAACGATGCTTCAAGATGGCTTTCCATTGGTGGGGTTACCTTTCAAACTTCGGATATTGCAAAGGTGGCGCTCATTATGTACGTCTCTAACATGCTGGCTACCCATCAGAATGATATAAAAGACTGGCGGGTATACGCTAAGATTGCGGCAGTTATTGGGCTGGTTTGTGTTATCATCCTGCCAAACAACTTCTCTACAGCGGCTATGCTTGGTTTTGTTTGTATGATGCTTCTTTTTATTGGCCGTGTTAGCGTAAAGCATTTGGCGCTTACAGGTGTTGGCGCTGTGGTGCTGGTGGCTGTTTTTGTGCTGGTAGCGCAGCTTACAGGATTCCAGAAGCATCGTATTGCCACTTGGGAAAAACGCTACCATACGTTTATGGGCGACAAGGATGGTGCAAAGCCTACCAAGGACGATACCTTCCAAGCCGACCAATCCAAAATAGCCGTAGCAACGGGTGGCGTATTTGGCAAAGGCCCTGGTAATAGCACCCAAAGAAACTATTTGCCTCACCCATATTCCGACTTTATCTATGCCATAATCATAGAGGAGTACGGATTGGTTGGTGGCTTCATAATAATGTTGATTTATCTCGCACTCTTATACCGAGCGGGAATTATCGTCAAGCGATCGGAAAAAACCTACCCCGCATTTTTGACAATGGGATTGATACTTCTGATGGTTGTTCAGGCCATGATAAACATGGGGGTTGCCGTTGGCTTCTTCCCTGTTACAGGGCAAACGCTTCCATTTGTAAGTATGGGGGGAAGCTCCATTTGGGTTACAGGTATGGTGTTTGGTTTGATACAAAGCGCTAACTGTAAAATTGGCGGAGATACAACCTCGAAGAAGGAACCGAAAGCTGCCGACGAAAAGCAAGAAAAGGAATTAAAGGAGGAGTTAGCTCATGAGTCGTAGAATTATCATATCAGGTGGAGGTACAGGTGGACATATCTACCCTGCTATCTCTATCGCCAACGCCCTTCGGCTGATTGACCCTAACATCGAAATTCTTTTTGTGGGTGCACAAGGTAGAATGGAGATGGAAAAGGTGCCTGCTGCAGGGTACAAAATTGTTGGGCTTCCAATAGCTGGAATCCAGCGTAGCCTATCACTAAAAAACCTTTCGTTGCCGTTTAAGCTCATAAAGAGCTTACAGGAGGCAGGTAGGGTAATTGACGAGTTTAAGCCAGACGTGGTGGTTGGTGTTGGTGGATATGCGAGCGGGCCGGTGCTTTACATGGCTAATCGTCGCGGAATCCCCACCCTAATTCAGGAGCAGAACTCCTATGCTGGCGTTACCAACAAGATTTTGGCTAAAAAGGCTAAGCGCATCTGTACGGCCTACGACGGTATGGAGCGTTTCTTCCCGGCTAAGTCGATAATAAAAACAGGCAATCCTGTTCGGCAAGATTTGGTCGACTTGGAGGCCAAGCGTTCCGAGGCTTACGCCTTCTTTAATCTCGACCCGAATAAAAAGACGGTTCTTGTATTGGGAGGAAGTCTTGGCGCACGAACCATAAATAGAACTCTGGTTGCTCATCTCGAGCAGCTCAAGGGTGCCGATTTTCAGATATTGTGGCAAACGGGTAAGTTCTACATCGCCGATACTAAAAAAGCGGTCGAAGAATCTGGTGCCACAAACATCCGGGTGATGGACTTCATCTATAAGATGGATTTTGCCTTCTCGGTGGCCGATGTGGTCATATCGCGAGCCGGAGCAGGTACCATCTCGGAGCTGTGTTTGGTTGCTAAGCCATGCGTGCTGGTGCCTTCGCCCAACGTATCCGAGGATCATCAAACCAAGAATGCGATGGCGTTGGTAAATGTAAATGCCGCCGAGTTTGTTGCCGACATCGAGTGCAACGACAAGCTGGTTTCCATGGTTGTCGGGCTGGTGAAGGATGCGCCTAAGTGCAGCACCTTGTCAAAGAATATTGCTGCGCTCGGAATTTCGAACTCGGCCGAGCTGATTGCTACCGAAGTTTTGAAGCTGGTAAAATAACCGCCGATTGAACGATTAATAAATCGAAAGAAAAGGTAACTTTATAATAGTAAATAGATAATATGCAAACACCGTCATACAAATACGTGTACCTAGTAGGAGTCGGAGGCATCGGAATGAGTGCGCTGGCCCGCTACTTTAACCATCAAGGGTTGAAGGTGGCTGGCTACGACCGTACCGAAACCGAGCTTACTCGTGCGCTCGCTTCCGAAGGGGTAGAGGTACACTACGACGATTGTGTTACATTAATTCCTGAAGAGTTTAGGCATAATCCGGCCGATACGTTGGTGGTTTACACCCCAGCAGTACCTGCCGATCATAGCGAGCTAACCTACCTTTTGGCCAACGGCTTTAAGGTAATCAAGCGGAGCGTTTCCTTGGGCGTTATTGCCGCCTCTAAGCGTGCGCTTGCGGTTGCTGGGACACACGGAAAGACAACCACCTCTACCATGCTTTCGCATTTGCTGGTGGAGGCCTTAGGAGGGGTAAATGCGTTCCTAGGCGGAATAGCAAAGAACTACAACACCAACCTTCTTCTCTCGAAGAACGACGTGCTGGTTGCCGAGGCCGACGAGTTCGACCGCTCCTTCCTGCAGCTCTTCCCCAATGCCGCTGTGGTTACATCTACCGATGCCGATCACCTCGACATCTACGGTTCGCACGACTCCATCCTGCGCTCCTTTGGCGATTTTGTCAACCAGATTAAGCCAGGTGGCGTGCTCATAGCCAAGCAGGGCATCGAACTGCCTATCGAAAATAAGGATATCACGGTATTCCGCTACTCCATCGATAAGGGTGGCGACTACCATGCCGAAAATATAGTACGCAATGCTAACGGAACCTACACCTTCGACATTGTCACCCCTACAGGTACAATCAAGGAGTGTACGCTAGGTGTTCCTGGCTGGATTAATGTAGAGAATGCCATTGGTGCCGTAGCCCTTGCGCTTACGGTAACCGACGACAAGGAGGCCATTAAGCGTGCCCTACGCTCCTTTGGTGGGGTTAGGCGCCGTTTCGACTTTTACATTAACACCGCTACGCTAACCTTTATGGACGACTACGCCCACCATCCCGCCGAGCTCAGAGCTTCCATCTCGTCGGTAAAGGCTATGTTCCCCGATCGGAAGGTGTGCGGAATTTTCCAGCCTCACCTCTATACCCGTACGCGCGATTTCGCCGAAGGCTTTGCCGAGAGCTTAAGCCTGCTCGACGAGGTTATCCTGCTCGATATCTATCCTGCCCGCGAGCTGCCCATACCGGGTGTCTCCTCGCAGATAATATTCGATAGAATAACCGCACCAAGCAAGGTGCTTATCACCAAGGAGCAACTGCTCGACGAGGTGGCTCGTCGCCAGGTAGACGTGCTCATGACGCTTGGCGCTGGTGACATCGACAAGCTGGTAGAACCAATTTCTGAACTCTTAAAAACAAGGTATAACGTAAATGAAGCTTAACAAAAGAAAGTGGAAGATGGTAGGAACGATGGTTCTTTGGGTAGGGATTATAACCTATCTGGGAATCACCATTGCTTTTGTTAAGAATAAGCGTGGCGATGTGGTGTGCCGAAAGGTGGAGGTGGTAATTGCCGACAGCACCGAGAATCGTTTCGTAAACAAGGACGACGTCATAAAGGCGGCCAACAGCGTGGTTAAGCAGCTCGTTGGTACGCGCATCAGTAAGATAAATAGCTATAGGATTGAAAGGAAGCTTTTGGAAATGCAGCTTCTGAAGAGCGCTGAGGTGTTCTCAACCGTTGATGGCGTACTAACCATTCGCGTTAGCCAACGCGATGCCATCATGCGCGTTTACAACACCGACGGTAGCAGCAACTATATCGACAGCGAGGGCTATATCATTCCCCTCTCGGCCCGATATGCCGCTAACGTCATCGTGGTAAACGGAAACATCAGCATACGAGCTAACGGGAAAGGGAGAGTTCGTATTTTCAGAAACGCTGCCGACACAACCAATCGTAAAGGTTTGCTCAACGAGCTGTACAGCTTTGTTAGCTACATCCGAAACGATAAGTTTTGGGGCTCGCAAATTGTGCAGGTGTACATAAATAGCGAAAAGGATGTTGATTTGGTGACCCGCGTGGGAAACCATACGGTGAAGATGGGCTCGCTTGAAGGGTACGAGAACAAGCTCAACAAACTCTACGCGTTCTATAAAAACGCCCTTCCTCTCGAAGGGTGGAATAAGTATAGTGTAATTAACTTAAAGTACGGTAACCAGGTAATCTGCAAAAAATAAATACCATGACCAGCAAAAATGATTATGTAGTAGCTATCGATCTGGGAACAACTAAGATTGTTGCCCTAGTTGGTAAATTAGAAAGTAACGGACGGCTTAAGATTCTAGCGCACAGCAAAACCGTGTCGACAGGAGTGAGGCGTGGAATGGTGCAAAATATTGACGAAACGGTTAAGGCGATAGAAACGGTAGTTGCAGATGTTAGACAAAAAGCTGGGCTCGATTTCACCGAGGTGTACATCGGAATCGCAGGTCAGCATATTAAGGGTATTAAAAACCGTGGACTAATCAACCTTAACACCTTCGATGCCGAGGTATCCAAAGAAGATGTTAGGCGCCTGATTAACGACATGCATAAAATCCCGCTCGAACCGGGCGATAAAATATTGCACGTTATCCCCCAAAACTTTATTGTGGATAACGAGGTAGGCATTAAAAACCCCGTTGGTATTTCGGGTCGCCGCCTAGAGGCTAACTTCCACATTGTGGTAGGGCAGATTGCCGCAATGAAGAACATTGAACGATGCGTAGAGCGTGCTGGTCTCTCCGTAAAGGAGCTGATGCTCGAACCGCTGGCTTCGGCTCGTGCCGTACTTACTGAGGATGAAATGGAGGCAGGTGTTGCCCTTATCGATATAGGGGGTGGTACCACCGACTTGGCCATCTTCCACGACGGCATCGTACGCCATACCGCCGTTATTCCTTTTGGTGGAAACATCATCACCGACGACATCAAAAAGGGATGCAGCATCCTTCAGCGCCATGCCGAGCAGCTCAAGGTGCAGTTTGGTTCCGCCATTGGCGAGCTGGCCCCTTCCGACAAGATCGTAACCATCCCCGGCATCTCGGGCCGCGATCCCAAGGAAATCAAGTTCAGCCACCTGGCGCACATCATCCAGTGCCGCCTCGAGGAGATCATCGACATGCTGAAGTTCCAGATAACCAACTCCGGATTTGCCGATATGCTCAACGCTGGTATCGTAATAACCGGTGGCGGCTCCTTGCTCAAGGATCTTCCCCAGCTATTTAAGTACCACACCGGCTACGACGTGCGCGTGGGTAAGCCCAACATCAACACCGTAGCCAACTCCGACAACGAAATGAATAGCCCAATGCATGCAACCGGTATCGGCCTCATGCTGCTGGGTTTCGAAGATATGTACAACCGGGCCGAAGAGGAGCAAAAAAAGGCCGAAGCCGCCCCTCAGCCAGTCCAAACGGTAGCTGATACCACAACAACTGTAGAGCCAAAGATCGAAGTCGAGCCCGAAGAGAAGCCCAGAAAGCCTCATAAGGCAAAATCCTCCGAATTCTTAGGCAAGTGGAAGGAGAAGATTGGAGGTTTGTTCTCCGACGACGACTTTACGTTCGATCAGAAACCTTAATATAGTAAAGCAATGTTCAACGACGATTTGATGAATTTCGACATTCCAACAGGGGAGCCTTCTATCATTAAGGTCTTCGGAGTTGGTGGAGGCGGTGGTAACGCAGTAAACCACATGCACAAGCTAGGTATTAAAGATGTAGAATTTGTTATCGGGAATACCGACTCTCAAGCGTTGATTAAGAGTCCTATCCCCACCAAGATACACCTTGGCAACGCCCTTACCCAGGGGCGTGGAGCCGGCAATAAGCCCGAAGTGGGCATGCAGGCCGCCAACGAGGCGCTCGACGCCATCATCGAGGTACTTAGCACCAATACCAAAATGGTGTTCATTACCGCTGGGATGGGCGGCGGTACCGGAACCGGTGCCGCACCCGTAATCGCTAAGGCCGCCCAGGATATGGGCATTCTTACCGTCGGAATCGTTACCCTACCTTTCCGTTTCGAAGGCCCCAAGCGCTTCAACAACGCCTTGGAGGGTATCATGGAGATGAAGAACTACGTAGACTCGCTGCTGGTAATCAACAACGAACGCATCCGCGAAATCTACGGAAACCTTCCCCTTTCCGACTCCTTCGCCAAGGCCGACGATGTGCTGGCCATAGCCGCTAAGGGTATCGCCGAAATCATCACCGTACCCGGATATATAAACGTCGACTTTGCCGATGTCGAAACCGTCATGCGCCAAAGCGGTGTCGCCCTCATGGGGTCAGGCCGCTCAAGCGGTCCCGACCGCGCCCGCATAGCCGTCGAAGCCGCCCTAAACTCGCCGCTGCTTAACAGCTGCAACATCCAAGGCGCTAAAAATATCCTTTACAACATCCAGTCGGGCGATACCGAAATCACCATGGACGAGCTCGGCCTAATCGGCGACTACATCCAGAATGCCGCCGGTAACGGTGCCGACGTAATCTGGGGTAATGGTATCGATAAAACCCTTAAGGACGAAATCAGCATCACCATTATCGCTACCGGATTCAACTCGTCGGTTATCCCCGAGCTGCAGAGCATGACCGCTCCGGAGGTCGTTAAGGTTCCACTTCCCGAGCCAGAGGCCGATGCCGCTAAGCCCGAGTACGTGGTGCTTAACCTCGACGAGCTCGAGCCTGCTGCCGCAACCGCCACGGGCTTCGAGGAGCACGACGAGCTGGTACAGGATATCGATGGCTTCACCGTTCGCACCATCCGCAACCCGCTTGGCGGTCAGGGGATGGGCGCCCAGTCGGCCACCGCTGTCTCCAAAAGCAACGAGCTAACCGATAAGCGTATCGACGAGCTGGAGAAAATCCCAGCCTACGAGCGTCGCCGCATGAATGCCGACAACGGCATGCGCAGCAACGATCCCGTTTCTCGGTACACCATTTCCGAGGAGAGCTCGCTCTTCATCCGTCCAGATAACTCCTACCTGCACGATAACGTAGACTAAGCATACGCTACCATACTCCACGAGCCACCCAGCACACCGCTAGGGTGGCTTTTTTATGCCTCCTCATGCGCCCCATCCGCCTCCGTCGTCCCTCAATCAGGGATCGTAAGGCTCGTTTCTCACTCCATTGCTGAGTGCGCCGCCTTGGTAGTTTAGTGCGGAGCCTTCGTTGCCGAGTGCGCCGCCTTCGTTGTTTAGTGCGGAGCCTTGGTTGCTGAGTGCGGAGCCTTGGTTGCTGAGTGCGGAGGCCTCGTTGTTTAGTGCGGAGGCTTGGTTGCTGAGTGCGCCGCCCTCGTTGCTGAGTGCGGAGGCTTGGTAGTTTAGTGCGGAGGCCTCGTTGTTTAGTGCGGAGGCTTCGTTGCTCAGTGCGGAGGCTTCGTTGCTCAGTGCGCTGGCTTGGTTGTTTAGTGCGGAGGCTTGGTTGCTGAGTGCGCTGGCTTCGTTGTTGAGTGCGCCGCCTTGGTAGTTTAGTGCGGAGCCTTGGTTGCTGAGTGCGCTGGCTTCGTTGTTTAGTGCGGAGGCTTCGTTGCCGAGTGCGCTGGCCTCGTTGTTTAGTGCGGAGGCTTCGTTGCTCAGTGCGCTGGCTTCGTTGTTTAGTGCGCTGGCTTCGTTGTTTAGTGCGGAGGCTTCGTTGTTTAGTGCAGAGCCTTCGTTGTTGAGTGCGCCGCCCTCGTTGCTCATTCCTTTTTTAGGGCGCTGCCCGAGTAGTTGTGGGCGGATGTTCACGAAATATAGCTCGGCTGGAGGATAGGGAGCGCCCCTAGGGGCTACCTTTGCCTTCCAAAACCACCCAGGATCATGTACGATAAAATCTGGAATCGAAACTTTATTCTGCTCACGCTTTCCAACTTTTTAATTTGTACCACCTACTACGCCATCATCTCCGCGCTGCCCATCTACCTGGTGGGCGAGCTGCAGGCCGGAAAATCGCAGGTCGGACTGGTCCTGGCGGCCTACACCATCGCCTCGGTGCTCATACGCCCCTTCTCGGGCTTTGCGCTCGATAAGTTCGGCCGCCGAACGATATTCCTGCTGGCTGTTGGCCTTTACGCCTTCTTCTTTTCGGGATACCTGCTGGTGGCATCGGTGGCCTCGCTTATAATTCTCCGCTTTCTGCAGGGGCTCACCTGGGGGGTAACCACCATCTCGGGCTCCACCATCGCTGTCGATATAACCCCCGCCCAAAAGCGCGGTGAGGGGATTGGCTACTTCTCGCTATCCACCACCATGGGGATGCCCGTAGGCCCCATCGTTGGCCTCTTCGTGTGCCATCAGTGGGGGTACACGGCCATGTTTCTGGTCGGATTGGTGGTCAGCGTGGCGGCCTTCTGCTGCACGATGGCCATCCGGCTGCCCAAGCGCTTTGTGGTGGGGCGCAAAATTTCCTTCAGCTGGCGGGGCCTTTTCGATAGGGCTTCGCTGCTGCCTTCGCTCAACCTGCTGGTCATCATGTCCACCTACGGCGGGCTGCTCTCCTTTATTGCCCTCTACGGGCGCGAGCTCGGTATTGCCAACACCTCGCTCTTCTTTACCGTATTTGCCGTTGGCATCATCGTCTCTCGGCTGGTTGTGGGTAAGGTGTTCGATAGGCATGGCCCCGGCGGCATTCTTACCTACTGCCTTATTCTTCTAACGTTGGGGTTTGTCATTTTGGCCTTTGTGAAGAATGGGTTTGGGTTCTACCTCTCGGCCATAACCATCGGTTTTGGGATTGGGGTGGTGTTTCCCACCTTTCAGGCCATCGTCAACAACCTCTCCGACGCCGAGCATCGGGGGGCTGCCAACTCCACGCTCTACACCTCGCTCGATATCGGTATGGGTATGGGGATGATCCTCTCGGGGCTGGTTGCGCAGTACGCCTCCATAACCATGGTTTTTGTGCTAAGCATCGGTGTTTGCCTTTGGGGCTTGCTCATTTTTAGGCGCTACGTGCTCAAGCATTACCACGCTAATCTTGTAAAGGGGTAGCTTGTTCCGTTTTTTATCTTTAACAATGATGCCTTTTTGTGACCAGCCTATCCTCTGAACATTTAAACATGTAGGTTTTACTATTTTACCGCTTTTGTTTTTTCTTATAGCCAATAATTGCAGCTAGTTAGGATGTTAATTTAACAATATAATTAAGTTATCCTATTTTAAAATTCTTTTTAAATAGGCACCTTTGCGGCCAATATAAAGGGAATGGTAGGTTTATTTTAATTGTATTTGACCATGAATTTGGCGTTGGAATTTTTGAAGGGCAGCCTCAAGAAGAGGATGCTGTGGAGTATTATAGGTAGCGTTAGCATCGTATTTCTTTTTACCGCAGTTGTTACAATTGTTCGTGTTAGGGCAACCCTAATCGAAGAAAAGCATCACGAAATAGACGCCTATTCAGAGCAATGCACCGAAAGGTTATCTCTTAGCATTAACCAAGTTCGCGAGCAGGTTAAGGTGTTGGACGTCTCTTTGGAGCAGTCGTACAACCTTCCTAAAGGCGACCGTCGGCGGCTAACGGAGGTAAAGCTTAAGGAGTCGCTCGAAGGCACCAATGATATGCTGAAGGCGATTTGGACCGAATGGGAACCTCAAGCTATCGATAGCCTCGACGTGCAAATGGTAGGTTCCAAGGCGGCCTCTTCGACGGGAAGGTTTAGCTGTGCCCTGTTTAGGGATGCTGGCGGCGTTCACCTGAAGGATGTAAGCGCCGACGATGATGCTTCTGTTTTTAGTAGCGAATACTATTCGGGAGCTAAAGAGTCGGGGGCCATTCATACTACCAAGCCTTACTTCGACGATTATGCAGGTGTAAATATTTTGATGATTAGCGTTTCTGCTCCTATAAAGGTTGATGGCTCTTTCAAGGGTGTTGTTGGTGCCGACGTAAATATATCGAGCATTAATAGTACCATTAAGAGCGCGCTCGAAGAGCAGAAAGGTCGTTTTTTTGTAATTGATTCCGACCAAAAATTGCTGCTGTACGACGATGAGTCAAAGGTTGGTAAAACTACCGCAGAGGTGCTTTCCAACGGTACAAGCCGAAACGACGAAATACTATCGGCTATAAAGGATAAGAAAACAGGCTTCTACGACTACTACGACGAGAATGGGGATCGTTTTATTGCCCATGTGTCGGAAGCGAAGATATTCAATGAAGGGGAGGTTTCTGTTATTGTAATACCATACTCCTTTATCAGCAAAACTATTGGCGAAATTGTTGGCATAGGACTTATTCTAATTGTTCTAGCGCTTTCCATTGTCTACTTCGTAACGGTCTACATTGTTCGTAGAATCGTTCTGCCAGTCGAGAAGGTAACCAACGTGCTAAAGGCATTGGGCGATGGCGATTTTGATAAGGCCTCGCATGTGGATGTAAAAACCCACGACGAGATAGAAACTATGGCAACTTCGTTGAATAGCCTTTACGACTCCATCGAGGAGGTGGCCGTTTTTGCCGAAAATATTGGAAGCGGAAAGCTCTCGGTCGAGTTCAAATCTAAAGGCAACGGGGATATCCTCGGAAACTCCCTCATCAAAATGCGCGAAGGGTTGGTTAAGGCCGACGAGGAGGCTAAGCTTCGCAAGATGGAGGATGAAAAGCAGTCGTGGATAGAGCGCAGCGTAGCCAACTTTGGTAAGGAGCTGCGCAACGAGCATGGCGATACAAAAAGCTTCTACAATAACATAATTAGGATAATCGTTAGAGATTTGGAGGTCAATCAGGCCGCTCTTTATCTTATTAACGATAACGACGAAAGCAGCAAATTCTTTGAGGTTGTAGCCTGTATGGCCTGGGGCCGCGAGAAGATGCAGAAGAAGACGTTCATGCTGGAGGAAGGGCTGCTCGGCGCCTGCTACTTCGAAAGGGAGCCTATCGTTCTTACCGAAATTCCGGAGGATTATGTGAGCATTACCTCTGGTTTGGGTGGTGCTAACCCAAAAGTGCTAATGCTTGTTCCGCTTATCTACAACGAAAATGTAATTGGTGTGGTGGAGGTTGCCTCATTCAAGGTTCTTGAGGATCATAAGAAAACCTACCTGCTGCATGTTTCGGAGATATTTGCTTCAACGCTGGTTTCTATCCGTGTTAACGCACGTACAAACGAGCTGCTATCCATCTCGCAAATGCAAGCCGAAGAGATGGCTGCGCAGGAAGAGGAGATGAGACAGAACTTGGAAGAGCTTCATGCTACGCAGGAGGAAATGAAGCGAAAAACGCAAAAAGCTGAGCTGATGCAGCAGGCCGTAGAGGAGTCATTCATCTCCATTACGATTGACAGGCAGTTTTCTGTGGTACATTCTAACGCTATTGGCGCTAGCATTATTGGCGAAAACGCTCTGTCTGTTGCCGGCATTAACTTAGAATCTTTGGTTGTCGAATCGGATAGGGAAGCTCTAAGGGCAGCTGTCGGTGCAGCACTTGCGGGAAGAATCGAAACCGTAGGGCTAACATTTAAGGGGCGTCAAGGTAGCAGGCATATTCAGGCAACCTTGGTGGCCGAGCAGGAAATGAACTCACACATAACCATTATTGGCTACGAAGTCCGCTAGCCAGCGTGGTGATTTAGGATAATTATAGTTCTAGAGACTCAGCCTTGTTTTGAAATCAAGTTCGAAAAAACCTCGAAGAGTAATCTTCGAGGTTTTATTTTATAGGGTTGGTGGTACTACTTATAAAGAATTCGGGCTGTTCGGCGGCTCTTTTGCATCAGCAGCACCTCCTTGTTGCAGGAGTAGTTTTCGAGAATTTGCTCGTTGTAGTTTTGGATGGTTAGGAGACTTAGGTTCTCGTTGTACTTTACCCTAAACGAGTTCATCATCTCCTCTAGCGCATCGTTTAGGTAGTGGTTATTTCCATCTACGCAGATGCTGATGCTTATGGCAGAATTTTGAACTAGGTTTGTCTTTAGTCGGTGCTTTTGCATTATTGTAAAGAGCTTAATCCAGCTATCTTCTAATGCGAAGGAGTAATCTTTGGGCTCTACGGATATAAGTACCTGCTGCTGCTTTAAGATGTATACGGGCACGGCATCAATCTTCGAAATGGAGGCCGCAACCTCGGTTCCAACGGCACTTGGCTCTACAAACGACTTTACGTAAAGGGGAATTCCCTTGTTTTGTAGTGGCTTTATGGTTTTGGGGTGGATAATTTGCGCTCCAAAGAATGCCAGCTCTATTGCCTGCTTGTATGATACCGATGGCAGATGTACCGTTTCATTAAATATTCGAGGATCTGCATTTAGTACGCCTGGCACGTCTTTCCAAATGGTAACGCTTTCTCCGTTTAGCAGGTTGGCAATTATTGCTGCGGTGTAGTCCGAACCTTCGCGGCCAAGCGTAGTCGAGAAGCCTTTGTGGTTGGCGCCAATAAAACCTTGGGTTAGGTATACTTGGGTTTTGCTAAAGTCTATCTGGTTTTTAAATAGCTCGGCAGATTTATCGAAGTCGACGTTGGCATCGCGATAGGTGCTGTCGGTGCGGAGTATGGTCCGTACATCTATCCACTCTGCATTTACATTTTGGGTGGCTAGGTAGCTAGCTACAATTTTTGTCGATATCAGCTCGCCTACAGATACAACCTGATCGTAGCAGAAATCGTAGTCGCGCTTGGTGTTAATGGAAAGAAAGTACAAAAGCCCTTCGAAAGTTGCTTCCATTTCGAATAGAGGCTGTGCTGGATTTTCGAATAGGTTCGAAATTATTTCCTCGTGGTATTTCTTCAGGGCCTTAACCTCTGCCTGTAGGATCTCCTGCTTATCGTCAAGATAGGCGTTTAATATCCGTTCAAACGCATTGGTTGTTTTTCCCATGGCCGAAACAACGACCACCAAATTTTCTGGGGTACTGGAAATAATACCGCATACATTTTTAACTCCGTTGGCATCCTTAACAGATGCTCCTCCAAATTTGAATACTTTCATCCGAATATGCTGTTTTACGGTTGGATGAACCCGCATGACAAGGTTGTTTTGATGCATGTACGCGTTGTACAGCATGCAGGTTGCATTTAACGCCAATTTATGGCGGGTCGAAAGTTACTAAAAATAGTAGGGATAGCATGTTTTGTCTTGAATTTAGCTTCTGTTTTAAGGTATAAGTAACCTCAAAACCGATATAAATCGATGTAAAATTAAAAAGATGGAAAAAACAATGCTGAATAGTAGGTGTTGTTGCTGCTTGTTGTTTGAATATAACAAATAGTAATGTATAAATGTCTTGTTGGTTGATAAATGTAGCTTTAATTTCATTTGTCTATTTTAAATTATAGCGCAAACGTTTGCATGGGTGGTTTTATTTATATTAATTTGCAGCATGTCCAACCGGTAGGTAGCAGTGTAAGGTTCTATTATCTTTATAAGTCATGAATGCTATTTTAAAAAAGTACAAGGTTACAACATTATCCGAGTTTATTATTGAGCGCCAAGCCGATTTCCCATACGCAACAGGCGAATTTACCCGCTTGCTGCACCATATCAGCGTAGCGGCTAAGATTGTAAACAGGTCGATAAACAAGGCAGGTCTTGCAGACATTTTAGGAACTATAGGTACTGTAAATGTCCAAGGGGAAGAGCAGCGAAAGCTTGACTATATTGCCAATGAACTTTTTATTAATAGCTTAAAAAATAGCACCGAATGCTGTGGGGTAGCCTCAGAGGAAAATGATGAAATTGTAAACTTTGAGGATGAAATGTCGAGAGAGGGAAAGTACATTGTGTGTATGGATCCGCTTGACGGCTCGGCGAACTTGGACTCTAACGTTTCGGTAGGTACAATTTTCTCCATTTATCGCCGTATTAGTCCTCGTGGAGAGAAGGCCGTTTTAGAGGATTTCTTGCAGGAAGGGCAAAAACAGGTTTGTGCAGGTTACATTATTTATGGTTCCTCTACCATGCTGGTGTACACTACAGGTAAAGGAGTTTACGGTTTTACCTTAGACCCTTCTATCGGAGAGTTTTGCTTGTCGCATAATGGAATCGAAACCCCTAAGTCGGGAAAGATATATTCGGTAAATGAGGGGAACTATAAATCCTTTCCAACAGGCATAAAGCGCTATATCGACTATTGTAAGGAGGAATCCCCAGCAACTAACAGACCTTATTCCGCTAGATACATTGGGAGCTTGGTGAGCGATTTTCATCGAAATCTTCTCTATGGTGGGATTTTTCTTTACCCACAAACGCACTCGAAACCAGAAGGTAAACTTCGTCTGATTTATGAGTGCAACCCTATTGCTTTTTTGGCCGAGCAGGCTGGAGGTAAGGCTTCTACTGGCACCAAGCGAATTCTTGAAATAAAGCCAACTTCATTACACCAGCGAATTCCTTTTATGGTCGGATCGTATCGTTTAGTAAAAAAGGCAGAGGAGTTTATGCAGGAAGCGTCAGTAAATCAAGGTTGAATACTATTGCCGAATACTCCTTGTGTTGAGAATTATTGATTAAATTTGCGTTCGAAGTTAAAATCAAACAACTTGAACGTTCAACAGCTTGTTAAGAGAATAGAGCAGCAGGACTCTGTCCATGCATTGAAAACGCATTTGAAGTCTGGCTGCTCTTCAATAAAGATAGATGGGCTAAATGGCTCGGCACAGAGTGTGGTGGCCTCGCTGATTTTGGCCAATGAGCAGGTTCTCTTTTTCGTGCTAAACGAAAAGGATGATGCCGCCTATTTTTATAACGACCTCTTTAATCTAACACAATCCGACCGAATCCTCTTTTTTCCTTCGGCCTATAAGCGCTCTATACAGTATGGGCAAGAAGACCCTTCTGGAATTATTCAGCGTACGGCTGTGCTTAATGCGCTAAAAGAGGGAGCCCCCAAAGATGGTTTTTTGGCAATTGTTACCTATCCCGAAGCGCTTATCGAAAAGGTCGTTTCGTCGGAGAAGTTAAGAACCAATACCCTTAAAATAAGTATCGGAGAGAAGGTCTCTATAGACTTTGTTCGTGATGTTCTTTTGGAGTACAATTTTGAACGGGTCGATTTTGTTTTTGAACCAGGACAGTTTGCGGTGCGTGGTGGTATTGTAGATATTTTTTCCTTCTCGGACAACAGACCATATCGTGTAGATTTTTTTGGAGACGAAGTGGAGTCTCTTCGGACCTTTAATATAGATACGCAGCTTTCCGAGGATCGTCTTCCGTTTATTGAGGTTGTTCCTAACCTCAAAAATGCGTCGCTATCAGAGCTAAAGGTTAGCATATTCGACTATATTCCTGAATCCTCGAAGTTTTGGGTTGTAGAGCCTGATTTTGTGCATCGGCGTTTTGTTGAAATAGATGCAAATACGGATGTTACAAAAATCGAATCTGCGCAAGGAAAGGGAGAAAAACAGGAGTGGATAATCACCCCCGATAACTTGTTAGAGGGATTTACCCGTTTCTCTGTAATATCGCTAGCCCCTTCGGTATTGGTCAGCGGCAATACTGTCGTCGAATTTTCAACAACCCCCCAGCCAACCTTCAATAAAAACTTTGAGCTACTTTCCAACACCATAATGGATAATGGAGAGATGGGATACACCACCTGCCTCATTTCCGAGAACCCCGCTCAGGTGGAGAGGTTGCATGCCATTTTTGATTCTATTACAAAAAAGCATATTGAGTTTGACTTTGTACAGCTTGCCCTGCATGAGGGGTTTGTGGATCATCAGGCGAAGTTGTGCTGCTATACAGATCACCAAATTTTTGAGCGATACCAAAAGTATAAGCTTCGCGGAGAGTTGAATAAAAGTGAGTCAATTACGATTCAGGAGTTGAGCAACCTTCAAATTGGCGATTTTGTAGTGCATATAGACCACGGTGTTGGCGTATTTGGAGGCTTGGTGAAAACAGAGGTCAACGGGAAAATGCAGGAGGCTATTAAGCTGGTATATCGTGATAACGATGTCCTATTTGTAAATATTCATGCGCTGCATCGTATTTCAAAATTTAAAAGTAAGGATAGTGAACCTCCTAAAATTTATAAGCTCGGTAGCGGTGCTTGGCAAAAATTAAAAACCCAGACAAAGAAAAAGGTAAAGGATATTGCAAAGGACCTGATAGCCCTCTATTCGCAGAGAAGAGCATCGAAGGGATACCAGTTTTCTGCCGATTCCTTTATGCAGTATGAGCTGGAAGCATCGTTTATTTACGAGGACACACCAGATCAGGTTCGTGCCACAAAGGCCTTTAAAGAGGATATGGAATCGGAGATGCCGATGGATAGACTGGTTTGTGGAGATGTTGGTTTTGGTAAAACGGAGATTGCTGTTCGAGCAGCCTTGAAAGCAGCGGCAGATAGCAAGCAGGTTGCGGTTCTTGTGCCAACAACGATTCTCGCCCTTCAGCATCTAAAAACATTTAGGGATAGGCTTAAGGATTTCCCAGTTAGAATAGAGTCGATAAGTCGTCTGAAAACGGCAAAGGAATCTAAGGAAATCTTAAAAGATGTTGTGGAAGGAAAGGTCGATATTCTAATAGGAACGCATCGTATTGTCGGAAAGGATGTAAAATTTAAGGATCTTGGGTTGCTTGTTATCGATGAAGAGCAAAAATTTGGGGTGTCTGCAAAAGAAAAGCTTAGGCAGATGAAGCACGATGTAGATACGCTTACCCTTACCGCAACGCCAATTCCTAGAACCTTACAGTTTTCCCTTATGGGGGTTCGAGATTTGTCTATCATCCAAACGCCGCCGCCTAATAGGCATCCAGTTTCGACAGAAGTTCACACCTTTAACGAGGAAATAATTCGCGAAGCAATTGCTTACGAATTGGATAGAGGAGGGCAGGTTTTCTTTGTTCATAATCGGGTAATCGATATTCTTGAAGTCGAAAACTATATCAAAAAGTTGGTTCCCAACATAAAAACATTGGTTGCTCATGGTCAGATGGAACCTGAGAAGTTGGAGAAAACTATGATGGCATTTATCAACGGAGAAGCGGACATTCTTCTGGCAACCTCTATCATAGAGTCTGGATTAGATATTCCGAATGCGAATACCATTATTATAAATAACGCCCATCAGTTTGGGTTGAGCGACTTGCATCAGCTTAGAGGCCGGGTTGGGCGTTCTAATAAAAAGGCTTTTTGTTACCTGCTAGCACCTCCTGTCTCTGGTCTTCCACAAGATTCACGGCGTAGGTTGAAGGCTATTGAAGATTTCTCCGATTTGGGAAGTGGCTTTAATATTGCGATGCAGGATTTGGATATTCGAGGTGCTGGTAACCTGCTAGGTGGAGAACAAAGTGGGTTTATCGCAGAAATAGGATTTGAAGCCTACCATAAAATATTGAATGAGGCAATCCAAGAATTGAAGGATTCTGAATTTCGCTATCTATTTGAAAACGCAGAGAGCGAACCAGAAAAGCACGATATTAATTTTGTAACAGATTGCCATATTGATACCGATATGGAACTCTTACTGCCCGATGCCTACATTGGAAGTATCCCCGAAAAAATTCGGTTGTATCGAGAACTTGACGCAATTGACGATGAGGAGGAACTTGAAAAATACAAAGCAAGGCTTGTCGATCGATTTGGCCCAATGCCGTTAGAGGTTGAGCAGCTGCTGCATGTTGTAAAGTTAAGGCGGTTGGCTATGTCGTTAGGATTCGAAAAGATTATCTTAAAAAATGGCATTATGATCGTTTACTTCATATCTAATCAGATGTCTGGTTACTATCAAATGCCGATGTTTGGGAAGTTGATTGCATATCTTCAAAAATCGCCACAAAGCTTTAAGGTAAAGCAGGCAAACGAAAAATTGTACATATCCATTCCAAATGTTAAGGATGTAGATGCGGCTTATTCCGTTCTATCCAAAATGCGGGAGGCGGCACTATGAACTTAGTTGTAGATGTAGGCAATACCTGCATAAAGTTGGCCTCGGTAGAGAATGGGGAGGTTACCAGCATCGAAAGATGTAGCTCTTGGGAAGATCCTCTAGCGCGTCTTTTTTTTGAGACAAATTCTACGTTTGAAAAGGGAATTGTCGCGTCTGTAAGAACAGAGCCTATTCCTTTGTGGATCAATAGTTATATAGAGTCAGAATTACTGTTATTTAACCACAAAACGGCAATTCCGTTGGTAAATGGGTATGAAAGTCCAACTACCTTAGGGCTCGACCGTTTGGCAGCAGCAGTTGGGGCAAACAATATTTACCCCAACCGAAACGTTTTAGTAGTTGATTGCGGAACGGCAATCACCATCGACGTTATTTCCGACAAAGGAGTTTTTGTAGGAGGAAACATATCGCTAGGGATTGCAACCCGATTTAAGGCATTAAATTCCTTTACTTCGAAGCTTCCTTTACTCGAAAAAACGGAAGAATTTTCTTTAGTTGGTAAAAATACCACCGAGGCAATTAGGGCTGGAGTTTTGAATGGTGTTATATTTGAGTTGGACTCTTATATCGACAAATTTGAACCTATTTACCCTGATATGAAGGTGATATTTACTGGCGGGGATGCATTTTTCTTTGATGGAAGATTAAAAAATAGCATATTTGTCGTTCCCAATTTGGTAGTCCTAGGTTTGAACCGAATTTTAGAGCATAATGTATAGCAAAACTTTACGTACTTCGTCTTTACTACTATTTGCTGTTATTGGATTGACAGCTAGCGCTCAAGAATATAGCAAGAATATATATTCACCATCCACATTGTATGGAATAGGACAACTATCTAGTCCTGGATTTTCAAATACAAGGGGAATGGGCGATGCAGGTATTGGCTTGAGAAGCCGATTTACCATAAATCACTTGAATCCAGCGGCTTTGACAGCACAAGACACAACAACCTTTATAGTTGATTTTGGTGTTGAGTCGAATAATATTTATGCTGAAAATCGCACTAAGAAATCGAGCTTCAACGGTTTTGCCTTTGACCACCTTTCCTTAGCGTTTCCTATTTCGAAGCGCGTTTTTACTGCGTTAACCATTCAGCCAATGACTCAAGTTGGATATAGGATGGCCTATGATGAAACGGATCAAAAGATTCTTGCCGAGGTTGGAAATGTATCCTACGAGAATAACGGAAAAGGCGGAATCAATTTGGGACAGATCGGAGTGGGAGTGAAGATTCTCGAAGGTTTATCTGTAGGTGCAAATTTTAACCTCTATTTTGGTTCGATAGATAGAACTTACAATACCATATTTTCCAGCACCAACCCGAATTACTTGTCCTCTACCCGAGAAACACGAGTAATGGTGTCGAATGTTGGATTCTCTACCGGTATGCAGTATTTTAAGAAGATTGGAGACGAAAAGTTTGTAAATATAGGTTTAACCTATCAGCCTAAATTGAAAATTAGGGCTTCATATAAAGATTTTATTTATTCCTCAATTGGAGTTACCGATACCATAAAGGATAACAATTCTAGGGTTAACTTTGGAATCCCTTCAAAGTATGGACTCGGTTTTTCTTACGGTAAGTTTGATGCCTTCACACTTGCTCTTGATTACGAGTTTACACAATGGACTAAGGTTGATCCTTTAGACCACCTTTCTCAGTATGTGAATACAAATGCCGTAAGAGCAGGGGTTGAGTTTACGCCCAATGTAAGAGATTTTAGAAACTACTTTAGCCGAGTTACGTATAGAATTGGTGCGCGCTACTCTGATCTTTACTACAAGGTAGATGGCAAAAAATCTAAGGATATTGCTGTAACTGCAGGGATCGGATTTCCGTTGAAGGGATTGTCGTATATTAACACTTCATTTGAGTACGGGCAGCGTGGCACAAAAGCTGCAAGTGGAATAAAGGAGAACTATTTTACCTTTACAGTAGGGGTTTCCTTATTTGACCGTTGGTTCCTCAAACCAATGTTTGATTAGCATTATATGTAAAAGTTTTAATATTATCTGTAGCATGAAAAGTAAATTGGTTCAATTAGGAGTATTAGCTGTTCTGCTATTTATGGCAGTTAGTGCTTCTGCTCAATCGTACCTTCAGGATCCGAAGTATGGACCCGACGAGGACGCAAGAAAGACATGTGCCACAAATCTAAATCTTTATAAAGATGGATTTAAGGCAAAGGATTACAAGGAAGCTTATAAGTACTGGAGAGTTGCATATAAGATTTGTCCAGGAGCGTCACTAAAAGCCCTTCAAGAGGGGCGTGTAATTTATCAGCACTTCATTGAAACGGCTCCAAATGAGGCCGCTAAGCAGGCTTATGTTGATTCTTTGATGGCTCTATATGATACACGTATTAAGTACTTTCCCAAGTATGCAGCAAGTGCATTAGAGTTTAAAGTACAAGATCTATTGGTTTATAGACCAGATCAAGCTCCTCACGCATTGGATATGATTAACTCGCTAGTTAAAAGCCAAGGTGATAATGCTAGCGCAGAAATTATAGCTTACGGAATGGTTATTACATGCGATTTGTATAAGAAGAAGGCCGCGACTGCAGATCAAGTAATGAGTTACTACTCTACCTACGGAAGCGTGGTTGAGAAGCAGCTTGCTGCAGATCCGACAAACGAGGAGGTGAAGAACGCAAAAACAACAATGGACGCCACATTTGTAAATAGCGGCGTTGCAAGTTGCGATAACTTGATTGCTTTATATTCTTCAAAATTTGAGCAAACTCCCAATGATGTGGATATGCTAAAGCGTATCGTTTCCTTGCTTTCAGCAAATCGTTGCACTAAGTCCGATCTATTCTTTAAGGCGGCTATAGCCTTACAAAAGGCGGAGCCTAGCCCTGAAGGAGCACTGAATGTTGCCAATCTTTTTGTAGAAAGAGGGGAATATGGGAAAGCTCTTCCATACTTTAAGGAAGCTGCAAGCGCCAAATCGGGTAAAGATAAGGCGAATATCTACCTATATGCAGCTAGTTCAATGATGAAGTCAGGAAATAAGTCAGAAGCGAAGTCTCTAGCACGTCTTGCCCTAGATGCTGATGGAAATAGCGGAATGGCTTACATTATTATAGCCAATATCATAGGATCAGAGAAATGTAATGCAGCAGATCCAATTTTGAGTGCAGGACCTTACTTTGTGGCCGTTGATTATCTTCGCAAAGCAAAACAAGTTGACTCTTCAGTTGCAGATGAGGCAGATCGTTTGATAAATAACTATTCAGCAGCTTTCCCAAGTAAGACTGATTTATTTAGCTACGCTTACGAAGTTGGTCAAACAATTACCGTTGGTTGCGGTATTAATGAACGTACAACCGTTAGATCAAGATAGTTTTAGTATATGCGAAATACAGCTTCGCTTTTGAAGAAAGTAATGGTGGCATCTGCATTGGCAGGTGCTACCTTTTTAGTATCGTGTAAGAGCGATCTGGAAACCGTTAAGGCGATCTCGAATTTTGAGAATAAGCCTTCGGAGACGATGGATAACTTTAGATCAGTCTATACCCAGGGTGGTAAGCCTAGAATGATTGTTTCTGCTCCGTATGTTCAGCGTTACAGCTTGAAAAAGGAGCCTTTTTCTGAGTTTAACAAGGGGATTAAGGCGGAATCTTTCAACGAGGCAGGTGCTCTTGTTGCAAGTATTACGGCTAACTACGCTATTTATCATGAGAACCAGAAGCTGTGGGAAGCGAGAGGTAACGTAGTTGGTAAAAACAGTAAGGGGGAAACACTTTATACCGAGAAACTTTACTGGAATGAGCAAACCCGCAGGGTTTCTTCCGATGTCTTTGTTAAGGTTGTTCGTGCAGATGGTTCGACTAGCACTGGCGAAGGTATTGATGCCGATGAAAAATTTCAGGATTATAACGTAAAAAAGCCTAAAATGTCAGGCTTTTCATTCTAATTGAGATGAAGATTTCTGCGAAAAAGAATAGAATTTGGATGTGGATCTGGGGAGTAATGTCATTATTCCTCATCTTTTTTTCTGCATTTTCATTTCTTACCATTGGGAGTGATGCCGGAATGCGTATGCTTATCTTGGCAGGACTTTGTCTTTTGATGTTTCTTGTGAGGTATAGAATCCGTAAGCAGGCCATCTGATGGATACCGTGATTGTAGTAATTTTGCTCACCCTTGTAACTTCTGCCTTTTTTTCGGGAATGGAAATAGCCTTCCTAAGTTCTAATAAGTTGCGGATTGAGTTAGATCGCAAGCAGGGGAAAGCATATGCATCCATATTTGACATATTTATAAAGCATCCTGGACAGTTTATTTCCACGTTGCTTGTGGGCAATAACATCGCGCTTGTAATTTATGGAATTTACACCACTCAGCTGGTCACTCCTTTATTGCAGCAGCATATTAAATCGGATGCTACGATATTGGTCGTAAATACCCTGCTGTCAACAAGTTTGATATTGGTTGCCGGTGAATTTCTTCCTAAGGCATTTTTTCGGTTAAAGGCTAACTCTTTTCTTCGTTTTTTTACTTTTCCGTTGCTTTTTCTTTACTTCATTTTTTACCCTGTCGCTAAGTTTAGTACTTGGTTTTCCGTTCTAATCCTGAAAATTTTCGGAGTGAAGATCGGCGCGAAGGATGCTAGGCCAATTTTCGACAAGGTAGATTTAATCAACCTCATTGATGAATCAACGCGACATCAAGATGTGGAGTCGAACCATGATATTAAGCTATTTCAGAATGCGCTCGATTTTTCAGAGGTAAAGGTGAGAGATCGTATGATTCCGCGAACTGATATGAGAGCAATTGACGTAAACTCTGGGATTGAAGAGCTGCGGAATATTTTTGTTGAAACAAATTTTTCTCGGATACCGGTCTATCAGGATAGTATCGACAATGTGATAGGCTATGTTAATTCTAAAGATCTTTTTAAGTCTCCAAAATCTGTTAGGCAAATGCTCCTCCCTGTGAGCATTATTCCAGAAACAATGTCTGCCCAGAAAATGCTGACAAGATTTATTAAGGAGCATAAGTCTATTGCCATTGTGGTGGATGAGTTTGGAGGAACTGCCGGAATGGTTACTATTGAAGATATTATTGAAGAAATTTTTGGGGAAATTGAAGACGAGCATGACGAAAAGGATACTGTTGACAAGCAGGTAAAAGAGGGCGTTTTCCTGCTTTCGGGGAAATTAAAAGTTGAAGACATTAACGAAAAGTATAGCTTGAAGATTCCAGAATCGGAAGAATACGATACGATAGCAGGCTTTATTCTCTACTACAACCAGAACATTCCGCTTCCTAACGAGATTATCCTTATCGATCAATTTAAGATAAAGATTCTAAGGATGTCTTCAACCCGTATCATACTCGTTCATTTAACGGTTCAGGAATAAAAAAGAGTGCAAAACCATTTGGTTTATATGGTATTTTACTATATTCGTGGTCTCAAAAAAATGAATTAATTTAAATTAAATACTTCATGGCAACACTAGAAAAAATTAGAAGCCGCTCCGGTGTTTTGATTGCTGTTGTTATTGGTTTTGCTCTCCTTTCATTCATTTTGGGGGACATAATCAATTCAGGGAGTTCATTCCTGAACAGTTCTAAAATGCAGGTGGCTGAAATCGACGGGCACAAGATATCTGTTACTCAATTTCAGAAACGAGTTGATGAAATGTCTGAGACTCAGAAGTTGCTTTCAGGCAAATCGGCCCTAACCGAGGAGGAAAATACTGCCATCAGAGAACAAGCATGGGAAGAGATGGTACGTGAAATCGTACTTGACCAAAAAATGAAGGAAGAGGGAATTGATGTATCTGACGATGAGATGGCAGATATGATTCAAGGGAATCATATCTCTCCAGTTGTTCAGAACTTCTTTCAAAATCCGCAAACAGGTCAGGTTGATCGCAATCAGATTGCAGCCTTTGTGAAAAATCTGGATGCAGATCAAACCGGAAGAAGCCGAGTTTACTGGGATTACATTCAAAGCCAAGTTAAGGTTGAACGTTTAACTCGTAAGTTCTCTTCGTTAATTCAGCGTTCTCTTTACGTAACTTCGTTAGATGCCAAGCGTGCTCTTTCAAATGATGCCAACAAGTATAGCATTCGCTTTGTTGCTCAGAACTTTTTCGCAGTTTCTGATTCAACAATTAAGGTGTCAGATTCAGACTTAAAGGAGTACTACAACAAGCATAAAAAGATGTTCGAACAGGAAGATGGTCGTGATATCGAGTATGTGGTTTTTGATGTAAAGCCTTCGAAGGACGATTTCGACAATGCGCTAAGTTGGGTTAAGGGATCTGAGGCAGAATTTATGGCTGCTCAAAATCCAGCTCAGTACGCTCAAAATAATTCGGATAAAGGGTTTGATGAAAAGTTCTATGCAAAAGGTCAGCTTGCTGCTAAATTGGATAGTTTTGCATTCAACGCTAATACAGCTTCTTTCCTTAAGCCGTATTTCGACGGAAACTCATTTATCATGGCCCGCATTGCTAGCATCCGAATGATGCCAGACTCCGTAAAGGCTCGTCATATTTTAGTGGCTTCTAAGCCTCAAGCTGATAGCGTTCTTGCCGCAGTGCGAGGAGGAGGTAACTTTGCCGAATTAGCAAAGAAGTATTCGGCTGATAAGGGCTCTGCAGAAAAGGGAGGAGAGTTAGGTTGGTTCCGTCAAGGAATGATGGTTCCTGCATTTAACGATTCTGCGTTTGCGGCACCTGTTGGTTCAACAAAGTTGGTTCAAACTAATTTTGGCTACCACATTCTTCAAGTTACAGATCGTGGTGCAGCAACAAAGAGAGTTCAGCTTGCCGTTGTTCAGCGCGATGTGGAGCCAAGCAGCCATACCGTTCAAGCGGCTTATAATGCGGCAAACCGTTTCGTAGCAGACTGTAAGAGCTATGAAGATTTTAACAAGAAAGTTGCGGCAGAAAAGTTGAATAAGAGAGCAGCATCTCGTTTGGGTGCAAATGAGCGTAATATTGCTGGCTTAATCAATCCTCGCGAAATTGTTCGTTGGGCATACGAAACAGATAAGGGCGAGATCTCAAAAGTGTTTGAGTTGAAGGATCAGTTTGTTGTTGCAGTTGTTACTGGAATTCGCGAAAAAGGTATTGCTCCTCTAGATCAGGTTAAGAAGGATGTTGAGTACTTAGTGAAGCGCGAAAAGAAGGGTGAAATGTTGGAGAAAAAGATGGAAGAATCGCTTAAGGGTGTTTCTAGCATCGACCAACTTGCCCAGAAGTTAGGAACAACCGCTGCAGATGCAAATGATATCGCTTTCAGTTCGTACATTGTGCCTAATGTAGGTATCGAACCAGCCTTAATTGCAGCAGCAACAACCATTAAGCCAAATACAATAAGCAAGCCAGTTGTAGGTTTAAATGGAGTTTATGTGCTTCAGCAAACAGGAAAGACGGTAGATCCTGCATTTAGTATCGAGTCCGAAAAAGTTCGCATTAGTGGAATGAATGCTCAGCGTGCGGTATACCAATCGTACGAAGCTCTTCGTAAAGCTGCAGACATAAAAGATACTCGTTACAGATTCTACTAGTAGATTCTGTAAATAAAAAGGGGACTTCAAAATTGAGGTCCCCTTTTTTATTATCTATCGAATTTCAATCGAACTCCGTTAGGCTTATCGGAAACAAATGCCCCTGTATCGTATACTAGGATTCCATTCACAAAGGTCTTTTTTACATTGTTTGATAGTTTTACACCCTCAAACGGAGACCATCCACATTTGTAAAAGATATTTTCTCTTGAAATAGTCCATTCTGCTTTTGGATCTACTAGAACAAGATCGGCATGATAGCCTTCTCGGATAAATCCTCTTTTAGAGATATTGAAAAGGGTTGCAGGTGCATGGCACATTTTTTCAACAACCGCTTCAATGCTGTAGATCCCTTGTTTAGCAAGTTCGAGCATAAGAACTAGGGAGTGTTGCACGGCTGGTCCTCCTGATGGTGCGGTGCTATACGGATTAGATTTTTCGTTAAGCGTATGCGGAGCATGATCCGTTGCAACGACATCTAACTTTCCTATAGATAAACCTGCCCTAAGTGCATCTCGATCTTCTGCAGATTTGATTGCTGGATTCCATTTTATGAAATTACCTCTTGAACTGTAATCCTGATCAGAATACCAAAGGTGATGAACACACACTTCCCCGGTGATTTTCTTTTCTACAAGCGGTTTTTTGTCAAATAACGCCAGCTCCTCTTTGGTCGAAATGTGCAAAACATGGAGTTTTGAACTGTATTTTGTTGCTAAACCAACGGCAATATCCGTTGAGCGCAGGCAGGCTTCGTTAGATCGGATTAGAGGGTGCGCTTCAACGGGAATTTTATCTCCATACCTCACCTGAAATTCTGCAAGATTTTTTTTAATAGTCGCCTCATCTTCGCAGTGTGTTGTTATTATGGTGGGGCACTCTGCAAAAATCCCCTCCAGCACCTTTTTTTCATCTACAAGCATATTTCCAGTGCTAGATCCCATAAAAACTTTAACTCCACAAACCGAATTGGGATCAATTTTTGAGATTAAAGCGAGGTTGTCGTTGGTTGCTCCGATATAAAACGAGAAGTTGGCAAATGAGCTCTTTTCTGCGATTTCATATTTTTGATCAAGAAGTTCAAGGGTCGTTGTTGGTGGTTTTGTATTGGGCATTTCCATAAAGGAGGTAACGCCGCCTGCTACTGCTGCCCTAGATTCCGATTGTATGTCTCCTTTCTGTGTTAGGCCAGGCTCTCGAAAATGCACCTGATCGTCAATTACGCCAGGAATGAGGAGCAGCCCTGTAGCATCAATAATGGTGGCTTCTGCTTCTATTGGACAAGTGGATATGCGGTTAATTAGTCCATCCTTTAGAAGGACATTTCCAATAAAGGACTTGCCTTCGTTTACTATCGTAGCTCCGTTTATGAGGAATGTTGCCATTATGCGTTTGGATTTTCTTTTATATTACCAAACAGACTTCTTAGCCTCATGTTTAGTACACCCCAAAATGCTTCGCCAAATATCCCTCCAGACATCTTGGAGGTGCCTTTTGTTCTATCTCTAAATATAATTGGCACTTCTGCTATTTTGAATTGAAGCAGGTAGGTGTTATACTTCATCTCTATTTGAAATCCGTACCCCTTCATCTTGATATTATCGAGATTGATGGTTTGAAGAACTTTTCTTCGGTAGCATTTGAAGCCTGCGGTTGTATCCTGTACAGGCATTCCAGTAACAAAACGAACATATGCAGATGCATAGTACGACATTAAAATGCGTCCGATAGGCCATTCTACAACGGTGACGCCATTAACATATCGAGATCCAATTGCTAAATCAGCACCCTCTCTGCAGGCTTCGTAAAGGCGGATTAAATCCTCTGGGTCATGAGAAAAATCCGCATCCATTTCAAATATATAGTCAAAATCGTTTGCAATAGCCCACTTGAAACCAGTTAAATAAGCAGTTCCTAACCCTAATTTGCCGCTACGTTCGATTAGATGAATACGCCCTTCGTTTTCTTGGAGGGATTGCATTCTTTTAATTTCATCAGCAGTTCCGTCAGGCGATCCGTCGTCTATAATAAGGATGTTAAAGTCTCCAAGTAGCCCTAGAACCTTAGTAATGATAGCATTAATATTTTCTATCTCGTTGTAGGTCGGTATTATTACCACCTTTTTGTCGTTATGCATATACAATACGGTATTTAAGTCCAAAAATAGCCTATTTGACGACTTAAACAAACCTTCTTTTATTTCATTTTTCAACACTCAGAAAAACAGATAAATGTAACTTTTTGAGATTTTTTAGTTGGGAAAAAGTACGCAAGACTATTGCAGATTCAAAAAATAGCGCTACTTTTGCATCCGCTTTCCGAAAGGAAATACGCTCTTAAAACGATTGAAACAGCAGAGGTGTAGCATTTCTGAAATCAGATTTTCAAAAAATGAAAATTAATTTTGAAATTTAAAAATAACACTTACCTTTGCAGCCGCAATCAACAAGTTTGTTGAGCGAATAATAAGAGTTCTTTGAGGCACTGAGAAGAGATAGAAAAACAAAACAATTCTAATTTTAGATTAGAGTTCAAAATTAAGGCTAGGAACAACATTCGGAGACTTTGGTCTTCAAAACAATCTTCTACTATGGAGAGTTTGATCCTGGCTCAGGATGA